>JALZWO010000023.1 GCA_023300375.1 Granulosicoccus sp. | reverse complement strand
TTAGCAAATGCGTCATCTCCGCCAAGAATGAAAGGGACCGCTCGTGCCCAACCCCAAACAGCCATATCTACGATGCTGTATTCATCACCCAGCATGTACTTTTTGCCTTCGAGCTGATCATTGATAAGCTGCCAATGGCGATGTGCTTCAAAATCGTAACGATTAAGTGCGTATTCTTTTGGCTCAGGCGCGATATGACGAAAATGTACACACTGACCAGAGTATGGCCCGATACCTGTGGCGACAAACATGAGCCATGACAGCATTTGTGCTTTGGCCGTGTTATCGGTTGGTACGTACTTGCCGGATTTTTCAGCTAGGTACAACAGGATTGCGGTGCTGTCGAAAATGACGGCATCACCATCGGTGAGTGCTGGCGTTTTAGCGTTCGGGTTGATGGCCAAAAACGCTGGGTCATGTTGCTCGCCTTTGCGGGTATCTACTGGTACCAGCTCATACTCCATGCCTGTCTCTTCGAGGAACAGAGCGATTTTGAGTGGGTTAGGGGAAGGATGATAATAGAGTTTCATCATAATAATATATTCAAAAAATGGTGGAAGTGAGATTAGAAGATTGCGTCAAGCAAGAGAAATATCAACCCGCTCAACTAACGAATTTTAAAAAATCAGAGTACTTTCATGACTGGGCACGTAGCCAAGTAGACACAACGCTCTGAAAACGCATGTCCATCGGATGTTAAGTGACATCCACAAGTTCCTAGGATTTGCTATTTAAAAACTGAATAATGGCGGAGAAGTCTTGAGGACCGCCACCTTGCGCTACAAACTGCTCGTACAACGCCAAAGAATGCTCGCCTAATGGTGTGGGTAAAGACACTGATTGGGCCGCCGCTTGCGTCAGCTTCATGTCTTTTAGCATCATATGGCCTGAGAAGCCGGGTTGGTAGTGGTTGTCTGCTGGCGATTCTGGGCCAACACCCGGCACGGGGCAATAGCTGTTTACCGACCAGCACGAGCCCGTTGAGCTTGATAAGATATTGAACAGTGTTTGCGGATCAAGGCCGAGTTTATCACCCAGATTAAATGATTCGCCCACGCCAATCATGGTGGTGGCTAAGAGCATGTTGTTGCAAATTTTGGCAGCTTGCCCATTGCCTGCACCACCACAGTGAATGATATTGGCAAACAGTGGCTGCAGTACATTGGCGAGTTCTGCCAGCTGTGATTCATCACCGCCTACCATGGCTGTGAGAGTGCCGGCCGCGGCGCCTTTTATACCACCAGAAACTGGCGCATCAAAGAAGGTATAGCCGTGCTGTTGTGCCAGAGTATGAGCTGTACGGGCGTCATTGATATCGATGGTTGAACAATCAATGATAGTGCACGGCGTGCTGCGAGTATCAATGATTTGTTGAAGAACCTTGAGCACAATGCCACCATTGGGAAGCATAGTGACAATCACATTGGCATCAGCCACACACGGCGCAAGCTGCTCGTGTAATGTGATGGCAGGCGTAGCTGTTGAAGATTGTTCTTTAAGCTCGTCAGTTAGCTGCGTATCAAAGCCATTGACGGTATAGCCCGCATTAAGCAGATTGGACGCCATGGGATAGCCCATATTGCCGAGCCCGATAAACGCTATGATTTCATTAGGCATAAAAATTACTTCCTTTTCAATATGGACAGTGTTTCCAGATGAGCGGTTTGTGGAAACATATCTAGCGGTGTGACTGATTGCAAGCGCATACCACTATCACACAGCAGTTGAAGATCACGGGCCAGACTTGCGGCATGACAGGAGATATAGACGAGCGTTGTGGGGTTATTACCGCACAATGCCTGGCAAAGCTCAGGTGCAAGCCCGGCTCTAGGTGGATCGACAATGCAGAAACTATCTGCAAGTGGCATGGAGCGTAGGCGCTCTTCAACTCGGCCTTGTTCAAAGCGTACGTTTGACAATTTGGCTTGCTGTACCTTTTGATTGGCAATATGGATATTTTGCTTGGAGCTGTCTACACCCAGTAATTGGCATTGTGTAAAGCGCTGCGCTAATTCAATGCTCCAGGTTCCCTGTCCACAATAAAGGTCTATTAGTGTCTCGCCAGTAAAATGCTCTGCGGCGCTGTTGATCTTCTCTGATAAAAGGTTACTGACTGCCGTGTTCACTTGCCGAAAGCCGGCATCGGTTGATTGTTGTTCGTCGACGGCCATGACTCTCACCAGCCCTTCGTCGTCTACGGCTAATTCAACCTTTCCCTTCACACCCTCAAGATTACCTTCGGACAAATAGGTGTTGATTGCCTCATCAGCGATGTGGCATTGATCTATAGCAACCTTTTGCGCACTGGCCCGCTGGTTGAAATGGAACTGCCCCGACTCGACGTGTCCGCGAATACGATTTCTGTAGTGGAAGGCTGAGGGTGAGGCAACAATAGGTTCTATGGGTGGGTTTTCGAATTTACCGATACGCTGTAGGGCGTCTTGCAATTGCTGGGTTTTGGCTGTTAGCTGTAGATCGTATGGCAGATGTTGCCAGTCGCAACCACCGCAGTCGCCAAACACAGCACAAGGCGGCTGCTGGCGTTGATCTGAGGGCTCAAGAATCTCTTCGATTTGCGCGTGTATTAGCTTGCGTTTTTTCGACACCTGCTTGAGGCTGATTTTCTCGCCAGGCAGGGTAAACGGCACAAACACCACCTGGCCGTCGAGCCGACCCACCCCATCGCCATTGCTGCTGAGCGAATCGATGCGAACTGCACTGATGGTTTTGTCCCGATTGACCGGGCCGCGTCGGTATTTATTCCAACCTGATTTGTCTTTGCTCACGAGGTAGAGTATAGCTCTACTGTCATCACTTAAAGCAATAAACTGGTTATGTTTACGTACGGCGATAAGTCTTTAGAACTGCAAGCCAAATTGCAGCGATTCATGGATGAGCATGTGTTTCCCAATGAGCACGAGTACGCTGTTCAGCGCGCATCAGCATCTGAGCGTTTTGGGTCCTTGCCGCTGGTAGAAGGGCTCAAGAAAAGAGCGCAAGAGCAGCAGCTGTGGAATCTTTTTGTCCCTGAGGAGCATGCTCGTTACTCCCTACACGGTGGTTTGAGCTTTCTTGACTACGCCCCCTTGGCTGAAATTATGGGGCGAGTACAGTGGTCTGCTGAGCTATTTAATTGCAGTGCACCTGATACGGGCAACATGGAGGTGTTCATGAACTTTGCGACTGACACCCAAAAATCGCTGTGGCTGGAGCCATTACTAGCCGGTGAGATAAGGTCGTCGTACGCCATGACTGAGCCACAGGTGGCCTCCAGTGATGCAAGCAATATTGAGTTGCAGATGGTTCGGCACAGTGATCACTGGCAACTCGATGGCAAGAAGTGGTTTATCACTGGCGCCATGAATGAGCGAACGCGTATTTTCATTGTCATGGGCAAGAGTGATCCTGAGAATCCAGACAGACATCGCCAACAAACGCAGCTGCTAGTGCCCAAGGACACGCCTGGAGTCAGCATTGTCAGGCCACTGACCACCTTAGGCTACGACGATGCACCGCAGGGCCATGCAGAGGTGCACTTCAATGCCGTTAAAGTGCCCTTGGAGAACATGCTGCTGGGCGAGGGCCGCGGTTTTGAAATTGCCCAAAGCCGACTAGGGCCGGGGCGTATGCACCACTGCATGCGTTTGATAGGGGCTGCGCAAAGAGCACTTGAAATTACCTGCCAACGTGTTGAGCAACGTTCAACCTTTGGCCGTAAGCTCAGCCAACATCAATCTGTGCGTGAAGATATTTCCAGAATATTCTCCGAGATTGAAATGGCTCGCCTGTTGATGCTCAAAACCTGTTTCAAGATAGATGAGCAAGGTGTGAATGCCTCTATCGATATGATAGCTGCCACTAAAACAACTGTTCCTCTGCTGGTGCAAAACGTCGTTGATCGTTGCATGCAAATGCACGGTGCCGGCGGTTTAACTGAAGACTATTTTTTGGCAGAAGCCTTTAACTATGCCCGCTGGTGTCGTCAGGCGGATGGCCCCGACCAGGTTCATCAAATGGCATTAGGTAAAAAAATAATTCAACGTTACGCTGGAGTATAAGCGGTGGCTTTTGAGCTGAATACGCAGGCGCTTAGCCGATATTTGACTGATGTTGTGGATGGCTTTCAAGGCCCATTAGCGTGTGAAAAATTTGGCGATGGCCAATCCAATCCAACGTACCGAATTGATGCTAACAGTGGTACTTATGTGCTGCGTCGTAAGCCACCGGGACAGCTGCTGAAGTCAGCACATGCTGTAGATCGTGAATATCAAGTGATGAGTGCCTTGTATGGATCTGCCGTGCCGGTTGCACAACCATTGCACTTGTGTGAAGACGACAGTGTGATTGGCAGTATGTTTTACCTTATGGAATATATTGATGGGCGAGTGTTGTTCGATCCTGCACTACCGGATATTAAAGCTGATGAGCGAGCTCTTTACTACAATGCCATGAGCGACACGATGGTGGCGCTACATCAACTGGATATAGAGAAATTAGGCCTTAGTTCTTATGGCAAGCCACAGGGATACCTCGAGCGTCAGATCAGTTTGTGGACACGGCAGTACCAACAATCCCAAACAACCCAACTTGCCGATATGGATTTTCTTATTAGTAGGCTAGCTGCGCTGTGTCCACCTGACGATGGGCGGGTATCACTGGTCCACGGTGATTTTCGGTTGGATAATCTCATGTTCCATCCAACCAAGGCACACGTGTTAGCGCTGGTTGATTGGGAGTTGTCCACGCTTGGACATCCTTACACTGATTTGGCGTATCAATGCATGCAACTGCGCATGCCAAATGGAAGTCTGATGGCAGGGCTAGCGGGTGTGAATCGCGAGCAGCTGTTGGTACCTAATGAAGCGGCCTATGTGCAAGCGTATTGTGATCGAGCAGGCATCGATAGCATTCCACATTGGGAGTTCTTTTTAAGCCTGAGCTTCTTTCGCTTTGCAGCTATATTGCAAGGCGTGTACAAGCGTGCTCTTGATGGTAATGCATCCAACGAGAGCGCCTTGCAAATGGGGGAATTTGTGGCTCCGCTAGCTCAAATGGGGCGGGAGCAAATTGGCTAGTTGCGGTGTTTGTGTGTGCGTTTTTCGCTGCCCAGCTCTGACTATTCTCAAAAAATGTTTCAAAAGGATTACGTTATATTCATGAATATTGCGGGCTCAGATTAGTTGCTGACGGTTTCATTGTTAACAGGTTTAACAAAGAAAGCACCCACTTGAACAGCAGATACTGACACTTCAGTACCTGCTTTTATTTCGGGGTTTTTAAGATCGCGGGCAGGTTCCACACGCCACTGAATACCCGAGTATTTTTGTTGTCCGTGTACTTGCAGAGAAATGTCACTGCTAAGTAAAAACTGATGACCAATGATGTCGCTGCTGCGATCGTTGCCTAATTCTGCACCGCTTTGCAATCTCTTAAAAGGTATCCAGAGTAGAGCTGTGGAAACAGCCGTGGAGATGGCGAAACAAGCGATGGCTGGGATGCTGTCATTGGGTACTACGCCAAACCACAGTAACGCGCCGGTGATCAGCGCACCAACACTACCAAATAGCAGTACGCCACTGCCTAGACCGAACGCAACTAACTCTATGGCCAAAAGTACAAAGCCTAGCGCTAACCAAAAACCTGCTTGATCGATGGCTAAAATATCCATTAGCTGTTTCCGGCGTTATTGCCCGCAGAGTTCATTGCTGTCATTACCGCCATGCTTTGAGCTACAACGCTTGCAGCTTCAGATTTCTCACCGTCCATGAGAACAATAGTGGACTCTTTGGCAATGGCCTGTTTGGCAGTTATAGCGCGTGTGGCAAGATCAAATTGAATGGCTTTCTGGCCTTGCTCAGTTGCTGCAGCCTCTCCCACGGTAACTAATGCTTTGGCTTGTGCTTCGGCCACTGTCATGATGGCTTCGGCTTCGCCTTGGGCTTCGAGAATTTGTTCTTCACGTTGAGCTTGTGCTGCCAGAACTATAGAGGCTCGTTGGCCCTCGGCTACGTTGATGGCAGACTGGCGCTCACCTTCAGATTCAAGCACGGTGGCACGCTTGTCACGTTCGGCTTTCATTTGCCGTTCCATGGCCTCTAAAACGCTTTGTGGTGGCGTTATATCTTTGATTTCGTAGCGTAAGCAAGTTGTACCCCAAGCTTCACCCGCCTCGTTGATAGCAGCAACTATGGCTAAATTCAATACTTCGCGCTCTTCGAACGTTTTGTCGAGTGACATCTTGCCGATTTCAGAACGCATGGTTGTTTGTGCCAATTGCGTAACACCAAAGATATAGTTGTCGATGCCGTAGCTGGATTTTTCAGGGTCGATCACTTTCAGGTACAACACACCGTCGACCGTCAGCGTAATGTTGTCTTTGGTGATAGCGGACTGAGAGGGTACATCGAGTGCAAGTTCTTTAAGCGAGACCTGATAGGCGACTCTGTCTATTACCGGAATCACAAATTTAAGACCGGCCGTAAGGGTGGTTCTGAACTTGCCAAAGCGTTCGATGACAAACGCGGTTTGCTGCGGAACAAACTTGATGGATGACTTGAGAACAAGCACTAGCACAAAGGCGAGGCCCACCCAGAAGATCATGCCTGTGTCGACTAGGTATTCCATGATGTCTCTCTCGCTTAGGATGAAAAGTGTGCTCGTGACTTATAACAATGGCGATCAAGTCCATGATTTCAATAGCTTAGGTGGTTTTTAAGCTCGAATTACTCAACTGCCTACAACGGATTTTGCATTATTACCAGTGGTGTTAATACGATATATTAGTCAATATTGGTAGTGGCCCAAAAAGACTAGAAATGGCAAAGAAGTTAATTGGACTGTGGGGAGATTCTGTCGACTCTTGCTATGTGGTGCGAGTAGAGCTTTCTCGATATGGGTCTGCAAGTGAAATGGCCAGCGCATGAACCCTCATGACATTGGCAAAGCTTATGATCAGATAACTCATCTTTGGGATGACAAGGTATTTGATAGAAGCAACGGCATGGCTCAACACAGGCGAGCGATTAAGTTCGTAGCGCACAGAGGTAAAGCGCTGGATGTGGGTTGTGGGCGTACGGGTAGATTCATAGAACTTTTATTGAATGAAGGTTTTTCACCACAAGGCCTCGACATATCAGAAGAGATGTTAAAGCTTGCTCAGCAAAGGCATCCTGAGATACGCTTTCATCAACACGATGTTTGCCAATGGCGCAGTACAGAGACATTCGATTTCATCACCGCATGGGATAGCATTTGGCATATCCCGCTAAGCCAACAGAAGCATGTACTCAGGCGGCTCGTTGAATCTCTGAATGCACACGGCATTTTAATTTTTTCGTTCGGTGGCACGCAAGAGGAGAATTCTCACGTGGATGATTTTATGGGGCCACAGGTTTATTATTCTTCATTGGGTGTGACAGGATTTTTAAAGCAAATTATGCATTTGAAGTGTATCTGCAGGCATCTTGAATTCGAGGAATACCCCGGAACACACGCGTACCTTATTGTGCAAAAATGTTGAGACAACCGACTAGCTCGTACGTTATGACTACACGCGCATTCAGGTAACGTTTAACCCGCAGTAAAACCACCATCCACATAAAGAACCTGGCTTGTGACGTATGCACTTGCCCACCTCTTCGGCTAAGGCTCGATCGGTTGAACAGAGCGATACCGGTGAGTTGGGCAGCTTACTGCCGCACAACATCTGCGCCACCAGCTTCAATGTCGTCAAGAATGCCTTGTACAGTGGATCGAACGTCTTGCTCGCCAGTTGCCACAAATTTTACGGCTTTCTTGAGATATTCTATGGTGACTAGGGGCTCTGTCGGTGAATTGCAGGCAAGCAAATAGTGCTTTTTTCAATGGTAAGAGCATACAATGGACAGATTTAAGGGATTTGAAGCTATTCTTGTTTATCGCTAACGAATTCATAGCTACATGACTACCCAAGTTGACGTCGCTCGCCTAGCTGGAGTATCCACGGCAACTGTGTCGCGCGTAATTAATGGTCAAGGTGCGGTGACCGATGCAGTTAGGCTGCGAGTTGAGCGAGCGGTTGAGACGCTCGAATATGTTCCGCACGCGAATGCGCGTGCTCTGGCTCTGCAACGCAGTGGCACCTTGGGAGCCATCATTCCTACGTTAAACAACGCGATATTTGCTGAAGGTATTAACGCGTTTGAACGTATTGCGCAATCTAAGGGCTATGCCATGATTTTAGCTGTCTCGCAAAATGACCCGCCGCAGCATTCGGAACAGGTCAAGCGCATGATAGAGCAGGGCGTTGATGGATTGCTTCTGGTAGGGAACGACCACGAACCCGCTGTATTCGAGCGATTGGAAAAAGCCGGTATGAGGCATGTGTGTACTTGGGCTTTTGATCCGCAGGCTTATGCTCCTAACATTGGTTTCAGCAACGCCAAAGCCATGCATTCAGTTGTTGATCATCTCGTGGAGTTAGGCCATAAGCACATAGGTATGTTGGCTGGAAGATCAACAAGAAATGACCGGGCTCGCGAGAGGATTCAAGGCGTGGTCAGCAGACTTCAATATCATGGACTTGCTCTACCAGATCGACACATTGTCGAAGTTGACTATTCCTTGAAACAAAGTCGCAAAGCCTTTCAGGAATTGATAAAGAACCATGTTTCTGCCGTGATCTGTGGAAATGATGTGATAGCGCAAGGAGCCTTGTTGGAGGCATTGAGTCTGGGTCTGTGCATACCCAAAAACCTGTCTATCACAGGGTTTGATGACCTTGAGTTATCAGCGCAACTTAGCCCAAGCATAACCTCAGTACAGATTAACGCAGCCGTTATGGCCGAGCGCGCAGCAGCCGCTTTAATCGAAGCGATAGAAAGTGGTAGTGCTGTTCAAAGTTGTGAGCTTGAAACGTGTTTGGTAGTTCGAGAGACTACAGGGTCGTGTACTACTCACTGATCACAACGTTTGCAGTCTATTGAAATCATTGGATCAGACTTGGCATGACGGAACGTCATAGCGACTGAACAAATGTTTCGATGGCATTGATTACCACCTCTGGCTGGGTGTGATGAGGTGCGTGCCCGGCGCCCTGTATAACGATACCTTGAGCGTCTTTTACTTGAGTTATTATGCGCTCATGATGATTCCAAGGACCTACAACGTGATCTTCACTTGAGGCAAGAGATAGCAAGGGTTGGGTTATTCTTGAGTACAGCTTAGATTGCACATGCAAGTGTGCACTGAGTGCTGTGAGGTCAAGCGCATTGTGTTTATATGTTGCTGGGCGCAGTGACAAGTTGAGGGCGGTATCGTCTACGTAGTTGTCTGGTACCGCCTCGGGAGAGAAAACCCCGTCAATGGCATCTTGTAAAGACAACCTGCCTATCGGTGAAACGTACTGCCAAACAAAAATGTCTCCGATGATCGGCTTGGCACTCAGCTCCACATGCCAAGCACCGTCGCCATCCCAAGGGTGGGTTGCGCCAGAAATTAAAACACCGGCTGCAACGTTAATTTGCGGGTGTTTGGCCATAAGAGCGGCCATAACCACTGAGCCTGCCCATGAATGTCCAATGAAGATGGGATTTTGTACATCCATTGCCTGTAGGGCATCCAGAATCATGTTGGCTTGATAAGCCGGATCGGTGGCAAGCTCTTCTGAGCCGCGATCACTGTATCCGTGTCCAGGGCGGTCAAATGCCAGCACACGCCAACGCTGTGCTAGCCGTGGCTGCAGCTGTGTTGAGAAATCCATGGCACTGGTGCTTGCGCCATGTAAAAGCACCAGGGTGGGATCGTTGGGGGATTTTTTAGTACCCGCTTCAATGACATGAAGAAAGTGTTTCCCTGCAGAGACGCGTTTGCCCTGCATAGGGTGTTTGGCCTCGGCCTGCACGGTGAGTACAAACGTTGCTATAAATAACGCTAGGTTGTAGATCAGTATTACAACGAGAATACGTTTGAAGATGCGTTTCATATACGCATTATGTAACAAAAACTGCCTATCTTTTTAAGCTGTGTAGAGCTTGTGGTTGAGCTACTGGCGTTGCATGTTAATCAGACTAGCTCGAGACCCTGTTCGGCGCGCTTAAACCACAGCCGGGATAGCAAGGTATCTTTTGGGAGCTGAAGGCCGAGTACATCAAAACCTGTGTGTCGTTCTTTTAGTGATAACAGAATGGCTTCAGCGTTAACATTGTTACCTAAATCTATCTGCGCCAGTGCCTCGCTGTACAAGGACGTATCGTAGTAGGTCGTGTCAGGATGAGCTTGACGAAGCGCTTGCATATTGAGCAAAGCCTGTTCGGCATCATTCAAATGTTGTAGTTGAATATACCCAGTAAGATAAAGAGCATCATCTGCAAGATGACTATCAGGGTACAGGGTTGCGAACACGTCTAGCTTACGTATGGCCAGATCATATTGTTCCTCATCTCGCAGCGTCATTGCGTCTACGAACAACTGGGCTTCATACGAAGATGAATAAGCTTGAGCTTCAGCAATTACAGGTATTCTAGCAGCAGCTCGTTCTCTGTTGGCAGTTTCAGGGTCACCTTGTAGATACTCTGCGAACGTGTTTTCAGCGCTTCTGAATTGTCCATCATCAAACTGGCTTTGGCCATCGTAAAATACCTGCTCTAAGCTGTTTGCCTCATCACTAGCCTGTTTTATGATGTCAAAATCAACAGAGAATTCAGCCTCTTTTTCCCCAGCGGTAATGGGGCGAAACGCTATATCTAAGTTCAGGATTTGCGCTGGCTGCAATACTACATTGTCGAGAATCGTTTTCGAAAATTCTTCGGCATTTTCACCGACAATATCGAAATTTTGGAGGGCATAGGAATCGGCGCCCTGATTGGAAATTCGAATACTAGAACTCGTGCTGGAGCCCACATCGTTAGTGGCGAAGTACAGCCCGTCGTCTCCCAATGCTTGGTCGTTGTAGCTGACAAACAATGAGGTGCCGTTAATACCTCGTGCTGTGCCCGTATCGTCAAACCCCACGCCACCACTACCAGCTCCGCAGCTGCTAAGCACAGTCACTGCGAGTGCCGACAGTAAGCAGGCGGGCAGGTGATGTTGCCGCTGTAAAAGACGATTCTTAAGTGATGGCGAGACAGCGTGTGATGCGGGTTTGTTCATAATTCGTTCCGACGTGACATCAAAGGGGTAGATTCAGGCTGCTGGAGCGCTGCTGCCATTTAGATGGCCATCGGAAAGAGGAACCTGTTGGTGCAAGCCGTCTTGCACTTTGAAGAAATCCAGTGCTCCATGGCATTCTGACAGCGCGGCATCTACTTCGCTATCAGCGTTGCTGGGTAGTTGCTCACTGAGAAATTTTGCCTTTTTCATGCTTTGCTGAGCCGTGGCAATTTGATTGTGGATGCTATACATTGCCAGATTGAGTTCAGTGGTGATCTCCCCAAACTCCTTGCTATCGCTGCTTCGAAGTCGAACATCCAGGTTGCCATTACCTATTTCCCGCAGTGCACGTCTTATCGCGAGAATGGGTTGACCCAGTTTGCGTGTGATGTAGATTCCCAGTGCCGCTGTTAGAACCACGTTAACCGCAAGCATTACCAGAATCCACTGGCCGATAACGGCGCTCATGCTAGGTATGGCTTCGTTCACCAATGCGATGTCTTCTGAGACGAACAACATAGGAGCCACGCCTTCGATTAGGCTGCCGAGCATAAAGTGGTAGAAAATACCCACCACCACGGTCGTTACCAGCAGATATATGGCGGAGAGTTTGATGACACGACGGATTTCATGAGACTGAAAGCTCTTGTCGTGCAGCAAGGAGGATAGGGGATTGGAATCTGACGAACGTGCCATCTTAAGCAAACCAACGATTGGGGTATGGTTAGTTTTCGGCTGATCTGAAGCTAACTTGATTGCCCTGTGCGATCAGACTTATCCTGCAACAGTTAAACGCAGCACATACCTATATCACGAGGTTTTGAGGTTTGCAGATACCGTCCTCTAGGTGATGCACGCAAGGACTCAGTCGTTTGGTGAGATCGTTAAACGGCAACAATCAGAAAAGTGACAAACAACACCACTGCCGCTAGCAGCATAGATACATTGAGCCATTCGCTGGAGGAGCCTTTCGGACCATTTTTGACCCAGTGTTTTGCTACTGGCCACATGCGTATTATCATGAATCCCAAGAAGATTGCTATTGGGATCTGAAACCAAATGTCGTTCACAGCAGATTAACTCCCTACATTTTTTGGATGAAATCAAACGCTAAACGTAACGCAGAATAGTTATTTTTCAAATGAATGGGTTTGCAGAAAAAACAGGGGCCGCATTAAGCGGCCCACAGGTCGAACTGACAAATTCTCAGCTCTGTTCACCAA
>JALZWO010000022.1 GCA_023300375.1 Granulosicoccus sp. | reverse complement strand
CTCAAGCTTAAAATAAGTTGCAGGAACGCGTGCTTTCCTGACTAATCTTCAGCGAAGTCACTGAAAAGACGGTGCAGCATTTGTAACACCGATAGCCAGGTAATCAGTTCCACAATGACCGCAGATGACAACTGAGCCTGGAGACAGGTGTCAAACACGCCTGAAGTGATCTCTGCAGGGCTTGGAGATGCCACTCGCGCCAGCAGCAACACAGCTTGTTGTTTTTTATCAGTAGACGTTGCTTGCGTTTCTGATTCTGTTACGAAATGCGTGACGTTATCGAGTTGCAGCTTAGTCAACCCGTTGTGTAACCCAACAACTCTAAGCTCTTTTGCCAATTGAGCATCTTCAACTACCCTTGCGAAAACCACCCCAGCCAATGCCTTCGTTGGCAGACCGATTACTGAGGTGTCCACATTGAGATTTTCACGTAACGCTGAAGCCACGGCTCTTATGCCCCGCTTGGTTTTCATACATGCAAGTACAGAAAAATTGTGACCCGTGGTTTGCTGTAAAAATTCGCCAATAGCAGGCCAGGTATCTGGTACACCCTGTTGCCATTGCTTGTTTAATCGCAAGGCTGTTTGCGCATAGCGAATAACCGATAATTGGGTCCATAGTGAATCAGACTCAGTAGGTGTTGCATGGCTACTACCAGAATCCAGATTTCTACCAGATTTTCCAGAGTTCCAGTTTGCCCCCATGACAGAGGTGGTTTCAGCAACGGTAGATGATTCAAGCTCTACGCTGATGGCGCCCATAAATTTATTCAAAAACCCATCATTACTATACCCAGCACTACCCACTCGGCCTCGACAGGCCCAACATTATCTTCAAGAGCTTGTCGTTCTGCTGTGGTTAGTTCACAGGGTATGCATGAGAGTGAGCGGGCAACGGCAATGGTTGCTAACTCTTATGCGCTAGATTGAGCTCCACCCACCAAAGCCTGCGCAACCTTTTCAGGAGATGCGCCGCGTCTAAGCGCAAAAGAGCAAGTGTGAGCAGAACAGTAAGGACATTCGGCCGCTCGGCTTGATACATACATACCCAGCCCTACACTATCCTTCGGTGCTCCACCGAATCCAAAAACAGAAAAAGGTAGATTTAGAAAATTGGGTACGAGAATATTATAAGTATGAAACGCCGGTGGCCAGATTTCCAGGTAGGTACCGCAGTTGGGTACTACCCCGATAAGCACTCAGACCAATTCGAGCAATGGCTCATACCTTTTGTGCAATGTTGACATGGGTACAATGTCATCTTTCAGTAACGTTGCCAATACGTCGCTGTTTGTTAAAGGGGCTGACGATAGCGTGTTCAACTTAAATTCCAAAGCGATTCTTTTCTGGCTATCAGCAGAAACAGTTACATGCTACTTTTGATTCTTAAATTTTGTCATTTTTTTGTTCAGTAACGATCAATTTACAGTATTGCACTAATGTAAATTTTTCTCTCAGTTGTTGCTGTGGCACTTGAGATTCAAACGGCACTAGCCCAGACTTTGACGGTCACTAGCTGCCTGATCTTGCATCCACTGGGTAACATCCTTACTGAGCATGGGTCGCGAAAATAGAAAGCCTTGTATCTGATCGCACTCCCATTCTTTGAGTAAAGCAAGTTGATCATTTTTCTCAACGCCCTCAGCAATAACATTGATTCCTAGTGTTTTTGCCAGCAATATAATCGTTTGAATAATTTCTGCAGTTTTTTCGCTACTGCCCAAGTTACTGATAAACGAACGATCGATCTTGATAGTGGTTAATGGAAATTGATTGAGATATCTCAATGATGTCTGACCACTACCAAAATCATCAATCGCTATGGATACGCCAGCATCGCAAAGCTGTTGTAACGTAGCAGACACTGCATGAAAATCGTTAATCAGCATATCTTCCGTTATCTCTAACTCCAGACGTTTGGGATCGAGTTCATGCCGAACTAATGTCTCCATAACCATAGTGAAAAAGCCAGTGTTGCTAAATTGTTGAGGTGACACATTCACTGAAACCGTTGGCAAGGGTTCACCCAAAGGCGAATGCCATGTAGCTGCAAAGCTACAGGCACTGTCTAGAACATACTGACCTATGTTGCTCATTAGTTTAAGTCTCTCAGCCACAAAAATGAATTGTGCCGGTAACAACTCACCGCGCTGAGGATGCCTCCAGCGAATAAGCGCCTCGTATCCGATAATACGCTCAGTGGTTGTGTCAATCTTAGGCTGATACATCAGATAGAATTCATCATCACGCAGCGCCCTGTGCAGGTCCTGCTCCATTTCTCGCTGTTGCTCGGCCTCTTTGTCATGGTTGGGTTCAAAACTCACCACGCAACCTTTACCTGAGTCTTTCGCTGCATACAGCGCTAGATCAGCCATACGCAATAATTCATCAGCGCTAGCATGATCTTGAGGAAAGTGTGACAAACCCAAACTACAGCCAATTCGCACCTGCAGATCTCGCACATCGTATTCCTTGCTTATCTGCTCAATAAGTCGTGTTGTAACAGATTCACTAATAGCCGCAGCACTGCGCGAACCCACCATATCAAAAAGAATAATGAATTCATCACCACCAGTTCGATAGGCTTGGTCAAACGGGCGCAAAAAACGTTTTAAGCGTGTGGCAACCTTTACCAATAGGTCATCGCCAATTTGATGACCGTACGCATCATTAATAGCCTTAAAACCATCCAGATCCATGCCTGCAACGACAACTGTATTATTAGAAATTCTGGCGCGCTCAATAACACTTGCTAAATCGATGGACAACGCTCGACGATTCGGCAACCCGGTTAATTCATCATGCATGGCCAAAAAAGTTGCCTTATCTTCAGCCGCCTTCTGCAATGAGATATCAGTAAGCGTACCGCGAAAGCCTATAAGATGATTTTTTTCATCATAATTAGGTACGGCGCGCACTTCCAAGTGTGAATAAGTGGCACTACGATCGTCAGTGATAAGTTTTGCCTTCATAGCTGGAGTGCGCTCATTGCGATTTAAGTAGGCAGTAAATGTTTCTAGCTCAGCCTCTTCAAAATGCAGCGTATCGAGTAAGTTGCAGCCTTTAAGCCTATCTAGTTGTATTGTTTGTCTATCATCTTGGGAATTGGCATGGATAAACGTGATGTACAGGTTAACATCAGATTCCCACAACCAATCGGAGGCAGTCTCCGCAAACTGTTGAAATCGCTTTTTTGCAAAAAGTACTTGCTCGCTAGCCAATTCATAGCGATTGATAACTTTTGTCAGTGTTGCAGCAATCTCAGAATGTTCATCATCACTGTTTGCAGACACGCTACTGCCAAACGACGTGTTGTCATCTAGGTTTTTATTCAAAGCGCTCTGTAGTCGCGTTATACCAATCGACTCACCGTGTTCTGTGTAGTTAAGCCCGAGTTGTTCAGCTTCACTAGATACACGAATATCCATGAAACGCCCTAGCAGTTTAAGCGCAAGCCAAGTGACTAAAACAGTAAATGTACCCACTACAAGAATACCAAAACCTTGCACCCCTAACTGAGCAAGCCGAGACTGCGATGCCATGGCGCTTACTGGCATAACAAAAGCAACGCTCAGTGTCCCTACAACACCTGCCGCACCATGGGTCGATACGACATCCAAAGGATCGTCCAGCTTAAAACGACAGAGCACCAAGTGTGAGCCGTAGGTAGCAGTAACACCACCCGCTACGCCCACAAAAATGGCCTCATGCATACTCATGTACACGACACCTGCGGTGCAGGCAACCAGACCGCCAAGCAATCCACTGGTAACTCGTGTTGGGTTGCAGACACCTTTGTCTATAATCGTACCAACAACCATGCCCGCACAACCACCAAACACCGCTGCTGTGATTGTGTTGAACAACACAGCAGTTAAACGAGGGTCGCTTGGCGATAGTAAGCCACCATTAAAACCCAGCCAGCCAATAGTCAGCACAAACACCCCGAATAATGCAATGACAGCGTTATGCGCCGCCATAAGCTGAGGTTTTCCTTGCTCATCAAATCGACCAACCCGTGGCCCCACCATTATGATGGCAACCAGACCCACCCAGGCACCCACTCCATGCACAACGGTTGATCCTGCAAAATCTATAAAACCGATATCCGCCAACCAAGCGGTAACCTCTGGGTTATACAAGTCTCCCCACACCATTCGTCCCACCAGAGGGTAGATAAACCCCGCGATAACCGCCACAAGCACCATGTAGGCACGGAAGGAAAAACGTTCGGCTACAGCGCCAGACAAAATGGTGGCAGCAGTGCTGCAAAATGCGACTTGGTAGATGAAGTGTAACGGCGTTACATCACTGTGCAGAGCGCTGCTTGTTGACGCTGCAGTATCCACTAGTGCGCTGATAGAAACGCCAAACATCAGTAGGCTGCCACCACTGAAGAATACTGCCCAAACGACTAATAAATCGGTGACATTTTTTTGGGCGACATTAATCGAATTTTTTGAGCGGACACGTCCGCCTTCAAGCATCAAAAAGCCTGCTTGCATCGACAATACTAGTATCGTTGCCAGTATTAGCCACAACGTATCAATTTCATTGCTCATTAGGAGCATGGGGTTCGTAAAGACAACCCATTTATCGGCTACGTTATTAAATGCTTAAGTCGATCTAAACTAGCTGTTATGTAGTGTTACTTATCATTCTTCAGCAGTTGAGGCGCCTGCCCTAGGCAACTGCCTCATTAAACCAGCTGACACTACACCCTGCTTAAGCGCTTGTAACACCCGTACTTGCACTCACCTTTTTCAGACACTGCTCAAACCGCACTACAGCTGCATCAACGTCCTTGAGTTTGTCGAGGCCAAATAAGCCAATGCGAAACGTCTTAAATTTATCAGGCTCACCGATCTGCAACGGCACACCAGCAGCTATCTGCATACCAGCGGCTGCAAAAGCACGACCGGAATGAATCTCATCATTGTCAGTGTAATAAACAAGAACACCATGAGCATGGAATCCATCTGCGGCCACACTGATGAAGCCAGCATCATCTAACACCTTGCGCAAGCGCGTCCCTAGCTCTGCTTGCTGGCTTTTCGCAATCTCGAATCCGTATTCGGCAATCTCGTTCATGACGTCACGAAATATGATGAGACCGTCTGTGGGCATCGTGGCATGGTATGCGTGTTTACCGTCCAAATAAGCTTCCATTATTTGCGACCATTTCTTTAGATCAATCGAAAAACTGTTACTGGCGGTACCCTGCATGACACCATAGGCATGTTGGCTAAGCAAAACAACACCTGCGCAAGGTGTTCCACTCCAGCCTTTCTGCGGTGCAGTGACTAGCACATCAACACCAGTTGCCTCCATATCGACCCAGGCTGTACCAGAGGCTATGCAGTCAAGAACAAACAGACCACCATACACATGAACAGCATCAGCAACCGCTTTCAGATAATCGTCTGGAAGCATCATGCCAGCGGAAGTCTCTACATGAGGTGCACAAACAACATCAGGCTTGTTTCTGGATATGTTGTCAACAACCTCTGATAGGGATACTGGCGCATAAGCCGATACACCCGCTGCTTGTTGTGGTTGGGCGTTTAGCACGGTGTGCTCAGATGGTATAGCTCCCATATCGAAAATCTGCGACCAACGAAAACTAAACCACCCGTTTCTGATTACCGTGCAACGTTTATTCAAACAGAATTGCCGCGCAACGGCCTCCATACCAAAGCTGCCACTGCCCGGCACGATGACAGCTCTGTGAGCTTTATAAACACCCGTTAACGTTTGGTGGATGTCACACATTGTCTGTTGGAATTGCGCAGACATGTGGTTAACAGAGCGGTCTGTGTACACGACCGAGTACTCAAGTAATCCGTCTGGATCCACTGATTCTAGTAATCCTGCCATAAACTAAGTTTCCTGTCTGACTGAATGGTTACAACACAATACCATCCGTAAGCATTCAGAGACAGAGACCGCTTAGCGAAAGTGCAGGCTCAGGTCTATCTCGGTAAAGATATCCTGTTTTCAACCATTCTTCTTCCAGAACGATAGTTCAGCAACTGTGTGCTGATGTTTACGTCGAGTTTCACGGATCACAAAAGGCACATCAACAGGTTTTGCAAGCTGCGTGAACTCAGGCAGCAGTGCCTGTGCAATACCTTCCAGCGTTGTGAAATTCTCACCGGTATCAGCTTTGAAGCCACCTAACCACTTGCCTTTCTCAGTGAAGTCCTCCAACCACGTGTAGGGAGAGGAAATGGCAAGCACCCCACCCGCATTAATGCGTGTTTTGATCAGATCAATAAAGCCTTTTGGATCATACAGCCTGTCGATCAGATTGCCCGCAAACACCAAATCATAACCCGTGAATTTCTCAGGCAAATTACAGGCGTCACCCTGTACGAACGCCACCTTATCTTTAATACCTTCATACCCTAAACCTGCAAGCGTTACCTCTTTGTACGTCACGATATCTCCCTCGTCCTGAACAGCGTAACGCTGCGTGCCAGTGGATTGGAGCGTTGAAGGTGCTTGTATCAGTCGGGCTGAAAAATCCAGAGCGTCCACATGCTCGAAGTGCTTTGCCAGTTCGAAGCTGGAACGGCCAGTGGCACATCCCAGATCAAGCGCTTTTAGCCGAGGCACATCCGCTGCTACCGACATGCAGTGCTCGATGCAGGCAACAGGAAAGTTAGGCACGTTGAAGTACTCATCCCCGTAGTGAAACTCTATGTATTGAGATACTGCATCGTCCAACTCATAAATATTCATCTTAACTTCCGGTAGTGCTCCGGCTTCGACATAGCGCATTCCAGAGTGTTGATAAAAGTGCCGTCTAAAGGCATATCGCGAGCTTTTGATCGCATAGTTTCCGGTAGAGATCCAGCAACCGCCCTTGAAAATATTGTGCTTTCCATCAAACGTCGGTGTTGAAAAATCGTCGTATGCAGGATGAACCTCGTAACCTGCTAAACCGTCGACTGGCGTCTCAGTCCACTGCCAAACGTTGCCGATGATATCGAAAAATCCACCCTGGCACTCGTGTCGGTTCACAGGGCAAGACGACATATCATATTCTAGATTAATGTTGCCG
>JALZWO010000021.1 GCA_023300375.1 Granulosicoccus sp. | reverse complement strand
ATGGGGTTCAGTGGGGATATTGCCCAACATATCGGGTGTTACCGCAGCCCACCATGGTGCAGTGGACGCCATCGAGTCACGTTGCTCCCAGAAGGTTTTGCTAATGTGTACGCCGCTTCTTCATCCATATCAGTGGTGCTAAAAGCTGCAACGGGCAGTGAGGTAGTAATGACATCAGCGTCCTGCCCAGCATAAGTACCAGCGGGGATGACAAGCCGTGTGCGCTTGGTCTGTGCAATTTGATCTTCGCTGAGCGATAGAATGCGTACGCCAGTACCTGCAGCCGCCTCTATTACGTTGGGGGCAGGATGACTACCCGCTGTTACAAACGCATCAATCTGGCCGTTTTTCAAAGCCGATACCGCATTGAATAATTCAACCTCAGCAATCTCAACTTTACCTTCAAGACCAAACAGTGTGAGGTACTTAGCGCCTTCATTGGCACCGAAACTACCTTGACCTAACAGCCGTGTTTTGCCCTTAAGATCAGCGAAGGTTTCTATGCCGCTGTCATCAGCCACCACAAAATGCATGGTGAGTGAGGGAATAGGACACAACGCTCTGATGGTGTCAAACTTTGGGTTGGTTTTACCCTCGAACATCGCTTTGTCATCTCTGGCCAAAGACACTAATGCGGGTGGCGTGGTAAACACATAATTGCCACCGCGCACAGCAGATTCCATCATGTTCTGCACTGATCCTTGGCTCTCTTCAACGGTTACGATGGTGTCGCCGCCGGTGCCCTCTTTAATGGCCTCGGCAATTTGCACACCCATTGGATAATAGGATGAGCTGGATTTGGCAGATTTATAGGTGACTCAAGTTTCAGCAACCGCTGAATGAGCAACGAATAAAAGCGTAGCCGCGGCTAATGCCAGAAGCTTGTAATTTCTCACGTGTTGTATTCCCATGCGGTTGAATAACTCACCTAACCTATCAACGCAAGGCGGAAAAGGTGTGTGAGACCTCGCAGAAAAGCAGACAACATAAAAAACGCTCCACCCAATAAATTAAGGCCACACTTTAGTAAGAAAAATTCACACCTTCGCATCTGCCACACAGGCAATCCCGTACTAACTTCTATTACAGCTCTTCATATTGATGTTCAAAATAGTTGGCGCTAACAAACCGCCGAGGTGTTGTCAGTCTCGAAATCAATAGCTTTCATCTTTTCTGGCCAAGGCAACCAAGGTGCTCTATGAACCTCCTCTAGAGTGTATCAAAAGCGCTTGTGGCTAATTACTCACTAATAATGATCGACATTGGAACGAAGGGTATGGCATTGAAAATTCAGCTTAAAGAAGATTAAGTTAACGCCCTGATGGGTGACGATGAGAGCTTGGCAACAGTAGCTAGATCTAGTGGCGGTGGTTGTTCTGTTGAGCGGCATTTCAAAAAATATCAAGGTTGGAACGTGATGTGTATTCCAACTGTACCTTTCTCCTTCAAAACAAAAGTCGGACCTGTGTTTGTGACTCAGCACCATCAGATGCAGTGTCTGTTGCCTTTATTGTTCAATCTGTTACCATCATCTCTGATGCTATGCTAATCGAATATAGAAGTACCTTCAGGCAGCATCATTGATTTTTCGGCATGAGCCGACGCACGAGCAAAGGACGAACATAAATCAGTCAACTATCAATCAGCGCATTGCAGCTGTACGTTGACGTTAGAGCAACAGGAGGGTTTGCTACATTCAAAAGCTAGTTTCATTCATATTTTGTGGAACTCTCATTCGTCTTCATCGACTGGATCTGGAAAATCACTCGTCAAAAAATCTACCAACCATTCAATAAAACCACCATGAAACACAAAACATACCTTAGTCAGCTTTATCATAATTTCAAGATTGCAACCATCGCTATGCTTTGCTGCAGCTCAATGGCAAACGCTGCATTTTTTGAAGGCGTTGATTCCAACATCGTACAAGAGGAAGAAATTGACGGCACGCGTGTAGTGCTCAAGGGCAGCATAACGACGCCTGACGGCCTGTTTACATACGTAAATGCATTAGATGGCATATTGATTTTTTCACGTGATCCAAGCACAGGAAATTTGACCCGAGTTGGTGTTTTCAGTGGCGATTCGTTTCCCGCCGGATCTGATATTGTGGATGTGTCAGCAAAATCTCTCGCCGTATCACCAGACTCTACTTCGTTGTACATGTCTGGAATTTTCGGATTTCACGGCGCAGGTGTTGAGGGTGATGCACCTATTCAAAGACAGACCACAGTAGTGAAATTTGATATAGACAGCACGACAGGATTACTAACCTTTAACGACCACACTGATATGGGGCGGCTTAATTTCGACTCAATTTCAGACATAGTATTAAGTAGTGACGGCAGTCGTCTCGTGGTTGCTCGCGCCACCGGCAATCCTGGAACGACAGATGTGTTGCTGGTAAACACGGCCAATATGCAATCGCTATTCACGTTGATAGACGATGAAGATGCCTCAGTGCTTCCAGCAGCTACAAATCTAAGAATAGCGCTTTCTCCGGATGATCAGACAGTGTATCTGGGTAATCCCACTCAAAATAGACGCATGGAATCCATACCTGCGCTGGCAGTAATTGGTATTGATCAAACTACAAATCGCCTCAATGTTAGACAAACTTTGACTGAGGATTTTTTTGAAGGATTAGATACCAGCATTGATATTTCTGCTGATAATGCGCTTTCTGACATAACAAGCATTCTACCGACCGACGATGGTCAATTTGTCTATACGATGGGCGACATTCGCACAGCAGTGGAGTTGAACTCCGGAAATTTTGGCGCGCTGGGTGTCTGGAGCGTTGAAGCAGACGGCACGCTAAGCTTGGTCAGAAGCCTCAGTAAACAAGAGATTGTGTTTGACATCGTAGGCGGGGATGGTACGTTTGCCTTTGATCCCACTCTTGCGCTGTCGCCTAATGGCGATCACTTCCTGTATGTATCGGAAGATCAATTGCGAGATGGTGCGTCACGTCTAACTGTATTCGCACGCGATTCAGAAACAGGGCTGTTGAGCTACATTGACGACGATCAAGGAGTTGGTACGGTCGACGTCAAAGCGACTTCCGGCGGACGCTATTTCAATATAACGCAAGATCTCCCTCCTACTATCACTGTGATTGACACCGCAGTGGATAGAACGGTAAGTTTTGTTAATAATGGAACTACACAAACTCAACCCAATGGACCAGATGGCGCATCTGCAATCGAGGCCTCACTGCAGGCATTTGTGTCTAACAACGGACCCACAGATGACTATGCCGTTGAGTTGCTTATCGAGAAACCCGCTAACGTTGAATTGATAACCAGTGAAGACAACTGCGAAATTCTGGCCAATGGAAACATAGCGTGTAGTGCGCTGAATGTGGTTGTAGGGGACCAAGCAAGCTTCAATCTAGTAGCCACGACAGCAGACATTGAAGTTATGAACACAATCACCGCAACTGCAAGATCTAACAAGATTGATATTGATGCAGCTAATGATGTTGATTCAGTTGTTATAGCACTCAGTGCCGCTCCTGAACAAGAGGCTGACGCCCCAGTAGTTGACGATGGAGTCGAGGAAGCTGACACTCCAGTAATTGACGATGGAAATGTGGCACCAGTTGCCAGTTCTGGCGGCGGTGGTGGTTGCTCTGTCGGTGGGCCACGAACAAGTCATGACGTAGCCTTCTGGGTTTTGTTTATCGCCTCTGCTGGTTTGTTTTTGCGTCGTAAAAAAATGACTGTACAGCCGTCAAATCAGCCCGCTTAAGCAACACCTGTACAGCGCCCGTGCCAGAGCCAGAGCATGATTGGCACGGGCGTGACAAAAAACCAGAACTATTTATCAAGCTAGCCGCGATTTTCAAGCTAGTTGTCCAACTAATTTCACGCAGCGTGTCTCGTAGAGTGCCAGCTGTCATTTTCGGATCGTTCGGGGTTCACCCACACTTAGTAGATTCAACCCCAGCTCCGGATATCGCCATTCCACTTATGCGGATTACGAGCCTTAACTGCCTCGTCAAGCACTTTACCCTTCTCCAAAATGACAACATCAGCACTGGCACGACGCTCTTCAGAGGTGGCATGCACGTATTATGACCAACGGCAATTGCTTTGGGCAACTTATGAAAAAGCGCCTTTTCCTATGGCTCTGTAAATGGGATTCACCATAGTAGGCTGTATATCAGAACTGAAAGAAGAACTGAAAAAAGTAGTATGTAAATAGAAGATCTCTCACTACTCTTTAAACGCTCCAAAAATCCTTTTTTATATTTCTTCTGTCTCATAGACCTAACTCTCATCATTAACCAAGCTTCCTGCGGAGCAGTGTACCCGTGTTAACTTGAGAGCTCAAATCTATTTGGAGGTAGGCCTCGGCTGGCATCTCTACTATAAAAGTACTAATGATGGTTTGTGGATGCTGGAAACTCGAAAAGCTGTCAGAAAGCTCAAAGTCTTGTTGTCAGCATGGCGGAGGCATACGTTTCACAGAGCGGGATTCGCAGCCCTCTCAGACCACAGATAGCGTCCAGAAAAGAAAGTATTTCGCTGATGAAAAACGAAGTTTGGATGTTTTAGTTCTACTTTCGGCCATGGTCTGGATCGCGTAGCCCTTATCAGACCAACCACCAACTGCTTACCGAAAGCGTTAGAACTCTGCGAATACAGTACGCTGTATTCACAAGTTGCTTAAACACGAAAAAGGGTTAGAACAGTAAACTTGTGCTGTTACCGCGGTAGAGAAAGGCTGTACAGGGCAAGAATATGATCTATCTTCTGCCGTTGCATTGACCGGGACAAAATCAGAGGTACTACAGGCTCCACCGGTTGCCACTAACCCATTATCGCCAAGCAAGCCTGGACAGAAGACGGTACACGACTCCCCGTTTTGAACATTTGCACAGGTAACCGAAAAAACGCCAGGTGATCGATTAACCACAACGCCTGCTTCGAAGGGAGTATTAACTGACAGTGGCGATTTTTAGCATCCTTTTGCCGAAAACTCAAAATGAGAATTTAATCAGGAAGTAACGGGATATCTGTATCCATAGGCATTCCGCCTGCGGACGTTAACATGGCATGAATTTGACCTCGGTGATGGGTGCCATGATTAAAAAAATGGACTGCCAATACTTGCTTAGGTTTGCAGATTGTCCGATTGGCTGCAGTAGAAAACCAAGTAAGCTCTCCAGCTAACCACGTTGGGTCTAACTGCAGCGACCAGCTTGACACTACGATGTCCATTTCTTCCCGCGCTGATCGGTACTTAGCCCAATTATCAGTCTCACCAATGGATTCTTGAATGAATTCCTTATTGGGTTTTGCAGTTCCTGCGAAGCGGTGCATCCAAATCCGATCACCCCAAAGAAGGTGATTCATCGTTCCTTGAATTGATCCGAAGAAAGCTCCCCTATCCTTGCATCTGTCGGCATCTTCTAGCGTCTCTGCAGCATTTGTAAGACTTGCGTTTTGCCATGCTGAATAACGCGCCATCATTCGTACGTATTCGACATCAATCATAATTTTTCAGTGCTCGCTAAAAAGGCCTAGATCATAGCTTGGCGTAGATAATGTGCCTGTTGAGCTAGAAGTTTATTGCAACAACGTTAATACATTAACTTCGTTTCAATTCACTGGCTACATTGCGTGAATAAAAGTATAGCGCTGAGAGTGCGACAACACCAACAATGGCAACTAGCGCCAGCCCGTGGGGCAAAGCATCCAAATTCAGTGCCTATTTACTGATGACCAGCACTGAGAGCAAGGCCAGTGCAATAGAGAACGTGGCTCGCCCAGCCAGACTGAGCATTGAGAAAAATGTGGCGCGTTGTGCGCTATCTACATGCGGTGCGATAGCCCCTAACATTGGCCCGCGAGCCATCGACATGGAAAATTTCTGAACATGACTAGCGATAACATAACAGGGTGTAAAACAATCGACATGCCCGCGATAATCACCACTTGAATTGCAATGCTGGAGAGCAACAACACTTGTAAACCAACCCGGCTAATAAAATGCTGACTCACAGCGGCGCCAATTGCGCCATCAAACATAGAGATGCTGATGATTATGCCCGATACCATCGGCGCAGCGCTACTCGCCAGCCAGCTTGAAACAGAGCTTTCACCTAGCAACTTCAAGTAAGACTGATAAAATTCAAAAGGTACATGTTCTAGTGAAAAACCCAGGACAAAAAACGATAACATCCAACCCAACAATGGATTAGAAAAATAGCCCAATGCTCGTTTCATCTGAGTCATAAATCCAAGTGCTTTTTCGTCAGATTCTATTGACGGCT
>JALZWO010000020.1 GCA_023300375.1 Granulosicoccus sp. | reverse complement strand
TTCTTTGGGTGGCGGAATAGCTGTAGAGGGAGAACTGTTCTTATACGATTCCACTGTTGCGAATAATGTTGTTGATGTTGATGTTGATGTTGATGTTGACGTTAATGTTGCAACAAGTGGGTCTGAACAGGGTGGTGGAATTTTCATCTTTAGCCGTGGTGATGCGACCATAGCGGATACATTGATAAAAGAGAATGCATCTTCAAGTTTTGGTGGCGGCATTTCTAATCTGGGTTTGTTGAATTTATCTGACTCGCAAGTTGTCAAAAACACATCAACTTTATTGGGGGGCGGCATATACAATAACGCAACCGCTACATTGGAACGTACACTCATTTGGGGAAGCCGTGAAGTGGAGGTCACGAGTGGGTCTGGTGGTGGAATATACAATGATGAATTGGGGGAACTCACATTACATTATTCTGTTGTTGTAAATAATTCCAGTGACACCGGAGGGGCTGGAATACAAAGCAAGGGCAACATTGACATTCGCAGCAGTATAATCACTAATAATGAGGTCGTTGGCAGCTCTACAGGTAGCGCAGGAGGTTTGTATATTAATCGCAACGATCCCCTTGATGTACACATATCTGACTCGGTAATAGCGAACAATACAGCATCTGGTCGAGATGTTGATGTAGACAGAAGTAGTAACAATCAATTGGTATCCTCAGGGTTTAATTTAATTGAAAATGCTTCAAATTTCGAAGAACTTAATACCGATATAATCAATATAGATCCGTTGTTTGACAGCGTGAGATTGATTAATGATCAGTTATCATTGGAGATAAACGAGGCTAGTGCAATACTCAACTCAGGAAGTTCTCTGGGTATCGGCGATATCACTATGGCTGGTACCGTTGTAGATTCCACCGCAAATATTGGCGGTATAACAACGAACTTCGAAGGTGGCTTGGTCTTCTGGGTTGGCTCTTCAGGGGATATATTTCGTTCCTCACCTGCATTCACTTTTAATCAACGAATCGTCGCAAGTTCTGGTGCAGGTAACTTTACGGAACTTGAAGTCAATACTGCGCAGAACCGCCTGTTCTTCCTTGTTGAAAACACAGACAACAACGTCATAAAAAGTTCAAAGCTCGATGGAACCGATGTGAAAGATGAGATTTCGGTGAGCTCGGATGCTGTCTCCTTTGCCATTGACGCTGATGACCAACGAATTTATGTGGCCGTAGCTGGCACTGATCCAAGTATCATCCAATACGATATGAGTGTGGACAGTGTTAACCCTGTTATTGAAGAAATTGCATCGCTTACGGGACGTCCAACAGACATAGAATATGACGATCAAAACCAGACACTTTATTGGTCTAGCATAGGAGAAGATGCCAGTATAGAGTCGCTGCAAAGGGATAGCTCAGATCCACAGATCTGGCAGGATTCACCCATTGGACTCACTGATGCCACAATTGACGATATACCCTTTGAAATCGCGATCGATGAATCTAATAATGTTATCTATTGGTCAGATGAATTTAATGACTCACTTTCATCTTTCGATCCTAATAGAAACACAGAAGTATTAACTGAACGCTTTATCGGCAATGGAAGGCCGCAGGCGGTTGTCTTCAACACCTTGGATAATGATTTGCTGGTTAGTAACAACAATAACAGCAATAGCCGAGTTTTGTCGGTAGATTCCTCATTGGATTCTACCGGCTTGGCCAGCCTATCAGAGTTCATGCTTCGATCTGACTTTGTAGGTTTGGAAGCAGACGAACAAACGGTTATTTTTGTTGGGCCTACGCCGTTAACCAATGGTGGCATTAATGTTAGGGAAGGTGTCACCGAGCTGTTGAATAACCAAAATCTAGAGTATTTGGATGATGATTCTCGTCCTGACCAAATTACCTATACCCACAATACAAGCGTTCCAGATGTCGATGAGAATATTGGTGAACTCATTATTACCGTTGATACTATTGTGACTGATACATTCACGCAAGACGACATTAACAACAGACGCGTGCGTATTACTCACAATGGCGTGCATGAAAGCACAGAAAGTATTTGGACAATTGGGGTCCACTTTGATGTTACGGATCATAACTCGGTGTTAATGGACACCACTGTTTTTGATGTAAGAGTGACAAATATCAACGATGCTCCTGTATTTACTACAGGTGATGCAGTTGTTGTCAATAATGCTGATCCTGTGCAAATTGGAATTCAACACTTAATCACCTCAGATGAAGATACCGCTAAAGGTGATATTCGGTACGATATTGTATTCTCACACGATTACAGTTTTGTAAAAAATATGTCTGATACAACATCTTTCACAGCTATGGAGCTTGAGAATGATGAAATATTTTTCAGGTACTCTGGTGCGCAAGACGATACCACTATCGGTATTCCCCTTCTGGTAAGCGACGGTAACACTGGCGTTGATGCAATACTAAGTGTTGTTCTCGATTTAGATCCAGTCAACGATAATGCTCCTGTGGCCGTAGACCACACAGTGAGTGGTAAGCGTAATGACATCCTAGATTCTGTGGAGCCTTTGTCTGGGGAATCTAACACCAATACATTACTGCATGGTTCATCGGATGAGGATCTTCCAGATGATGCGTTAGAAGTAAGATTAGTATCCGGACCAAGCTCAGGGTTACTTGATGTTCGAGCTGATGGAACATTCACGTACTCAGTTGATGAGTCAATACCCAAAGATTCAACGGTACTAGATTCTTTTACCTATGAAATAATAGATGAAGTGAATAATGTCTCTCCACCGGCCACTGTTAGCATCGAAGTGGAAGGTTTACAAAGACCAGCTATCAATGGTGATCTTTCCGATGTAACAGTCGATGAGCTGCAGTCACTTGATCACACCTTTGAACAAGATGTATTCACAAGTTCAGAAACATCAGAGCCCTTTGAATGGTCAATTCACATTGATAACAGACCTATTCCTGCCTGGTTATCTCTGGATAAAGATACCGGCACGTTGTCTGGCACACCTGCCGATAGTGATGTTGAGTCTTTTGAACTGCATGTATTGGTTACTGACGAGCATGGGCTTGAATCAGATGAAGTGCCCATCATGATAACCATTAATGACATTAACCAAACACCGGTAATACATTCAGCACCGACAGAGATTGTGGAAGAAAACAGCGAAGGTCAGCTAGTTGCCACGGTAAACGCCTCTGATCCTGACGCCAACGATGTATTGATATATAGCACAGATGATTCAAGATTTAGATTTGACGATAATAAACTTAAACTACGCGAGTTTGAATCACTGGATTTTGAAACTGACGAAGAAGTAGTTCTGACGGTAACAGTGGATGATCAACAAGGTGGTATAGCAGTATCGGAAGAGATCACTATTCAGGTTACTAACGTAAACGAGCCGCCAACATTAGAAATCACTGATCTGGTTGTTGTGCAAGAGAACACATCAGATGTTGATATTGGCACTGTCACAGTGAATGATCCTGACGCGGGTGCACAACTGGATGTGACCGTTAGTGATGCTAGGTTTGAAATTGTTGGAGATAAACTGCGTGTAAGAGCTGGAGAAGAACTAGACTTTGACACCGAGCCGCAGGTGCTATTAACGGTGTCTGTAACAGATGGTGTGAATGATCCGGTTTCGCAAGAAATCACGGTTACGGTCACTAACGTAAACGAGCCGCCAACATTAGAAATCACCGATCTGGTTGATGTGCAAGAGAACACATCAGATGTTGATATTGGCACTGTCACAGTGAATGACCCTGACGCGGGTGCACAACTGGATGTGACCGTTAGTGATGCTAGGTTTGAAATTGTTGGGGATAAACTGCGCGTAAGAGCTGGAGAAGAACTAGACTTTGACACCGAGCCGCAGGTGCTATTAACGGTGTCGGTAACAGATGGTGTGAATGATCCGGTTTCGCAAGAGATCACGGTTACGGTCACTAACGTAAACGAGCCGCCAACATTAGAAATCACTGATCTGGTTGTTGTGCAAGAGAACACATCAGATGTTGATATTGGCACTGTCACAGTGGATGATCCTGACGCGGGTGCACAACTGGATGTGACCGTTAGTGATGCTAGGTTTGAAATTGTTGGGGATAATCTGCGCTTAAGAGCTGGAGAAGAACTAGACTTTGACACCGAGCCGCAGGTGCTATTAACGGTGTCTGTAACAGATGGTGTGAATGATCCGGTTTCGCAAGAGATCACGGTTACGGTCGCTAACGTAAACGAGCCGCCAACATTAGAAATCACTGATCTGGTTGATGTGCAAGAGAACACATCAGATGTTGTTGTCGCCACTGTCACAGTGAGTGATCCTGATGCGGGTGCAAAACTGGATGTGATTGTTAGTGATGATAGATTTGAAGTGGTTGGGGATGAACTGCGCTTAAGAGCTGGTAAAGATCTAAATTTTGAGATAGAACCGCAGGTTTCATTAACGGTGTCGGTACAAGATGAATTCGGATTAAGAGTTACTCGTGAAGTAGATATCACCGTTCTCAACGTTAATGAGATTCCAGTGCAAACCATCGCTGTACCGGATCAGCAAATCGAAGAAGGCAATGTGCTCACCTCCATGTTCAATGCGTATATTGATCCTGATGGTGATGAGCTGACTTACGCGCTCACTCTAGCCAATGGTGATGTACTGCCATCGTGGCTAGTCTTCGATCAGGTCGCAGGCGAATTGCGTACCGGAGATCTACCTCGTGATGAGGTGAGTGCGCGTTTGAAACTCAGTGCTGATGATGGTAACGGTGGAGTATTGCAACTGGAATTTACAGTGAGTTTTTTGCCAGAGCCTGAAATTGGTTTTGGCAGTCCTTTGGAAGAGGAATTGCCTGATATTGAAATCATCGAATTCGCGCCGGAGGTTCCAAGTGCAGAAAGAGAATCGGAATTAGAAATTTCTACCGATACAGAGCCGGAAGAAAGCACAGAGCCTAGAACGGCTGGGACCAGTGACGCTCTGTTGGGCATTTTTATAGATGGTGATGATGATCCCGTTACAGTGGGTATCTCGCGCACCAACGCAATATCAGAATTTCTATCAGCACAAAGCGAGAGTCGTGCAGATGGATCTGATATCCGTATCATGCAACGTGATGTGTTCGATGAGTCAACAAGCCTTACTGATTTGTTCACTATAACGAGCCAGCTTGATCCTAATGCGTTTTCATCCTATCAGGAAAATTTTGAAAAGCAGCGTGAAATATTTGAATCTGACATCGCGGCATCAAAGGGTATTGTTGTGTCATCTATAACGTTGAGCTCAGGCCTCTCAGTTGGCTATATCCTCTACTTGCTCAGAGGCGGCGCTATTATGACAAGCATGCTGAGTTCTTTGCCTGCTTGGCGATTTGTCGACCCACTGCCCATACTGGGCCATATGGAGGATTCTCTAAACGGTGATGACGAATCTTTGGAGACTCTGGTCACAGAGTCTCGGCAATAGAACTGGGCCCAGCAACCACCCGAAAAAATAGTGCTAGATGTTCTTTTCGGGCGCTGTGCTAAAGCCAGTATGGTGACTGAATTAGGCCTTCTACCCCGTTTTATAAACTAATTCAGCTTTTGACGGACACGTAACTTCCCGGTGCGTCTTCTAGCACTTTCAGTTTGCCTGCGCCTGGTATGCGCTTGGCCACTTTTTCGCCAGAGTGCTTCGACAACCATTTGTCCCAGTCAACCCACCAAGAGCCTTTATGCTCTACTGCACCTTCCAACCACTGATCTAGGTCTTTAGGTTGATCATCGTTTATCCAGTGGTTATATTTTTCAGCTGCAGGATGGTTGATGACGCCGGCAATGTGACCAGAACCTGCCAACATGAAACGAACAGGGCCGCTATAAAATCCCGTGGATTTGAACACAGATGGGTAAGGGGCTATGTGGTCTTCTTTAGCAGCTTGCAGATAGATTGGAATGGTGATCTTTGACAAATCAATAGGAATGCCTTTGAGGGAAATGCCGCCAGGCTTGGACAGATTGTTATTGATGTACATTTCGCGTAAGTAAAACAAATGGGTTTCGCGCGGCATACGTGTGGAATCAGCGTTCCAGTAAAGTAGGTCGAATTTTAATGGATCCTTGCCCAGCAGGTAATTATCGACATAGAAGGACCAGATCAGATCATTGGAACGCAGCATGTTGAATGTGCTGGCCATTGACTTACCCTCTAAGTAGCCTTTCTCCTCCATTGCGCTTTCAAGGTTATCTACTTGAACCTCATCGGCGAATAATTTTAAATCGCCTGCCTCGGAAAAATCAGCTTGTGAGGCAAAGAAAGTTGCAGCTTTTATACGTTTATCGCCTATTTCAGCCATGTAGGCAAGCGTAGCACTGAGCAAGGTTCCACCAATGCAGTATCCAATCATGGATACGTCTTTAACACCGGTAGCTTGTTCAACAGCGTCAAGCACTTCGAGTATGCCCTCTTGCATGTAGTCTTCAAACGTCTTGCCACCGAGTTCTGAATCCGGATTTACCCACGAGATTACAAAAACAGTGTAGCCCTGCGCAACCGCCCAAGCTATGAAAGAATTTTTAGGTTGTAGGTCTAGGATGTAGTACTTGTTTATCCATGGCGGCGCAATAACGAGTGGACGCTCATGTACCTTTGCTGTGGTCGGCTCGTATTGTATGAGCTGGAGTAGAGCGTTCTGATAGACGATTTTACCGGGTGTAGTGGCGATGTTTTTGCCAAGCTCAAAAGCATCGGGGTCCGTCATCATGATGCTAAGTTGACTTGTCTGTGGGTCAAGATCGCGTTGTAGGTTTTCCATGCCTTTAACCACGCTCTCCCCATTGGTTTCAACCATGGTCCGAATAGCTTCAGGGTTAGTCATAAAGAAATTTGAAGGAGAAAACGCATCTGCCAATAGCTGTGAGTAAAAGACAATCTTGTTTTTATCGCTTTCGCTCAAGCCGTCTACAGATGTCATGGTGTTCACCATCCACTTACTTGTGATCAAGTAAGATTTCTTAATGTAATCAAACATGGGGTTGTTGGCCCAATCTTCATGCTTAAAGCGGCGATCGTAGGGTTGCGAGGCTTCTGGTAAGGGGCTCTTGTTCATCATATCCATGCTGGCCTCCTGCATGAGTGCAACGTGCTCTTTCCATAGCTCGTAATTCGCCTCCATCATTTTCATCGGATCGTTCGAGAAATATTTTGAGGCTTTGCTGAACGCGGGGCCAATATTCATCGGATCGATGTCTTTAGTAAGAATCTGATGAGACTGATTAAACAGTTCAGTCATCATGGCTGCATTTTTCTGCCAAACGTCCGTAAACGTTTTGGTCATGTCTTCCATGTGTTCTTTTACGATCTTTTCTTGATCACTCACAGCCATTCTCGCGATTTGTTGTAGCTTGTTGTTCGGTGGGTAGATCTGTTCTGCCCAAATCAGCTATTTCTTGTCGTCATTATTTCTACTGGTACTACCTTTAAATAGAGTGTCCCAGGTTTTCAAGTTTTGCTGCATCAGATCGCTCATGGTGTCAGCCGGTGTATGGGACAACATGTGTTGCATTTGCTCCTGAATGGTGCTTTGTTGTTGCACAAATGTACTGACGCTTTTTTGCAGGTACTCTGACATCATACTTTGCATCGGGTTGCCGTAAAACCGGATCAACTGAGACAGCAGAACCTCGGTTAGGATAGGAGTGCCGCCATTGCCTTCTTGTTCAGCAATGATTTGTAGAAGAAGCGGTCTTGTAATATCGTCGCCTGACGTATCTTCGATAATTTGAATCTCGAAGCCTTCGACAACCAGCTTGCGAACATCGCTAAGGGTTACGTGTTTACTGGCAACTGTGTCATAAAGACGCCGGTTCGCGTACTTTTTAATTAATCTATTTTGGCTCACAAATACGCTCGTGTTGTGCATCGACGACTCGCTACACAATGATGGACTACCACGCATTCGTCAACAACCATAGGAAAACGCCCACCCAAACCATTAGGCTGGGGCAGGCGATTAGACTTATTGCACTACTGCAATGACTACTAACTACTTGGCTTTCGCGGCTTTCTTCTTGGCAGCCGTTTTCTTCGCAGCAGGTGCAGCTTTCGCCGGAGCAGCAGCACCGTTGGCAGAAACCATCTCACCTAACTCACCAGCCAACTCTACATACTCGGCAGCGCGAGCGTTCACTTTGTCGGCGAATGCTTTTGTCTCAGCGACACGTTGGTCATAGACCTTTTGAGCGTCCAGCTCGCCTTCAGGCATTTTCGCCTGCGTGACCGCATAGTCAACTAAATCACCCATCAGGTCGTAGTTTTTACGAGCGATCCGCTCAAATGCCTGAGCAGCGACGTTACCGATGTTCTGCATTGGCTCTAGGCCTTCAAGGGTCTTTTTTTGCATCTCTGCAAACTGTTCGTTAAATTCTGTATTCATGGTAGCTCCGTAGTTATCAAGGCTGTAAAGCTGTACGCACTACTTGTTGAGAGAAGAAGTTGCTGATTCAGCTGCTTCTTTGGCTTGAGTAGCGAAAGATTGAGCCAATTCAGAATACTCACTGGCGCGTGTGTTCATCAACTCTGTGAATGTAGATACTTCAGCTACTTGAGCAGAAGCAACATCTTGTATGTTGTCGCCAGCTAGAGGCAGGTTTGCTGATTTAGCAGCGAAATCAAGTACATCGCCCGCTACCGCGTGGCTGTGACGAGCGAATTGCTCAGCAGCATCAGTAGTCAAGCTTGCGAAGATACGCATTGGCTCGAGGCTCTTTGCTTGTAGGTCAGAGAAAGTTTTGAATTGCTCGTTCATGTTGTCTGTAAAGTTTTGCATTGTCGTGCTCCAATTTAAAGTTAAAAGTAAAAGGTTTAATTCATCTTGTTGCAGTGCATTATAGAGATGCTTTTGTTGCAATGCAATATACAACGGCAAAAAATGGTGGAAGTTGAATGGTATTTATTTAAAATATTGATTTATATAGATAAATAATTTGAATTTATTTTTAATTAATTTGGTTTTAAAAAAAATATGCTGTTATTTTCTGAAAAATATTGCAGTGCGGTGCAATAATAGTGGGCCAATTCAAGTTCATTCTGCTTTTGCCTCCTATATTCACGCGTTCTTTATTTATCCGAGACATAACCGTCATTAAGGGACGCGTCTCTAAGTTGTCGCTTGATTTTGCCGCTATGTCTTACCAAGTGCAGCGGTTCATCCACTGCGGGCGTGGGCGTGAAGGATTCTACTTCCGAGGTACGTGCTTCTAGATTGAGGAAATTAACGGCATCGTCAGTTTTGTTGTCGCTCTGTATCTTGACCGCTACATTTTGTTTTACGTTACATTGAATGGCTGATAATTCGTAGACAACGAATTGCACAGTGCATTGTCTGTCTAATTATGCCAATGCAGCTTAAATTTACTATTGTTGTGCAAGTTGTTGAACTTATTCGGTATTAGTTTATGGAGCATTCATACTTGTTCACAACATTTAAATGGAAGTATATTTTGCGTTGCAATATACTCGACGAACTCGCCTGGTTGTATGGAAGCTGGCCCATCAGATGATTAGACAGAACGACTTAGAAGCTGTGCTTGTTCGCCAACACGTGAAGGCGACAGGCGGGCAGGTTGTGGATCACGAAATTCTCAAGCAGGACGGTCGCGTGTCGAGGCTGAGGCAGTACAGGGTGTATCTGCCTAAGGGCTATTCAGAGAATCGTCAATACCCGCTGATCATGCTGTTGCACGGCTGCAAACAAGACCATCTCTCGATCCAAGACATATCTGGGTTCGATGCCATTGCCGATCGTGAAGGCGCCATCGTGGTTTATCCTTTCGTCACCACGTACTCTGGAATGAGAAACAGTAACTGTTGGGGTTGGTGGTTGACCCGTCAACGTCAACGTGGGCGAGGAGAAGTGTCAGATTTACACCGTATTGCCGAAGATGTCAGCGAATTGTATGCGGTAGACGAGACAAGAAGGCACATTTGCGGCTTGTCATCGGGTGCGGCTATGAGTGTGGTTTCGCTTGCGTCCTACAGCGACTTCTGGACCAGTGGTGCGAGCATCGCTGGCGTACCCTATGGAGAGAGTTCGAGGTCGGTTAAATTCGTCCGGCAACTCCCTGTGGTAAGAAAGACCGTTGGCACTTTGGTTAGGTTACTAAAGAGGGAGCTTGTGGCCCCAGCACCGCCTTTGCTCGTCATACAGTCTAAGGCTGACAAAACCGTTGGTCCTAAATTAGGCTCCAACCTACGCGATAGCTGGCTAGTGGCGTCGGGCTGCGAGGAAGAACCTGACTCTTTATTCGGCGACTCTATGCCCACGCCATCTTGGCGTTTTGAGCAATACAGTGCAGAAGGCGCATTGCAAGTAGGGCACTTCCTATTGAGCAATGTACCTCACGGCTGGCCTGGAGGGTTGCCGGGAGACTACAGTGTGCCTGATGCGCCAAATGTGAGTGAGCTGATCTGGATGTTCTTTAAGCAATCCTCCGCTAGTCAATCTGAGTCGCCTGAAGATGATTCGTCCGGGGAGCAATCACGAGCTGCTTAGCCCCTTGCCGACTCAGAAGAGTTCTAGAGGTGGCTGGGTTTAATCTCAGCGCCAATGGCGCCCGATGCTTGGCAAGTAACGTTTTAAAGATAGTCGACACCTCGTAACCAGCAAAAGTGATTTAGGCGTGAACTAATCCACACGCTACGGGTCGGTGTACCTCTATGTGACACATCTCGCTTTCAGCCGTCAACTAAAAACACTCTGAATATCACCTCCCAATCTCAGATCACGTCCTCGGTCTATCCTCGGCGCATCCAGTTTGTCGGTCTCTTTTTTACCCATAGTGAATTGCCATCCAAACACCTGTCGAATGCAACAGTGTCGACATTCGTCGCCTCTGCCTATATATTAACCACCTACCGAGCCGCTGCGGTACCCTCAAATTGCTCTTCAACGAATTAGGTGGCGATGAACTTGATCAAGGTAGTATCCATGGAGCTTGCTCCTGGCCCAACGGCGCTGTACCTAGCGATGAATTTGTTCCGAATTTTATCTGCATCCTGCGCGAGTTTCTTGTGCCCTCGACCGCCTCATGTGGTGAACCGGTTATCCAGTCAAGTGCGATTTTGCGTAGCTGGCGCTCGACGCCTGATAGCCGAATGCCTGAAGGCTGTGTCTCTCGTTAAACCTCTCGTATCCTCACTCTTTCGGTCGGCAAAGCTCTGTCTGCTGCCTGCCTCCCAGCCTCCCTGCGGTTACATTTTAATGAATGCGCCCTCACACGAACTCAATTCGCAGCCACTGTGCGCGCCATTTCTTACAGATCCAACAGAGCCAAAACCATGAACGAAGAAGTCAACGACATTGATCCGGTCGAAACCTCCGAATGGAAAGATGCCATTGCGGATGTAGTAGAGAAAGATGGGGGAGAGCGCGCTCATTTTCTACTGGATAGTGCAGTGCAAGAAGCTCGTTCAGGCGGCGCTAATCTGCCATTTTCATCAACGACCTATTACCTAAATTCTATTCCACTAGATCAACAAGCGCCTTACCCCGGCGACCTTAATATGGAATGGCGTATTCGCACTATCAATCGCTGGAATGCGATGGCAACAGTTGTGCGGCGCAACAAGGTCAGCTCAGAGTACGGAGGTCATATTGCCTCCTTTGCCTCATCTGCGGTCATGTACGATATTGGCTTCAATCACTTTTGGCGTTCGCAGTCCGACGAGCATGGTGGAGACTTGGTCTTCTTTCAGGGCCACGTTATTCCTGGAATTTATGCGCGTAGTTTCATGGAAGGCCGTATTAGCGAAGAGCAGTTGCTTAACTTCCGCTCAGAAGTCGACGGCAAAGGCTTATCTTCCTATCCACACCCTTGGCTAATGCCTGACTACTGGCAGTTCCCTACTGTTTCTATGGGCCTAGGTCCTCTGTGTGCGATCTATCAGGCGCGCTTCATGAAGTACATGCACAATCGCGGTCATATCGATATGGCAGATCGCAAAGTGTGGTGTTTTCTCGGTGACGGTGAGATGGATGAGCCGGAATCATTGGGCGCTATCAGTTTGGCCGCAAGAGAGGGTCTGGACAATCTCATATTCGTCGTCAACTGCAATCTACAGCGTCTTGATGGCCCCGTAAGAGGTAACGGCAAGATTGTTCAAGAGTTAGAAGGTGAGTTTCGTGGCAGTGGCTGGAACGTTATCAAGCTGCTTTGGGGAAGAGGCTGGGACGAACTTCTCGAGCAAGACACTAGCGGTAAGTTACGTCAACTCATGGAAGAAACCGTAGACGGAGACTATCAAACGATCAAGTCTCGAGATGGCGCCTATGTTCGAGAGACTTTCTTCGGTAAATACCCAGAGACCGCTGAACTGGTCAAAGACTGGACTGACGATGAAATCTGGAATCTCAAGCGGGGCGGTCACGATCCGGAAAAGGTCTACAGCGCCTTTAAAAAGGCTAGTGATACGGTCGGCCAGCCCACTTGCCTTCTAATTAAAACGGTTAAAGGCTACGGTATGGGTAACGCTGGCGAAGGTCAGAACATCACACACCAGCAAAAGAAGATGGCCGAAGATCAGTTGCGCGCTTTTCGTGATCGATTCAAGATTCCGGTCAGTGACTCAGACTTGCCAAATGCACCCTTTGTCACCTTAGACAATGAGCAGAAAGCCTACTGGGCCAAATGCCGTGCAGCATTGGGTGGTGAGTTCCCAAAGCGTCAGTGGCGCGATACACCCAAGCTGGAAATTCCTGAGCTGTCCACGTTTGATGCACAGTTGAAGTCCAGTGGCGAGCGTGAGATCTCAACCACCATGGCCTTCGTGCGAGTGCTAACAACCTTGCTTCGAGACAAGAAAATCGGTAAGCAGGTTGTACCTATTGTTCCAGACGAAAGTCGTACCTTCGGTATGGAAGGATTGTTTCGATCAGTGGGAATTTATAACCCCAAAGGGCAGAATTACACGCCTGAAGATTCCGAGCAAATGATGTACTACAAGGAAAGTATCAGCGGGCAAATACTGCAAGAAGGCATCAATGAAGCAGGTGGTATGGCTGATTGGATTGCTGCGGCCACGTCATACAGCGTGCATGGCGTACCCATGATTCCTTTCTTCATCTACTACTCTATGTTCGGCTTTCAACGAGTGGGTGATCTTGCTTGGGCTGCGGGTGATTCACGAGCACGCGGCTTCATGCTTGGTGGCACAGCAGGGCGCACCACCCTGAATGGTGAAGGTCTGCAACATGAAGATGGTCATTCGCACATTCTGGCCAGTACAGTGCCTAACTGCATTAGCTACGACCCTACATTCAGCCATGAAGTCGCAGTCATCGTGCACAACGGTTTACAGCGCATGTTTGTTGATCAGGAAGATGTGTTTTTCTACATCACGCTGATGAATGAAAATTATCTTCATCCTAGTATGCCTGAAGGCTCTGCAGAAGGTATTGTACGCGGCTTGTATTGTCTGGAGAAGTCTGCTAGCCCTGTAACCAAGCACGTTAATCTGATGGGTTCAGGTACTATTTTGGTGCAAGTGATAAAAGCAGCTGGGTTGTTGGAAGAGCACTTTGGCGTCAGTTCGGATGTGTACTCTGCTACCTCGTTAAACGAGCTGGCCAGAGACGGACAGGATGCTCTTCGCTGGAACCGATTGAATCCGCTGGGTGAGCAAAAAGTGCCTTACGTGACGCAAGTTCTTGGTGATGCTAAGGGCCCTGTTATAGCGGCTACCGATTATATGAAAAATTATGCGGAGCAGATCCGTGAGTTTGTACCTCAGTCTTTCACAGTGTTGGGTACTGACGGTTACGGGCGATCAGATAGCCGTGTAAACCTGCGTCGCTTCTTTGAGGTAGATGCTGAGCATATTGCAGCTGCTGCGATGGTATCGCTTTACCGTGAAGGCACAGTGAATAAAGCAGATCTTGAAAAAGCGTTAAAGTTGTTTAACGTGGATGGCAGTAAACCCAATCCAAGAATTTCCTGAATAGCGTGTCGTCATGAAAATCACCCTAAAAACACAACAAATGCAAAGTAAGCAAGCAGGAGAAAAACATGTCAGCGCTTGAGGTAAAGGTACCTGATATTGGCGATTTCAGCGACGTGCCTGTCATCAGTATTCTGGTGGCGGTAGGTGATACGGTGAATGAAGAAGATCCACTCATGGAGCTGGAAAGTGACAAGGCCACCTTGGAGGTGCCCAGTCCTTCGGGCGGTGTGGTGAAAGAAATCAAGGTGGCTGAGGGTGATGTTGTCTCACAGGGAAGCCTGATACTTATCCTTGACTCTGCAGTGGCGGAAGTTTCTGCACCTGCAAGTGCTCCCGCGAGTGCACCTGCACCCGCTAAAGCTGAAACAGCCCCTGCTCAGCCAGCGGTAGCTCCTCTATCAGCGCGTACCTCCAACGGGGCAGCGATTGATGAGGCAGGATTTGCCAAGGCGCATGCCTCTCCATCGGTTCGCGCTTTTGCGCGCCAGCTAGGTGCTGATCTAGGACAAATCAAAGGTAATGGTCGAGCAGGTCGTATCTTGCGTGAAGATATTACTGCTTGGTTTAAAGAGTCTGGTTCAGCGCCTGCAGGGGCTGCTGGCCTATCGGGTGGTGGCATGGGTATTCCGCCGATTCCAGCCGTCGATTTCTCCAAGTTTGGTGTGGTCGAGGATGTCGAGATGTCTCGCATCAAGAAGCTGTCAGGGCCAGCCTTGCATCGTAGTTGGTTGAACATTCCCCATGTCACGCATAACGAAGCTGCTGACATTACTGATCTCGACAAATATCGCAAAGAGATGGACACGCAAGCCAAGGCAGAAGGCTATCGAGTCACATTGCTCTCTTTTGTTATCAAAGCGAGTGTGTCAGCGTTGAAAACGCACTGGGAGTTCAACAGCTCATTGCATCCTGATGGCGACAAACTCATCAAGAAGTCGTACTACAACATCGGTTTTGCAGCCGATACACCGAATGGCTTAATGGTTCCAGTGATCAAGGATGCGGACAGAAAAGGTTTGGTCGAAATTTCCAAAGAATTAGCCGATCTGTCGTTGCAAGCTCGCGAAGGCAACCTTAAGTCTAAAGATATGCAAGGTGCGACCTTCACTATTTCTTCGCTAGGCGGTATCGGTGGTACCAGTTTTACGCCTATTGTTAATGCTCCTGAAGTGGCCATTCTTGGTCTCACTCGCTCCAAGATGGAGCCTGTATGGGACGGCGAGCAGTTTGTTCCACGCAACATGCAGCCTTTGTCATTGAGTTACGATCATCGCGCTATTGACGGTGCTTTGGCTGCGCGTTTCGCCTCCACTTTAAAACATCTGCTTGGCGATGTTCGCCGGCTAATGCATTAATAGAGAGGAGACAAAAATGGAAATCAAGGTTCCCGATATTGGTGACTTCGACAAAGTACCAGTAGTCAGTGTACTAGTGGCTGTGGGTGATGTGGTAGAGGCGGAAGATCCGCTGATTGAGCTGGAAAGTGACAAAGCGACAATGGAAGTACCTTCTCCAGTGTCAGGAACCATTACACGCATTGATGTGAAAGAAGGCGATGAAGTCGGTGAAGGCAGCGTTATTGTTGCTATCGACTCTGCTAACGAAGCTCCTCAAGCTAAACCGGCTAGTTCAGGTGCGGCGATGACTCAAAGCGCCGCGTCTGGATCGCAAGAGTTAGCAGTGCTAGTTCCTGACATCGGTGAATTTAACAATGTGCCTGTAGTGTCGGTATTGGTCTCTCCCGGCGACAAAGTGTCCCTAGAAGATCCTCTCATTGAATTGGAAAGTGATAAAGCGACCTTAGAAGTGCCTTCACCAGCTGAAGGTACTGTTGTTGATATCAAGGTCAAGGAAGGTGACAACGTATCCATGGGGTCGTTGATTCTGACTTTGTCTACTGGTAAGGCGGCAGCCGCATCGGCCACCTCTGCAACTGCAGCAACTCCTGCGGCCAGTGTTGACGTGGCAGCGACAAGCTCTCGGCCAAGCGCACCTAAGACGGGCGATATACACGCTGAAGTGTTGGTGCTTGGCTCGGGTCCTGGTGGTTACACCGCGGCATTCAGAGCAGCAGATCTGGGTTTGAAAGCTGTGCTGGTTGAAAAATACTCCACATTAGGCGGGGTTTGTTTGAATGTCGGTTGTATCCCCTCAAAAGCCTTGCTGCATAGTGCCAAGGTCATCACTGAATATGAGCACATGGGTGATCATGGTTTCAGCTTTGTTCGTCCTGAGATAGATCTGGACAAATTACGCAGCTGGAAAGACGGCGTGGTATCCAAGCTGACGGATGGACTAAAAGGTTTGGCCAAAGCACGCTCGGTTGAAGTGGTACACGGCACTGGGCAATTCGCTGGACCAAACACACTCAAAGTCATGACAGAGAACGGTGAGAAGCTAATCAGCTTCGACCAGTGCATTATTGCTGCGGGTTCTGAACCTGTGACACTGCCGTTCATCCCACATGACGATAAACGAGTACTTGATTCCACGAGCGCACTGGAACTGGAAGATTTTCCAAAGCGAATGCTGGTACTAGGTGGAGGAATTATTGGTCTTGAAATGGCTACTGTGTATGAAGCTCTAGGGGCGAAAGTATCTATAGTCGAGTTGATGGATCAGATCATTCCGGGCGCCGACAAAGATATCGTTAAGCCTTTGCACACTCGAATCAAGGGTCGCTACGAAAATATTTTTCTCAAAACCAAAGTCACGGCTGTTTCGGCCACTGATGAGGGCATGAAGGTCACGTTTGAAGGCCCTGATGGCGAACACAGCGATGTATTCGATAAAGTTCTGGTATCAGTGGGGCGTAGGCCTAATGGTTCCAATCTTGGTTTATCCAACTGTGGTGTTAACGTTGATGAGCGTGGTTTTATTCATGTGGATAATCAGCAGCGAACTAACGTTGCGCATATCTTCGCCATTGGAGATGTTGTTGGCCAACCTATGCTGGCTCATAAAGCCGTCCATGAAGGCAAAGTGGCGGCCGAAGTGTGTGCTGGTATGAAGCGCTTTTTCGATGCCAGAGTAATTCCGTCTGTTGCCTATACTGACCCAGAAGTCGCGTGGGTAGGTCTAACCGAAAACGAGGCGAAAGCTCAAGGCATTAAAGTAGGTAAAGGCGTATTTCCATGGGCGGCCAGTGGTCGTTCACTCAGCATGGGGCGTTCTGAGGGTGTTACCAAATTATTGTTTGATTTGGACACTGATCGTTTACTGGGTGCGGGCATTGTTGGGCCACACGCAGGCGATCTCATTGCAGAAGCTGCTCTGGCTATCGAAATGGGTTCTGACGCGACTGATCTGGGACATACTATTCACCCGCATCCAACGCTATCTGAAACCATTAACTTCGCGGCTGAAATGTTTGAGGGCACGATAACAGACCTCATTCCGCCTAAGAAAAAGCACTGATTTACATTTTTCGGGCTTTGCGTATCTAAGAGCTTTGAGTAGGCTCTTAGATTCTTTTAAAAGAACACAAGGAATATCAACTCATGACCGATATTGTTATCACGTCCGCTGCACGTACGCCCATTGGCTCGTTTAATGGCGCTCTATCGTCTGTTTCTGCAGTCGATCTTGGCACTGTAGCAATTAAGGAGGCACTGGCTCGAGGTTCCATCTCACCTGATGATGTCAGTGAGGTCATCTTTGGCCACGTGCTCACCGCAGGATGTGGGCAAAATACAGCACGGCAAGCAGCCATGCACGCAGGTATCCCTGCTTCACGCACCGCGCTAACGATTAATCAGGTTTGTGGTTCTGGTTTACGAGCAGTGGCGATGGGCTATCAAGCGATATTGGCTGGGGACAGTAGCGTGGTAGTGGCTGGTGGTCAGGAGAGCATGAGCTTGTCTGCACATTGTGCACACTTGCGAAATGGCTACAAAATGGGTAACGCTGAGTTCATCGACACAATGATTAAAGATGGTTTATGGGACGCGTTTCATGGCTATCACATGGGTACAACAGCTGAGAACGTGGCTGCCAAATGGGAAATTGATAGAGAGCAGCAAGACGCGTTTGCAGCGGCTTCTCAGCAAAAAGCTGAAGCTGCGCAAAAAGCAGGAAAGTTTACCGATGAAATTACGCCGGTGACTATCAAGTCTCGTCGTGGAGACACTGTGGTTGATGCTGATGAATACATCAAGGCTGGCACTACTGCCGATGGTCTAGCCAAGCTTCGCCCGGCGTTTTCAAAAGAAGGTTCAGTGACTGCAGGCAACGCGTCTGGTTTGAATGACGGCGCGGCCGCTTTGGTCATGATGTCGGCTGACGAGGCAAAGAAGCGTGGTGCGCCCGTGCTTGCACGTATCGCTAGTTGGGCCACTGCAGGTGTTGATCCGGAGATCATGGGTTCCGGTCCGATTCCTGCCAGTCATGCGGCATTGAAAAAAGCTGGTTGGGCTGTTTCTGATCTGGATTTAATTGAAGCGAATGAAGCGTTTGCTGCACAAGCTTGCGCTGTTAATAAGGACATGGGTTGGGACTCGTCGAAAGTTAATGTCAATGGCGGTGCTATTGCACTTGGTCATCCTATTGGTGCTTCAGGTGCTCGCGTTTTGATCACCTTGCTGCATGAAATGAAGCGCACAGATGCTAAGAAAGGCCTCACCACGCTTTGCATTGGTGGTGGTATGGGTATCGCTATGTGTGTTGAGCGCGACTAAACCTACGCTGAAAGATCATTAGAATCTAACAATAGAAACAATTCAAAGGAGAACAGGGCATGTCTAAGGTTGCAATAGTTACAGGTGGTACGCGAGGAATTGGTGCTGCTATTTCCTTAGCGCTGAAAGCACAAGGTTACAAGGTAGCTGCGAACTACGGCGGCAACGATGAGCGAGCTAATGCTTTTGCTGAAAGCAGTGGTATTCCTGTCTACAAATTTGACGTTTCAAATTTTGAGGCTTGCGAAGCAGGTGTTAAGAAGGTTGAGACTGATTTAGGGGGGCCTATCAATATCCTCGTAAACAATGCAGGCATCACGCGTGACGGTACCCTGCACCGCATGGACCAAGCATCTTGGCAAGCGGTAGTCGACACCAACCTAGGTTCGTGCTTCAACATGTGCCGAGTGGTGATTGACAACATGCGTGAGGCATCTTTTGGCCGTATCGTAAACGTGGGCTCTATCAACGGTCAGGCGGGTCAATATGGTCAAGTGAATTATGCAGCTGCGAAATCTGGTATCCACGGATTCACCAAAGCTCTTGCCCAAGAAGGTGCTGCCAAGAACATCACTGTCAATGCTATCGCTCCTGGCTACGTCGATACCGATATGGTGCGTGCTGTGCCCGAGAACGTACTTGAGAAGATCATCAAGGGTATTCCTGTAGGACGTTTGGGTACTGCAGATGACATCGCGCGTACAGTCGTTTTCCTAGTTGCTGAAGAAGCTGGCTTTATCACCGGTTCAACCATTTCAGTGAACGGTGGTCAACACATGTACTAAGACGCTTCAGGCCAAGCGGAAGTAAAGCCTTAGCTGTTTGTAAACACGCTGTGTAAAACCATTTGTATCATTTCCACGTTTTGCACAGGAGTGTCTTCCAACTCAATGTCGTTTTAGGCACGACTGAAGCCGTTGGCCTGTAAAAATATGTTTGTATCCGGATTCCATTTAAAGCAGAACACCGGCTCAACTTATTTTTCCTCGGGAGTGGTTCTCAGTGACGGTCGATGAAAAATCGTCGCCGTTCTTGTTAAAAACAACGTCGAATTTGTTACCACGGTGCCATGCAAGCAGCTTGCAGGGGTTATCGAACGCATTGAGGCAAGAGCCTGCCGTTTATCATATTCCCTCCAATAAGGAAGACGAGGGAATAGGGCTGTGCGCTGGTGCCTATATGGGGGGGCAAGCGCCCGGCCATCATTATGCAAAACACAGCTATTGGTGTCACCATCAACACATTGGTCACGCTAACTCAGTTCTACCGTATGCCGTTACCCATGATCATCAGTTATCGTGGTGAGCTTGGTGAGCCGTAGCTTGTTAAGTAGATATGGCTATTCATACTAAAGCGCTCTTGGCGCAGCTCAACATCCCCGCTTACCACTTTCATCAAGAGAGTGATGTAGACGAATTTAACAAAATTCTGAAGCATACATTTATGTGTGATAAACCGGTGGCTCACTCACCGATGCTTCATTCTGGAACGGGTACTGAGCCATGATTAGATCTGAGCTTCTTAAAGAACTGATTTTGAAAACTTCGTTGTCGGCGATCCACCACCGATGTGCTATCTGGCTTCAGACATCGCTCAACAGATGGATGCCGCGGTAAAAGATATGTTTGCAGCCGATGCGCCGAAGGTAGAGACTGTGGATGAGCTATCAGCCAACGCGTTGGCGAGCCCACGGCTCATTAGAATACGCAGAACAGCCAATTTTACAGACCTCGATGCTCGCCAGTTAATTCATCATGAGGTGCATATTCATGTTGCTACCTCAAACTAACGGATTGGCACAAGCAGATCTGAAAATTCTAGCTGCTGGCCATCCCGACACAACCAAAACTCAAGAGGGCTTGGCTGTGTTTTCCGAATTCATTACCGGGTCAATTGAACTAAATCGTTTGCGGAGACTAAGCGATCGCATTATCGCGATTCAGATGGCTATCGAAGGCGCTAACTTTATAGAGGTTTAACAGTATTTTCTAGAACGCACGGGCGATGAATTACAGTCGTTTGAAAATAGCCGTAGAGTGTTTAAAGGTGCAGTGCTTGAAGGTGGCGGTGCATTTACTAAAGACGGTGTGTACCTTGAGGGGTTCGTGCGAGTACACAATTTCTTAAAGGCTATCGTCGTCCATGGCCGTGCCGATTGCCTCAAATTACTATTTTGTGGAAAGCTGGATATTGAAGATATTCCAGTGCTTTACAAATTAAAGGCTATAGGTATGTGTCAACCCGCTCGCTATACACCGCCGTGGGTACAAGATTCACGGTACCTGCTTTCTTTTTAACGTGTTCAGCATTTTTTAATCAGATGGATGGTGCTTCAATTTATGCCCACTATGACAAGTTGCTGGATAGCTTATCGATAGATGTGCCAGATGCGTAAATATAGAACAACGTTTGGCTGTATCGAGCTGTTACAAAAAACTCACCGGCGACAGGTGTTAAACCTTGTCGCCGGAGAAGTCGTGTTATCAATGACTGAACTATAGGTTCAAACAGACGCTATTTAGCGCAACTGCTTCTCACGAGTTCTAAATCCAAAACCTGCAACACCCAATAACAGAAGACTGATTAAGGAAATTGATCCGCCACTACTGCTCACCTTAATCTCTTCGCTAGTTCTGCTTGTGTCAGATGTTTCGTCGATCTGCTGAGAACTTGTATCTGTGTTTTCGCCAGATGGATTTTCAGTTTCAGTACTAGTACCAGTGTTGGTGTCAGTTCCAGTCTCTGAACCAGTCGCAGGCATAGATTCATCTGGATTTTCTGCAGGTGTCTCATCTACCTCTGCCTCATCGACGTTGGTTGACGGATCGCCTGTACCTGTGCGTTGCAAGTTGTAGCTGTTGCAATAGTCTGTAGTTACGTTGATATTAAGCCTTGGTTCTAATCGAGTACCTGCACCGTGCAAAGTATTATCGCTCGCCGATGGGCTAGTGAGCAGCAGAGTTCTTGTGCCACTATTTAGCACCGAAGCGTCAATAGATAGGTCAAAGAATTGATTTTCAGCATTGTTGGCCGTTAGGTCCGCCAAGTGTGTTTGTGCAACTGGCATGTCAGAGGCTGCTGTATTGCTATCCCAGTTATCGTGACTGCCCAGGTAGACAGACAAATTAACGTCTGACTGCTGGCTGGCAAGTGTTAGGCTGGCTGAACCGGTTACATCGTCTGGGTAGTTGAATTTCAACAGAGTTCTCAAGTCGTTTACCAGAAGACTATTACCTTGATTCACTACAGAGTCATTACTGACGTGAACGCTTTGGCTAGCTGGGATAGATAGAACATTGGCAAAACAGCTACCCGCATTTTGTGCGTGACCTGTAACGGCTGTCTCTGATCGCTTTGGCGACTCTGGCGTGGCATCAAAGTCTGCTACGTTAAAATCAAAATTATCGTATTGAAATAATGCAAAGCGGTCTACCGCATGACCATTTGAGCGCCCTGAAATATCGATTGTGTAGTCACCTGCCGCAAAAAATTGCCTGATTTTTCGGCTTTGTCCATCCACAGTACGAGCATCCCAAGACCATTGTGCGACTTGACCCATAAAGGCTTTAGTCCAACCGTCTAAAAAGTGCTCTCCATTAATATTTCTCGCGCCTTCGGAGAATCGTATCCAACCATCATTATGTTCGGTTGGATCGAGGCCTATCGTGTTTCGAGATCTCCAGCGAAATTCATAATTACCTGGTGTGGTAATCGTGAAGTGATAGGTGACTGCATTGCCTCGAACCGCTTCAGATTCTTTAAAGTTGTTCTGGCCACGCCAAACTCTGTAGCTATCGCCGCTGAAGCCGAAGATAGAGCTTTCTGCAGACCAATCACCACCAGCTGCTTCTGACTCTATCTCAACTACCAAACGCCCATTGCTTTCTGTGAAGGGATCATTTGAGCTATCGGCTAGGGCGCTTGATACGCCTATCGCGCTGATTGCCATGCTTACACCAATACTTACTAGTCGCTGCTTGATCACCGATGTTCCCCCGGTTTTGATTAACAATGCGAGCATGATACGTAGTGAAAAGCTTCGGGTGAGTGATCAACTTATCACTTTGGGTATGACATGGTTCGCACTATCACAAGAGCTGAAGTACTTCACATTAGCGCACTCGGAAAAAGTGCGCTAATGCTGTTTTAGCTCATAAAACCATGACCAAGGTTCAGCTAACATCCCCAATTTTATCTTGTGTTTGGGTATCGAAGTCGGCAGCACTGTGTCGTTCACGAAGTTGCGACGAAGGCTCACCAAATGTTCGGTTAACCATACAGCCGCGTTTCACAGGCTCTCGCTTGGCGATTGCATTGGCCCAGCGGTTCAGATGCTTGTAGGAAGTTGCATCAAGGAACTCGACAGCATCGTACACATTACCCAAGATGACTTGACCGTACCACGGCCAGATAGCAATATCTGCGATGGTGTAGTCGTCGCCACAAATGTACGTGTTTTTCGACAGCTGTTGTTCGAGTACATCAAGTTGGCGCTTGGTTTCCATTGTGAAGCGGTCAATACAGTATTCAATTTTGACAGGTGCGTAGACATAGAAGTGTCCAAAGCCTCCACCGAGATAGGGAGCACTACCCATCTGCCAGAAAAGCCAGTTCATACATTCAGTTCTGGCTGCTGGTTCTTTAGGCAGAAAGGCATCATATTTTTCAGCTAGGTATAAAAGTATAGACCCAGACTCAAATAAGCGTGTAGGTGGGGTGGTGCTGTGATCGAGCAATGCCGGAATTTTACTGTTAGGGTTTATTGCTACAAAGTCGCTTCCGAATTGGTCTCCTTCGCCGATGTTAATCGGGTAAGCATCGTATTCTGCGGCGTCAATGCCTTTAGCCAGCAGCTCTTCAAGCATGACAGTCACTTTTACTCCATTGGGTGTTGCTAATGAGTAGAGTTGGAGATCATGCTTGCCAACAGCAAGTGCCTTTTCATGAGTGGAGCCTGCGATAGGCCGGTTGATACTCGCCCACGTGCCACCGCTTTCACTTTCCCATTTCCACACGTCGGGTGGAGTATATTCTTGATCAGTACTCATCAGTTTACGTTGTCCATTGAATGAAATTGAATAGTAGGTACACTTTCTACTATAAACAATATGCAACGTTAAGGTCAGGTCTAACGTTCGAGGATCTTCGCGCGTCTTGGGGCTGTGGATGAGCAACCCTTCTGTTATGTAAATATCAGCCTTCACTCAGGAAAAATCAGCTTGTGCTAAATCGTATTGCCGGAATTGACTTTGGCACTTCAAACTCAAGTGTAGGAATATTTTGTAATGGCAAACCCGATTTGCTGGATATTAACGGTGAAGGTACTGCTGTGCCCAGTGCAATTTTCTATCCCGATGAGGGGGTAGAGGCAGCCTTTGGCAAACGAGCGGTGAGCCAGTACACACAAGGAGTGGAGGGGCGATTACTGCGTTCCTTGAAATCTGTGTTGGGCACCTCGCTCATGCTGGAAAAAACCCAAGTTCGCAATCGCCGTGTAGCGTTCTCTGACATCATTGAAGATTATTTTATTTTCCTCAATACACAACTTGCGCAGCAGACTAATCAGCCGGTAGACAGCGTTGTGTTGGGTCGGCCGGTGCATTTTGTTGACAATGATCAAAAGCGTGACGCACAGGCCCAAGAGCAACTCGCTGTCATAGCAAGAAATGCAGGCTTTGAACATATAGAGTTTCAACTCGAGCCCATTGCAGCAGCGCTGCATTATGAGAGCACATTAGCTAAAGAGGAGCTGGTGGTCATTGTCGACATTGGTGGCGGTACAGCAGATTTTAGTGTTCTGCGTTTATCTCCTGAGCAACATGCTAAGGCTGACAGAAAAGACGATATATTGACCACTATGGGTATTCACATTGGTGGTACAGACTTTGATCGTCTGTTAAGTTTGCATAGCGTTATGCCTTCATTGGGTTATGGCTCATTGGTACAGGGAACCACCAGAGCTCTGCCGGGTTCACTCTATTTCGATCTAGCCACTTGGCACAAAATTCCTCTTCTTTACCAGCGTCAGGTTCAAGCGAAGGTACAGCAGATGCTGCTAGATGCACAGCAGAGGCGTCCAGTGCAAGCGCTGAAAACCATTATTGATGAAAGGCTAGGGCACTCGCTTGCAAGAGCGGTTGAACTTGGCAAGATCAAGTTGTCAGAACATACTGAAACCGATATTCAATTGCTGAATGATGAACAGATGTTAATCGATGTGGCTGTTACACGAACCGATATGCAGCTAGCCATTGAGAATGATGTGGAAAAATTACGAGCATGCGTTGCACAGGGCCTAAGTGAGGCTCTCTTGTCACCTGCTGATGTTGTCAACGTGTTTTATACTGGGGGCTCCTCAGGGGTGCCCTATTTACGCTCTGTGTTTGAGCAAATGATGCCTCAAGCTCGACATACTCAGGGCGATGCGTTCGGTAGCGTATGTTTGGGGCTGACAATTGATGCTGCTAGACGTTTTGCTTGATCACAATTATTAAGCGGGATAGACACGATGTACAAAAAATAGGCATACCCACTCTTGCACAGGGTCTCTATTACACTCAGTCTTTTTGAGCACAAAAATAGTCAAAATACAAACATTCGATGCTAACCTGATTAGCCACCTGCGTTCCAATCGCCAAAATACATCGTCATTATGATTAGATTCGGTATTCTATCTACAGCGAAAATAGCGCGCGAATTTGTTGCTCCAGCTATTTTTAAGGCAAGCAATGCGCGTATCGAGGCAATTGCCTCTCGCGATATCAAAATGGCTCAGCGCCTTGCCAAAAACTATAACGCTCCGTTGGCTTTTGGTAGTTACGACGAGTTGCTTGCCAGCGATGACATAGACGCTGTCTACATTCCTTTGCCAACCTCTCATCATATTGAATGGGCAGTGAAAGCGGCACAGGCAGGCAAGCACGTCCTGTGTGAAAAACCAATTGCATTAAAAGCTTCTGACATCAAACGCCTGATCAAGGCCCGGGATAAAGCTGGTGTGGTGGTCTCTGAAGCATTTATGGTGACCTATCACCCTCAGTGGAAAAAAGTTAAAGCATTGTTGTCCAAAGGCGCAATAGGCAAATTACGCATGATAGACGCATCGTTTACCTACTTTAATACCGATGCCAACAACATGCGAAACCAACCTGAGCTTGGTGGTGGTGCCTTACCTGATATTGGTGTTTATCCTGTGGTTGCTGCCCGATATGCCACCGGACTTGAACCCTTATCGGTGAGCGCAAGTGTTGAATTCGATCCTCAGTTCAAAACGGATAGGTTTGCGATGGCAAATTTGACATTTGACGGCTTCGATATGCGCATGTACGTGTCAACCCAAATGGGCAATCGTCAAACCATGGTGTTTCATGGTGATGAAGGGTTTATTGAGCTCAGCGCACCATTTAACTCAAACCTATATGAAGGCGATGAAGTCAGAGTTCATAACCAAGCACACAGCGAGACGCAGGTTTATCGGTATACGGGACTCGATCAGTACTGCTGTGAAATTGAAGCGTTTGCAAAGCGAGTAGGTTCCGCTAAAAAACAGGTGTTTTCCCTTGAAGATTCCATGCTAAATCAGAAGGTTATAGATGCAATATACCGATCTGGAAAAAGCGGTAAGCCCGTGAAACTTAAGAAGGCTTCGTGATTCAATGCCTATTGCAGCAACCACCAGCTATACCGTGCAAATCAATTGTCGACATCCTCATACTTCAGCACGCATACACACGTTGCTGAGTAGCAGCGAACATGATGAAAATTTTCTGACAGAGAATGATTACGATGTTTACGAATGTAGTGATGAGCTGGAGATCATTAGCGTCTCGAGGATCGATCAACTACAGGTATTGGTCGAATATGAATCTGAAACCGTCCTAAACGGGCATCAGAATTTCATTAATGCTTTGACTGGATTTTCTGAAACTAGTGTTAGGGTGCTTAAAGAGAAGAAGCTTTAGCTTCATTATTCTCAGTTATTTTTCGCATTTATCGATGCGACGACAAAATGGCATCCTGTAGAACATCTGGGGAAGATTCGCCTTTGACAATGTAGTGCGCGACAGCGTCATATCGTGACGCTTTGTCTTTGTCAGCATCATCGTCGGATGTTGAGTACATTAGTACAACTGTAGGTTTTAATTTTATATCTAGTTTGTGTAAATCCAGTGCCTCGATGAACTCCCAGCCGTTCATTAAAGGCATATTGATATCGAGAAAGATAGTAATTGGCCCTGAGATGCCAGGATGGGAGATTGCTAACTCCTCTTGAGGAGTTTTTAGCAATTCAATACCTTTACTGCCACTGGATACTTCTAGTAATACAAGCTTGAGATTGGTTTTCTTTAGTTGGCGCTTAAGCAGATAACGATCTTCAGGGCTGTCGTCAACTATCATGACTGTGTATGAATTGGGCATTGAAGTAACCGAGTCTAGAGTTGGGTTAGTGTATCCCAGCAGGCTCCCATGGTGTGGTAATCCGTCTTACCTGGCGGGGATTTCACCGTGTTGTAGCTACTACCGTCACGTTGTTTTACGCGGAACCATGCGCCGTGTTCATGATCCACTAGGTTGTACCAACTGTACTCCCATATTTTTTGGTAGTAGTCCACGTACGTGGTGCTACGTGTAACGTTGTACAAACGCCAGGCTGCGGCCTGTGCTTCTGCGTGAACCCAAAAATATTTGTCAGTGCTGGCGAATGTATTATCTGGTGCAACCCCATAGACCAAACCGCCGTACTGTTTATCCCAACCTATTGCTATTGCTGCATCAAATAATTCAACAGCTTTATTTGCCAAGGCTTTATCTGGAGCATGTTGATTGAGTTGAAGTAGAAGTTTGCTCCATTCAACCTGATGTCCAGGTTGAAACCCCCACGGTTTGAAGAGGTCATCTGGTTTGTCGATGTTGTACAACATATCGCTGTTCCAGTTAACGTCATAGTGCTCCCAAATCAAGCCATCATGTGCACCTGCCAGCTCAATTGTAAAACGTTGAGCCAACAGGCATGCTCTGTCCAGATAACGTTGTTGTCCCGTAGCCTCGAAGGCTGCAATCAATGCCTCGCACATATGCATGTTTGCGTTTTGTCCTCGATAGGGGTCAAGTGATTCGAGAGTGCTGTCGAGTTCGTCGGCGTACGCTGAAAAGTCAGGCTCCCAGAAATGCAACTCCATGAATTGCCAAATTTCATCGATATGTTGCTCAGCCTTCGCAATACCTGCTTGCAGACAACTCGTGGCAGCTAACATGACAAAAGCATGTCCGTAAGCCATGGCGCGGTTGTCTGTGACTACGCCGTCTTGTACTAGCCACGCATAGTGACCCTCGGGCTGTCTGTGTTTGCGCAAGAGAAAATCCAGCCCGCTACTGGCCCATTCGCGATAATGTTTGATGTTGTAATGGCGGTATGCGTTGGCATAGTTGATGACAAAACGTGTAGAGCTGACAAGATGCCTAGTGCCGCTGTCGTACACTGAGCCGTCATCTAGAAAGCACTGGTGAAACCCTCCGTCTGGCGCACGAACGTTAGGCTCATAGAAATTCAGAATAGAGTGTACGTGCTGGTTTAAAAAGTTCGCTGAACGGAAATCAGGGGCTACAGGCGTGTCCATGGCGTTTAAAGCGTCGCAAGTTGGAAATGTTGGTCTTTCATCGAAAGCTGTCTGTAAGCTACCATATACGCATCGGGCCTCGTGGCTGTGGACGCTTTTTCTATAGCATCTGACGCCACACTACAAAGCCCCAATGCCTTCGGAGAGAACAAATCAATGCCGCTATCGATGAATAAGGATGTGTTCATAACTTGTGCCGTTACAGGTGCTGGTGCCACTCAAGATAAAAGCCACCTAGTGCCGCGTTCACCCGAACAAATTGCCAACAGTGCTATCGATGCGGCTAAAGCTGGTGCTGCCATTGTCCACTGCCATGTTCGCGATCCCGAAACCGGCGTACCACGTCGTGATCTTGCCCTTTATCGTGAACTCACCGAGCGCATTCGTGCGGCAGATGTTGACGTTGTGCTGAACCTGACAGCAGGCGTTGGTGGGGATATGGTGTTTGGCAATACCGAGCAGCCTTTGCCATTGATCGAGGGCACTGATATGGCCGGTGCCTCAGAGCGTGTTGCACATGTTCTGGCCTGTCGTCCAGAAATCTGCACTCTGGATTGTGGCACCATGAATTTTGCCGAGAGTGACTATGTCATGACCAACACACCTGGGATGCTCAGAGCTATGGGCAAGATGATGACTGAGGCGGGAGTGAAGCCTGAAATCGAGGCGTTTGATACGGGGCACTTATGGTTTGCGAAAAATTTGGTAGAAACCGGAATTCTCAATGAGGATGCTCTGGTGCAATGTTGTATGGGTGTGCCTTGGGGCGCGCCGGATGATCTGAATACGTTTATGGCGATGGTTAACAATATTCCGGAGGCATGGACATGGTCAGCATTTGCTCTGGGTCGTCATCAGATGCCGTACGTGGCAGCGTCGGTGTTGGCTGGGGGTAATGTGCGTGTCGGCCTTGAAGATAATTTGATGATTAACCGAGGCGAGCTTGCGACCAATGCTCAGCTGGTGGAGCGTGCTGTCACCATTATTGAGTCATTGGGTGCCAATGTTATTGGGCCTGAGCAGGTACGCAAAAAACTTAATTTGCAAAAACGAGATCTTGAGTAAAAGCCATGAAAACAGTTGCTTGTCTAGGTGGTGGAGTCATCGGCGCTGGCTGGGTGGCGCGCTTGTTAGAAAATGGCATTGATGTGCAGCTATACGACCCTGCCGGTAATGCAAAAACCAGCGTGCAGGCGGTGCTGGATAACGCTGAGCATGCTTATGCAAAACTGACCATGGCACAGCGTCCAGTTAAAGGCACGTTGCGTTGGTGTGAGCAAATACAGGAAGCTGTGAGCGGTGCTGATCTCATCATTGAAAGTGTACCCGAGCGTTTAGAGGTAAAGCAGGCAGTGTATGCAGAAGCAGAACGCTATGCCGCTGTTGACGCCATTTTTGCCTCTTCTACTTCTGGCATCATGCCCAGTGATCTACAAGCTCAAATGAAGCACCCTGAGCGTTTGATCGTAGCGCACCCGTTTAATCCGGTGTATTTGCTACCTGTGGTTGAAGTCGTCGGTGGCAAGGGTACGGTGCCAGCTACCATCGAAAAAGCACAGGCGTTCTATCGTGATATGGGGATGAAACCCGTTCATGTGCGCAAAGAAATCGAGGCCTTTGTAGCAGACAGATTACTAGAGGCAATCTGGCGAGAATCACTCTGGCTGATCAAAGATGGCATCACGACTACCGAGGAGCTTGACGATATTGTCCGCTATGGCTTCGGACTACGTTACGCGCAAATGGGTGTTTTCGAAACCTACCGTATTGCCGGTGGTGAGGCTGGTATGCGGCATTTTCTCGCTCAGTTTGGTCCATGTTTAACGTGGCCATGGACCAAGCTGATGGACGTGCCAGAGTATAACGATGAGTTGGTTGATCTCATTGCTGGACAATCGGATGCACAGAGTGGGCACTATTCTATTAGAGAGCTCGAGCGAATAAGAGACGATAATTTGGTGGCAATCCAGCAGGCACTCAAAGCTAACGAATGGGGTGCAGGCCTAGTACTAGCCGACTACGAAAAGAAACTATTTGATAAAGGTGCTAGTCAAGATAGTACGCAGGCAACTAATGATACCTCGCAACCTATACAGACCTCTCGGCGACGTATTCCACCTGATTGGACCGACTACAACAATCACATGAACGAAGCACGTTACTTACAGTGTTTTGGCGATGCGACTGATTCATTTATGCGAATGATTGGTTGTAACGCGGCCTACATCGACAAAGGAAAATCGTTCTTCACAGTGGAAACTCATATTCGCCATCTGGATGAAGTGCGTGTAAACGAGACTATTTATACAACAACGCAAGTGCTAAAAGGAGAGGGCAAAAAGATGCATCTTTTCCATCATTTATACCACGACGATGGCCGTCTGTTAGCCACAGGAGAGCACATGTTGCTTCATGTTTCACTGGAAACAAGATCGGCTTGTTTGCCTGAGGCAGAAGTAGCTGCAGCGCTTGCGGATATCGCAAGGCAACACAAGGAGTTGTCGCTGCCCGAAGGGGCAGGTAGATCAGTGGGACAAACATTATGAATTTTGCGTTCACTGAAGAGCAGGAAATGATCATCAAAACCACGAAAGCTTTCGTGGAAGCCGAGCTCTATCCGCACGAAAAAGCCATAGAAGCCACGGGCGTGCTTGATATGGATCTGGTTCGAGAGATACAGAAAAAAGCTATCGATGCCGGTTTGTACGCTGCGAACATCCCCGAGGAATTTGGCGGTGCAGGGTTAGATACCCCTAGCTGGCTGTTGTACGAAAAAGAGCTGGGGCGCGCCAACTATGCTCTGCATTGGACGGCAGTTGCACGTCCGTCAAATATACTGTGCGCAGGCACACCTGAGCAGAGAGCCAGATACCTCGCACCTTGTGTGGCTGGCGAAAAGTGGGATTGTTTGGCGATGACAGAACCAGGCGCCGGATCTGATCTTCGAGGTATGCAGGCAACTGCGGTAGCTGATGGTGATGATTGGGTACTCAATGGCAGTAAACACTTTATTTCACACGCTGACATAGCCGACTTCGCTATCTGTTTTATGGCTACTGGTGAAGAGGACACCCCCAGAGGTAAGAAGAAGTTAATAACTGCATTTTTCGTCGATAAAGGCACAAAGGGTTTCAGCGTGCTTGATGGGTACAAAAATGTGTCGCATCGCGGTTATACCAATTCTGTACTGCAGTTCGATAACTGTCGTATTCACAACGAGCAAGTCTTGGGTGAAGTGCATAAAGGCTTTGATGTAGCCAATGACTGGCTGGGTGCTACGCGTTTGCAAGTGGGTGCCAGTTGCTTAGGCAGAGCTGAACGCGCTTTTGAGTATGCTGTTGACTACGCGGCCAACAGACACCAGTTCGGACAACCCATTGGTAAATTTCAAGGGGTGTCTTTCAAGTTGGCCGATATGGCTATGGAGATGAAAGCCAGCGAACTGATGATTCTTGAGGCTGGCTGGAAGTATGAGCAAGGTGCTGCAACAGATGCAGATATGGCAATGGCTAAACTCAAAGCCACTGAAATGCTTGCCATGGTTGCTGACGAAGCCATACAGATTCACGGCGGTATGGGTTTGATGGAGGATCTGCCGTTGGAGCGTATATGGCGTGATGCGCGGATCGAGAGAATCTGGGAAGGTACCTCTGAAATTCAACGCCATATTATCTCGCGTTCATTGCTACGAGCCAAAGGCGCTTAGCATCTACAAACCGAATCTGATAGAAATCTTATGATTAAGCTAGACGCAACAAGCCCGATAAAAACAACCGTTAACGGCGCTGTTTTAGAAGTCACACTAGACCGACCAAAAGCCAATGCTGTGGATCTTGCTACCAGCCGAATCATGGGTGAGGTGTTTCAGGATTTTCGCGATGACCCTGAATTACGCGTTGCGATTGTTACAGGGGCTGGAGCAAAATTTTTCTGCCCCGGATGGGATCTGAAATCTGCAAACGATGGTGATGCCGTCGATGGTGACTACGGCGTCGGAGGCTTTGGTGGCCTTCAAGAATTACCGGGGCTCAACAAACCTGTCATCGCTGCTATCAATGGCATTTGTTGTGGTGGAGGGTTAGAGATTGCGCTATCGTGCGATCTTATTCTGGCAGCAGAGCATGCAAGCTTTGCATTGCCAGAAATCAACTCTGGCACCGTGGCTGATGCTGCGAGTATCAAGCTTCCCAAACGAATTCCCTATCATGTGGCCATGGAAATGTTGCTTACCGGGCGTTGGCTTGATTCTGCGGAGGCAGCACGCTGGGGTTTCGTTAACCATGTGTACGCCGCTGATGAGCTGATGAACGAGGCGCGTAAGTTAGCCCAGCGCCTAACGGATGGTCCACCGTTGGTCTTTGCCGCCATTAAAGAGATAGTGCGCGATGCGGAAGATTCGAAGTTTGCAGATGCACTGAACAGAGTGACCAAACGCCAGCTGCCCACCGTCGACAAACTGTACGGATCAGAAGATAACCTGGAAGGCTTTAAAGCGTTTGCTGAAAAGCGCGAGCCTGTGTGGAAGGGGCGTTAGTTTTGGCACAAATGGCGTTCTAATTGCCTGCTATTATTGTTCCGACTTTCAAACACATTGTCCTCCCATGGAAAATAACGTCAGTAGTCGTTCAACTCTTACTAAAGCGTTGAGGCTGAACTTGGACGAAAAAAAGTACGGCACCATTGCTGAAATTGGAGCAGGGCAGGAAGTTGCGCGCCAGTTCTTTTTGGCAGGTGCGGCGGCGGGCACAGTGGCTAAATCCATTTCCGCCTACGATATGCAATTTTCTGATGCCATCTATGGCACACAAGAAGGTGGTAGGTACGTCAGCAAGGCACGAGTCAAGGCCATGCTAGATAAAGAATTCGAGTTAGTGGTGTCGCGCCTGAGTACAACACGGCCACGATCTTCAAGGTATTTTTCTTATGCTGCAACCGTTTCTGCGAAGAGTTTCAATCGCTCCAATGAGTGTCATGCGTGGTGTGGTATTCGTGTGCAGATGTATCCGCAAGCTGAACCGTCAGACATCATCGTGCACGTGCGTATGCTTGAAGATACCGCTGAAAAGCAGCAAGACACCTTAGGTGTTCTGGGAATAAACCTCATTTATGGGGCTTATTACTACTATGAAAATCCTCGCATGTTAATCGATTCGCTAACTGACAGCCTGTCGAGTGGTGTCATCGAGATTGATTCCATAGAATTCAAAGGGCCTTACTTTGAGGATATCGGTAATCGTGCCACAAACCTGTATTTGATCAGAAGCTGGAAAACACGCGCCATCATGTTTACTCCGGACGGCCAGGTAGCGGTGCCTGCCGAGATGCTTTACAAGAAAAACGTGCTGACCACACGCGGCTCATTCAAACCGGTAACGAAGCTGAATAGCGATATGATTCAGCAAGGTTTTGAGGCGTTCAAGCAATTAGACAATGTTGATGATAGCAATACGATTGTGCTTGCCGAGATCTCGCTGAACGATAGCTATGGTAAAGATCTACTCGTGCCAGAGGCGGATCTGGTAACCCGCGTAGAGTTGCTTAATGAACTTGGCTACAGTGTGATGGTGTCTGACTACACTCGCTACTTTTCCTTAAGGGCGTATTTTCGTCAGTACACAGCACGACAGATTGGAATCGTGCTGGGAATGGTTAATATTAAAGAGATTTTTGACGAAAAGAAGTACGTAGGAGTTGAGGGCGGTATTCTGGAAGGTTTTGGTAAATTATTTCCCGACAACACTCGTCTGTTTGTTTATCCGGAACTTGATAACAGTAGCAGTAATGCCCTGCACGATTTTACAGACATCAAAGTGCAGGAGAATATGCGTTTTCTGTATCAGCATTTATTGGAGAATCAATTTATTCAGGGTATCGAGTGCAGTGATACATCGCTTCTAGAAATTTACTCTCGAGAGATATTATCCCAACTGCCTAATGGTCGAGGCAGCTGGGAATCGCAGTTGGCTGACACTACAGCGCAACATATTATCAAAGACAGACTATTTGGCTATCGTGGATAAAAATGTTAGAGCGCTAATCATTTTCAAGATACTACGCGTTAACATCAACCACAACACGTCCGCGAATTTGCCCCTTTAAGATCTGCTTGCCAAGTTCTGGCAGATCACTCAGGGTGGCAGGTGTAACCATGGCTTCCAGTTTTTCCATCGGCAGTGCTTGGGTCAGTTTTTGCCAAGCGCGTAAGCGATTGTCAAAGGGTTGCATGACTGAGTCGATACCCAGAAGGTTTACGCCTCTTAGCAAGAAAGGGATAACGGTGGCTGGTAGTTGAGCGCCTCCAGCGAGCCCTACAGCGGCCACTGAGGCGCCGTATTTCATTTGTCCTAGTACCCTTGCTAGCATGTCGCCACCAACAGCATCTACGCAGCCAGACCAGCTTTCAGCCTCCAACGGGCGCTTAACAGTTTCGTTGATCTCACTGCGATCTACGATGGTAGTGGCACCCAGAGAACGCAGGTAATCGGCCGCTTCGGGACGACCGGTTACAGCGGCTACTTCAAAGCCCAGATTGCTTAAGATGGCTATAGCAACTGAACCCACACCGCCGGCTCCGCCTGTAACGAGTACAGGCCCTTGGTCAGGCTTCAAGCCATGATCTTGCAACGCCATAACAGCCAACATAGCTGTAAAGCCTGCTGTGCCCACAGCCATGGCTTGTCGCGTAGTAATGCCTTCTGGCAGCGGCACTAGCCATTCGCTTTTAACTCGGGCCTTTTGCGAGTAGCCACCCCACCAAGCTTCACCAACACGCCAACCCGTGAGCACGACCTTATCACCCGGCTTATAGTCCTTGCTAGAAGAGTCAGCGACAGTGCCGGCAAGATCAATTCCTGGGATATGTGGATAATTTCTGACTAGTCCGCCGCCCGGACCAACACACAATCCATCTTTGTAATTTAACGTGGAGTATTCTACATTGATGGTGACATCGCCTTCAGGTAAGCGAGAATCGTCAAGCTGTTGAATGCTGGCCGATGTTTTTCCATCATCATTTTTCTCTACTAGAAGTGCCTGAAAGTTCATACTAGATTCCTTGTTTTGGGAGGTTTGTCGATACCCCGACTTTAGCAGTTCTTAATCGTGTGGTATCGTCATCGAGAATGTTTCACAGTAAAATTCCACTGTTTAGATTGGTCAATTTCATCCTGATGCTTACTCTGATAACTGCTAATGAAAGATAGTCACGATAAAGAGCCCATCGTAAATCTGTCCGGTTATAAATTTGTGTTGCTCAACGAGCCTGAGCAGCTGCAATCTACGCTGCGTGATGCCCTTATGCCAACAGGTATTAAAGGGGCCGTAATACTGGCAGAGGAAGGTATCAATGTCAGTATTGCTGGCACCGGTACGCAAACAGCTGCTGCTGTACGTTGTCTAGATCAGCATGAACCATTTAAAGGCCTTTGGCTCAAAAAGAGTCTATCGCCATCTATACCGCATAAGCGCCTACGTGTGCGTGTTCGGGCAGAGATCATTGCATTTGATGGGGAGGAATCAGATCGATTGCAAAGCGCACGCCCATCGGCCCCAGCGCTAACGCCAAACGAGCTTGATAGCTGGCTCGCTAGTGACAAGTCTGTGGTGTTGCTCGACACACGTAACGACTATGAAATTGTGTCTGGTACCTTTGCTACTGCAACACAACTCAATATCAAGCACTTCCGACATTTTAAGGAGGCTGTTCAAAAAGCGCTCGCTAATGGTGAGCTTGATAAGTCTGACGCTGTAGTGACATTCTGTACAGGCGGCATACGCTGTGAGAAAGCAGCGCCGTGGTTACTGGCTGAAGGTTTTCGAGAGGTGTATCAGTTGGAAGGGGGTGTAGTTAACTATTTACAGCAAACAAATGAGTCGCATTGGCAGGGCGATTGTTTTGTTTTTGACAACCGCGTTGAGCTTGACAAAGACTTGCAACCTACAGGTTCTGGCTTGTGCGATTACTGTCAATTAGCGGTGAAGCCCAACCTACCATGCAAGTGTCAGCTCGGACCTCACTATCATGCAACGTACTAGTATTAATTAGATTTTTCATCGAAGAGTGCATCTTCAATAAGTATCATTGTGGGCGTGTTGTTATTAGCCGCTTCTTGGAGTGTGTTGGAAAAAGATTTCATAGATTTTAATCTCAGCACCTCCCATTGGAACGCAGTAGCGATAGCTGAAAAATCAGGTGTCATAAGTTCAACACCTACAGGTTCTATTGATTTTGTTTCCATGAAATTTTTGATCTCTTGATAGCCACCATTCTCATGAACGATAAGTATAAGATTTAGCTTTGCATCAATAGCACTGGCTAGTTCCGCCAAGCTAAATTGCAAACCACCATCACCGCAAATAGCAACAACCGGTCGGTTGCCGTGCGCAGCTTGTGCAGCACCTAAAGCGGCGGGCAGGGCATAGCCTAAAGTACCAAAACCCATGGCAGAGTTAAACCATGAACCCGGTGTGTTCATACCGAACGCGCTGTTGCCTGCATAAATAAGCTGAGTGGAATCTCCAACTATAATTACGTTACTCAGTGATTCGCGAATACAAACTAGAGTTTGGATATAGTTTTTTTCGCGAGAACTGAGTGATTCAATTGTTTGAGCATTGGCTATTGCTGCTAGTTGATGACCAAGTTTACTATCTACCCCGGCGCGATTTCCAAGCATCACTACAGAATCAAGTATTTCGCAACACGTAGCATTCGCATCACCAACAAGGGCTAACTGAGGTTGATGACTTCGATGCATCTGTTGCGCATCAATGTCAATACGAATGAATATTCCGGGTATATCGAATTGTCCGTCTTCATTAAAATCGTAATCGGTGGGCCCCATCTCAGTACCTACGCCCAGTACCACATCGGCTTGCGCCACTAGCGCACGTACCGCTGGCAAACTGGCTGAAGCCGACACTGCAAGTAAGTGCGAGGTAGGTAAAACGCCGCGAGCATTGACCGTCATAACAACTGGAGCATCAAGTTGTTCAGCCAGTCTTTGCAGTGCCTGTGCTGAATGTCTAGCGCCACCACCGGCTAGGATGACAACGCGTGAACCATCAATAAGTTGCTGTGCAGCCTGTTCTATCAAAACAGGCGATGCAACCGATGTACAGGCTATCTGCTCTAGCGCACTGTTTATAGGCTTAGATGCTTTTTGAGTAACGTACGCAGCACTGAGTACATTAATAGGGATTTCAATATGTACTGGGCGAGGACGCTCACTGTTGAATACAGCAAATGCACGAGCAAGCACTTGCTTCAACTCGCTAGGATTATGTAGAGTATGGCTAAAAGCACAAACACCATCAATCAAAGCTTGTTGGTTACTGAGTTCGTGCAACCATCCGTTTCCCGATCCCATGTTTCCATGAGAATTGACCGACGATATAACGAGCATGGGAATAGACTCTGACCAAGCCTGTGCCATGGCCGTAATCATGTTGGTCATTCCAGGCCCGCTAATTATGAAACAAACACCGGGTTTGTTGCTTACGCGGGCATAGCCGTCAGCCATAAATCCAGCGCCTTGTTCATGGCGAGGCGTGATGTGCTTGATATTGCTGGCCGCCAAATGACGATACAGTTCTAGTGTGTGTACTCCTGGAATACCAAAGACGCAAGACACATCGTAGTGTTCTAAGCATTGAATCAATGCACTAGCAGTGGAGGGCGTCATTTGCGAAACCAGTGGGGTGTTTGATTGTAAGCTGCCATCATATCGCAGCAATGCAATGGTGGGATCCAAATTTGACGATACTGGAAATTTAAACGACAGAATATTCTAATGCGTCAGTGTAGCGAACTGACTACAGTGCTAAAAGTCGAGCCCAGAACGCTCAGCATTTTTGCGAATATCCACCACGTTCGAGTGTTTTTTATCACTTAATGTCACGCGATTTCTGCCCAGTCGCTTTGCTTCATACAGATGTTGGTCTGCTCGTCTGGTCCATTGCTGCCAGTCTTCGCCTTGGGACAATTGCGCGACACCCACACTGATGGTCATTGATTCGCCAGGGATGATCTCGGCAAGCTCAATTTCACGGCGCAGACGCTCGGCAATTTTGTACGCTTCTTTTTCGCGTGTTGCAGGCATAAGAATTAGAAATTCTTCGCCGCCGGTTCGGAACGATTTATCAGTCCCACGCAGATTGTATTCAAAAATAAGTGCTAATTGGATAAGAGCCTGATCGCCGGCTTCGTGGCCGAACCTATCATTAATAGATTTGAAATAATCAATATCGATTGCTAGCAGAGTTGCTGTTTGCGCATGAGTCTCATAAATCGTTATTGCCCCCTGCAGGCTATTTTTCATGCTTAGCCTGTTCAACAGGCCTGTCAAAGGGTCGTGTAGCAGGCGTTGCTGGAGGCGCGTGTTCAGTTGATCAATAGTTCTCACCAAAATAAATGAAAACAGACTTACCGCTATGAGAGTGGCTGCTATTCGTGTTGAATAATCAGGGCTCAGATAGCTTGCAGCTTGCGGTATCGCCATAAAGAGAATGAAAAAATTGACATAAACCGCCCGACGTCTCGACAGCATGCAATAGCAAGCAATTATCGATGGGAAGCACCAGAGGCTGGCTACAATTGCGTTGTGCTGGAACACGATAGACATGAGTATCATGCCGGGAATAACCAGAGCGCTAATAGTGAAATTCTCATGGCGCTGGTTATACACGACGAGATAGACATTCAAGGCTAATAATACAAGTATGTAGCTAGATACTAGAGCCACAGGAACATTGCCCTGAATAAAATTTAGAGCAGTAAGAGGTAAGAGTAGGCAGAACGCAGCTTTGGCGACACCCAGTGTGGCCTTTGCACGGAAATCAGTATTACTTTGCAATCCAGAGCAATATTTGTCTTGTCGATCCATATCCATTCTCTCTCTACAGCAACACCAACGGCTAAACAGACCGTTTGCTAGGTAGTGGAGTAACCAACGCAAAAACGATGCCATTTTGCTGTTGATACCGAACGTGGATAGGAATCTGAGCCCGTACTTAGTTAGACGAGCGGTTTGACCGAACTGGTGGTATTAGACTTTAACTACTGGTTTTTTACTGAAAATACTAGCCGTGTCCTGTGCGCTCTGGAATCAATCCTCGTGGACTGAAACGTAGTGCCAGGAGCAAAATAAGCCCCATGGTCATCAGACGCATGTGTTGAGCTGAATCGATTAAGTGTGCACGCAGTGCACTGCCGGCATCCATGTTGGTTGTGATCTGCTCCATTAACCAGATGCCTAAGGGTTCTGCTTGAATCCAGAAATACCAAATGACGAAACCACCAAGAACTGCACCCCAATTGTTACCTGAACCTCCGACGATAACCATGACCCAGATAAGAAAAGTGAAGCGCAATGGTTGGTATGAGGCCGGTGTTAACTGACCATCGAGTGTCGTTAGCATGGCTCCTGCAACGCCAATAACCATTGAACCTAGAATAAATACCTGTAGGTGCCGAGCTTTTACGTTTTTGCCCATCGCGCTGGCTGAGACTTCGTTGTCTCTTATGGCGCGCATCATACGGCCCCAAGGTGAGCGCAACGCTTTTTCGGAGAGGTATAAAACAATAAGAAGTACCACTGTGAAAAGACTTGCGTAACACAGCTTGACGAAAATGCTGGAGAACGTAACGGGCTCAACTCCCAGCTTGGCGCACCAGTTGATAAACCATTCACTGCGCTGTAAGTTGATTTCATAAGGTACAGGCCGAGGAATAGCAACCACGTTTTTTACTCCGCGCGTCAGCCAGTCTTCGTTTTTGAGTCCTGCTACTATGATTTCTGAAATACCCAGCGTGGCAATTGCCAGGTAATCTGTGCGCAAACCTAATGTAATTTTGCCAACTATCCAGGCTGCACCACCGGCAAATAGTCCGCCTATTGGCCAAGACAGCAAGACGGGCAAACCCAATCCACCGAGATAGCCGGTAGCCGCAGGATTCACGCGCTCTATTGCATCGGTGGCTGGATCAAAAATACTACGCGTTACAGAGTAGCCAACAGCAATGACGATGATGAGAGCAAGCATTCGTAGCTTGCCTTGTGCCAACGACCTGAAGGTGAACACAGCTGCTGCGATAGTCACAATTAGGGTTAGGCTACCCAAGGCAACACCTGTGCCGCCAGCAGACCAAGCTTCCACGACAGGTGGCATCGAGATCAACATGGCTGCAACCCCGCCAAGGGCTGCGAAACCCATGACACCTACATTAAACAAACCTGCATAGCCCCATTGGATGTTGACGCCTAGCGCCATGATTGCCGAAATAATACACAGGTTAAGTATCGACAGTGCCAGATTCCAACTTTGCATCTGACCAACCAGCACAATCAATGCTGCCATGATCAGGAAGTATGTCAGGTTACGTAGTGCGCCTCTCATACCCCGGTCCCCTTGAATATTCCATGCGGTCTGATTAACAACACCAGCAACAAGATAATAAAACTCACTGCGAATTTATAGTCTGTAGAGAGTAGTTGGATAAGCCCGTTAATCTCCCAGTCTTCAGGTACTAAATGACCAATAAATCGCTTGTACGCGTAGGTGACGGTAATTTCCGAAAACGCTATCACGAAACCGCCTGCGATGGCACCTAATGGGTTGCCCAGACCACCAACAATGGCCGCAGCAAAAATAGGTAGTAAAAGTTGAAAATACGTGAAAGGTTTAAACGATTTATCTAGCCCATACAACGTGCCTGCGATGGTAGCCAGTGCCGCTGCAATAATCCAGGTGATAGCAACTACGCGATCAGGGTTAATACCCGATAGTAGCGCTAGGTCTTCATTGTCTGAATAGGCGCGCATTGACTTGCCCGATCGGGTTTTATTGAGAAACCAGAACAGGGCGATTACCACGATAATCATGGTGAAAAAAGTGATGCCTTGACTCAGTTTTATGGAGACGCCTTCTGCTAGCCCGGTCATCTCTTTAAAATCCCGAGCGCGAATGATGAAGCGCTCTCCATCGGCAAAATTCTGGTCATCTGGGCCGATGATAAATCGCACAATGCCGTTAGTGACAAACATGACGCCCACAGAGGCAATCAGATATATCACCGGATCGGCGCGTTTGGCTCGGTAGAAGCGATACACCAGTCGATCACTGAGCAGCGCAAAAAGCGCACAGAACAAAATCCCGAAAGGCAATGCCAACAAAGCGGTTGGCAGCGGCCCCAAGTTTATTCCCATGGACTGAAACCACCAGGTGAACAAGATAACAACCATAGTGCCGAAAGCCATGGTGTCGCCATGAGCGAAGTTGGAGAAACGCAGTATTCCAAATACAAGCGTGACTCCAAGAGCCCCCAGTGCAAGCTGACTGCCGTAGGCAAGAGCAGGCACTATGACAAAGTTTGATAACAGCGCAAAAGCGTTTAGCCAGTTTTCCATATCAACCTCCGAGAAAACTACGACGGACTTCTGGGTCGTTCATCAATGCTTGTCCTGTATCGGTGAAGCGGTTTTCGCCTTGCACAAGCACATAGCCTTTATCGGCAATGTTCAAGGCTTGACGAGCATTTTGCTCAACCATAAGAATGGAAAGACCGGTGCGGGCGATATCGATAATGAGATCGAAGAGCTCATCCATGACGATGGGTGAGACACCAGCGGTAGGTTCGTCAAGCATGAGCAGTTTTGGTTTGGTCATCAGTGCGCGACCCACAGCCACTTGTTGTCGTTGGCCGCCAGAGAGTTCGCCGGCATTCTGTAAGCGCTTTTGCCGCAGAATAGGGAACAACTCATACACCTGCTCCATGGTGCCGTTGATATCGTCACGACGAAGAAAAGCCCCCATTTCCAGATTTTGCTCAACAGACATGGAAGGGAAAATATTATTGGTTTGAGGTACAAAGGCCATGCCCTTGGCCACTCTGGCCTGTGGCGTTAGCGCCGTGATGTCTTCGCCGTCCAGAGTGACTTTCCCTGTGTGAATGGCAAGCATACCAAACACCGCTTTCATGGCTGTTGATTTTCCAGCGCCGTTTGGCCCCACGATGACAGCAATTTCGCCTTTTTCGACAGAAATAGTGCAGTCATGGAGAATGTCTACACTGCCGTAGCCGCCGGTCATACCTTTTGCAGATAGATAACTCATGAGGCCTTCCTGTTTTTCAAGCCAGTGCCCAAATAGGCTTCAATGACTTGCTCATTGGCTTTTATCTCTGCCAACGTGCCTTGTGCTAAAACGCTGCCCTCGGCCATGACTATCACCGGGTCACAGAGTTTGTCTATAAAGTCCATATCGTGTTCGATGACGCAGAAGGTATAGCCGCGCTCCTGATTCAATCTGATAATTGCATCACCTATGGTGTTGAGTAGTGTGCGGTTGACACCAGCTCCAACTTCGTCGAGAAAGACAATTTTTGCATCGACCATCATGGTTCGGCCTAGTTCTAGAAGCTTTTTTTGACCTCCAGACAAATTACCAGCCAACTCGTTTGCCACATGAGAAATCTCAAGGAATTCGATGACTTCGTCTGCCTTGGCCATGACCTGTTTTTCGTGCTGTCTAACTTTGCGAGAGTCGAACCAGACATCACGTAAGCTCTCGCCAGGCTGGGCATCCGGCACCATCATAAGATTCTCGCGAACACTCAAGCTTGAGAACTCGTGCGCCACCTGAAACGTTCTTAGCATGCCTTTGTGAAACAGCTCGTGCGGTTCAAGCCCAGTTATGTCTTCGCCAGCCAAGTGCACGCTACCTGCACTGGATTTATGCACACCAGCAATGACGTTGAACAAGGTTGTCTTGCCAGCGCCATTGGGGCCTATTAGACCCGTGATTGAGCCTGCGGCGATTTCCAGCGAAGCATTGTTGACTGCCGTGAATCCACCAAATTTCTTGCTTAGACCTTCTACTTTGATCATCTGTTGTGGATCTCTCTTTGCATAGCTACGTCTTGCTAACCTTGTCTGATATTTTTGATAACAATATTGGCTAAAAATTCTAGGCAACTAATAATACTTGCCAAAATAAAAAGGCGGCCCGAAAGCCGCCCGTTCACATCACATCACTACTTTCAGAAACTAACGGTAACCGACAGTTTGAAGGGCTTCGTCCTGAATTTCAATTTCACGGTAGTTACCAGCGCTTTCGCCACCACCGATAAGTTCTACATTGGATGCACCGACGTAGTCAATTTCTCCGCCAGCTGCTAGGACTTCAAGCGCTTTGCCCAGTTGACCAGGAAGGATGGGTTCGCCAGGCGCATTCGCTACATCCATTACGCTGTCTTTGTACATCTGTGGGTCAGTTGAACCTGCTGCTTGCATAGCCAACAGAAGAAGTGCTGCTGCGTCGTAGCTCTCAGCCGCAAACGGTGACGTTGCATCGAATCCTTCAGCAAGCTCTACGAACATTCCAGCGCCTTCGCTGTCAGTGCCCGGGGCCTGGCCGAAAGAACCGTTGAGGTCTGGCCCGATAGCAACGGGCAGTGAATCACCAACCATGCCGTCTGGTAGTACGAAAGTATCAAATGCGCCTGTATCGATAGCGCCCTGGATGATGCCCTTGCCGCCACTGTCGAGGTAGCCAGCTACCACTAGGATTTCTCCACCAGCAGATGCCAAGGCGCCAACTTCAGCTGAGTAGTCAGCTTTGTTATCTTCGTGTGAGCTGGAAATAGTGACTGTGCCACCAGCTTCTTCAAACGCGCTCTGGAAAGCATCAGCCAAACCTTTGCCGTAGTCATTGTTGGTGTAAGACAGTGCAACTTCTTTGAAACCGCGCTCCATGATGATATTGCTCATGACTACACCCTGACGTGCGTCAGAAGGCGCTGTACGGAAAAACAGGCCATTATCTTCAATGGTAGACAGCGCAGGCGAGGTGGCTGACGGTGAAATCATGACCATGCCGTTTGGCATAGCAACGTTTGTTAGTGCAGCTGTTGTTACACCCGAGCAATCGCCGCCGACAACGCCTGCGACTTTGTCAGAAGTAATGAGACGTTCAATGGCCGACGTAGCCGCTGCCGCATCAACACATGTTGTATCAGCACGGACAGCTGTGACAGTGGAGCCGTCCATAAATTTGCCTGATTCGCTGACTTCAGCGATCGCGGCTTCTGCACCCGGTGCCATATTGGCAACCAGAGATTCTAGTGGACCAGTTAGGCCGAGGAATACGCCGACTTTGATGTCTTCCGCTGAGGCAGCACCTGCCGCCGCGCCAAGACTCAAGGCTACAGCTGAACTTACAAGCAATTTTTTCATAGTGTAATAAACTCCATAGTGGTGGCCTCTAGCACTAAACTGACGCAAGAGCTAAAGTTTGTAATTACGCTGTTCATGAGACTGTTGCCAGCGCGTCGCTAGTATAACGTGCGTTTGCTCTAATGTATCCATAATGGTTTTACTTAAAGTACGACATAAGTCTGGTTTTTGACTGTCGGTACTCAATCGATCGATGTATTTGCTACAAATTGTTACATGAATGAACTCCGTACCCCTTTGGGACATTTTAAACTTCGCCGCTATCCGGCTACGTCTGATCGCTCACTGCGCGCATGGGATGCCGCCGATGAATTGCTGATAAAGCATGTTCAAGAGACTCTTGAACTCGAATCGACACCCACCAGACGACTACTTATTTGTAACGATGCTCATGGCGCATTAAGCTGTGCTCTGCACAGCCTTGAGCCGATAAGTTGGTCAGATTCGTTTCTGGCGCATACCGCTCTACAACGAAATTGGAAAGCTAATAATTTGCCACGTTCGCCCGTTGAGCTTGAATCAACGAATTCACCCGAAGCGCCTTTGGACATTGTGCTAATCAAAGTGCCCAAGACATTAGCTTTACTTGACGATCAGCTCGCGCAAATACGTCCTCTGTTGCATCAGAACAGTGTGGTTGTGGCTGCCTGTATGTTGAAATACTTGAGCAACAAGGCGTTTTCATTGTTCGAAAAGCACATAGGAACCGTGCAAACATCACTGGCTGTAAAAAAAGCGCGATTGCTGTTCTGCACTATTGATCAGAGCTTGGCAGGTGATAGGCCAAGCCATATATCGAATTACCCTGATCGTTATGTTGATCAGGATCTGGATTTGTCATTAGTCAATCATGCGAATGTATTTTGTCGGGATCGTGTTGATCTTGGTTCCAGACTATTTATTGAAAACATGAACCTGCTGCCGCAAAGCTCAGATGTTGTTGATCTGGCGTGTGGCAACGGTGTTTTGGGTTTATGTGTGCAGCGTTCTCAGCCAAAGGCAACGGTGACCTTTGTTGATGAGTCTTACCAAGCAGTTGCATCGGCTCGTGAGAATTACGCCAACATGTTCAACAATGAAACAGCCGTGCATAATGCAAGGTTTCAGGTTGCTGATGGCCTAGAAACTATTGATTCTTTATCGATTGATTTAATCGTTTGTAATCCGCCGTTTCATACTCAGCATGCACTGACAGGAGATACAACTCGAGCCTTCATCAAGGCTGCATCCCGTTGTTTAAGGCGTGAAGGTCAATTGTGGATTGTGGCAAACAAGAACTTGCCTTATCAAGATACATTGAAACGATATTTCAAAAATCTAGAGCTCAAAGCACAGAATCCACGTTTTGCTGTTTATTGCGCAAGCACGCCTAAAAGATAAATCCAAGAAAGGTCTATTCACGCGGCACTTAAAATCGAGGCCTTCAATACACTGGATTTTTCGCGTGTTTTACGTTTTTCCAATCTGTTAACTGTTTTCCAATACTGATCTAATTTTTTCGTGAAGCTGAGTACTCGAAAAAGGCTTTTGCAGGTGTGCAAGATGAGTTTGAGCTTTGGATGTGCGACTGACATCACCGCTTATAAACAACACGGGGGTGTTTGGATGAGTTTGGTGTATCTGCTCATAGGCTTCATAGCCGGTTAATACTGGCATCATTACATCAAAAATACACAGATCTACAGAGCTTTGATCCGTGCGTATGATGTCAACTGCGTGTTGGCCGTCAAGAGCGATCACAACATGATGACCATTTACTTCGAGTAATATTCGAGCTAAATTGCGTAATACTGGCTCGTCCTCGGCGAGCAGTATTGTCAAATTAGATGGCAGAGTTTTTTTATTCTGCTCAATCGTGCTTTGAGAGTCGTGGCTTTCGACGTGTGTAGCAAGTTCGCTAACTGGAAATTCAGCATAGATGCGGGTATACCGGTTAGGTTTACTTTTGACGTAAACCGAGCCTCGATGATTCGTCACAATGCTGTGCACCGTGGACAAGCCCAGGCCTGTGCCTTCACCAATTGCCTTAGTGGTAAAAAATGGTTCGAAGATGCGGGTGATGGTGCTTTCGTCCATACCCGTGCCATCGTCAGATACTATCAGCTGTGTACGCTCATAACCCGGTTCGCCTGTGTTTCCGTGTCTATCTTCTGATGACAACGAGCGCGTACATATTGTGATGCTTCCGCATCCGTTAATTGCATCCTTTGCGTTATCCACCAGATTAATGATCACCTGCTCCAACATGGTTTGATCAGCATAAATCGGGCGGATATTCGTATCCAGATTATAAATCAGTTTTGTATTTGGTGCCAAAAGGCGCGATACCATTGGGTTCAATTGAGTGATAATCTCATTGAGGTGCACAGCTTTCAATTCGACTGGTTGACCTCTGCGAAAAGCCAGTAATTGATCAATGAGTTCGCCAGCCTTTAATGCCGCCTCTTCAATTCTGTTTAGGGGCTCTTGTTGTTTGCTTGATTGATCACTGAGACCCTTGGCCATTTCGTTGTAGCCCAAAATGATCTGTAGATGATTGTTGAAATCATGAGCAATGCCTGATGACAATTTGCCGAGCGCTTCAAGACGCTGATTAGCTTGAACACCGTGATGTCGCCGCACTTGTTCAACATGGCGCACTTGAAGTGCCGCATAGGAAATAATTGGAATTGCCCACAATCGTAAATTACCAGCGATGGGTGAGAGTGAGGAGTACAGCGCGCCATCAGACATGTAGAGAAGACAAATGACGAGGCTTTCTATAAGCAAAAAAGCCAAAGCTATCATCACTGGCCAACGTATTTGACGTTTGCTTGTGGCTATCCGAACTATGCAATAAACCAGTATCATTGTGACAAGGAGCTCTGACGCTGTGAGCAGATAAGGTCTGTAGATATCCTGCACCCCAGCTTCAATGCTGGAAAACGTATTAAGTATGAGTGGTATTTCAGATGCTAAAACTAGTGCGAGAAAACCAAAGCATAGTTTGATAACACGTTTTGTCAGCAGTGCTTGCCTGATGACAAAATGCAGGAATGCTGCACAGAGAAGAATACGCCCAGTGTCGCTTAGTAGGCTCTGAATGGATTGCCAAAAGACAGAGGTGGATGTATTTAAGGGAGAACTACTGAATGCTTGCAGGGATACACTGGCAAAAGCACTGGATTCTGCAAAAAACTGAATGATAATACTAACCATCAGCAGCCCGTCTGCATTAGGCTTGAACATTTTGTAGCACAGTGCCAGGTAGAGGCCAAAGACACCCCAGAATATAGCTCCCAACAGATGCGGAGTCACGTTGTTCGTGACAGGTCCGCGGCCGCCGCCTGTTAGCGCAAGTATGTCTAGAGCATATGAAATAAAATCCGCCACACTTATACGTTTACTGGAATCCAGAGCAGGATGATATCGTCGATAGAGATATCGGTTTTTTCAAGCCCTACAGTTAAGGAACTGATATCACTTGATTTGTCTTCCCACTCTTGTTGTATCTCAAACAGATCTTCACCTAAGGTCTCCTCCAAAGCCTGACGGTCTTCAATAAGTTCCTCATAACGATTTTCTGCTGTTTTTAGTCGCTCCTCAGCTTTTGCAACCATGCGTCCTTTGCTCTGGTTGCGTCGCAATCCGGTGGTTATCATCGAACGAGTACTACGACGACCTCCTAGCAAACTACCTAACAGACCACCAGCAATATCCATGACCTGGTTACTTCTTTGTTCCTTGCGTCGAATGGCTGCATCAAACTGAATTTCTCGCACTTTATCTTCGGACTTTTGAATAGCAACATTAATCCTATCAATTTTCTTGGTGAGCATGCCACGAATTTTGTCAGCATCAAGATCAGCTTGATCGTCGGCAAATTGGGCGCAGCGCCGTTCGAATTCGTCACGGCTTTCACCGATACGAGAGTAGAGCTTTAAGGCTTTATTGTGATTTAACTCGATATGCTCCTCACGGTATAACTCGTTCTTGATGTCTGTTTGTGCCGCGCGAAAGTAGGTTTTGTTGGCAATTTTTGTATCAGATGACGGCAGCATATAAACGGCGTTAGCAGGGGCGTCGTTGAGTAAATCGCGCTCATCATAGTCCACACGAATAGCTTTATCGGCATCTACTGGGCCATTCAAGGGGCTAATGATTGCCTCCCATGTGGCCTCATGACGTAAATCTGCTTTGGTGTCATCAAACAATAAATTAACGCGAACCGCCAAAGCTGCCTGTAATCGGGTGCCAGAGCTTTGAGCACCAATGGTCTCAAGAAAGTTGGCCGCCGGGTCAAGATAGCGCACTTGAATACCGTCGGCTGAACGTGGGCGTAATAGCGTCTCGTTTGCTCCCAGGGTTACCGAAGCATCATCGCCTGTATCAGGGTCGGCTGATGGCTTGCTTTGCGCAGCTGCTCGTTGTTCATCGCTTACGAGAGTTTCAATCTGAGCACGCGTTAGCGGCCCTGCAAGGTACGACATCGCCCAGCGAGTAGCGAAGTGTCGTGGTTTGTCTGCACGCGTTGAGTGTAAGACAAACTCTCGTTTTCCCAAAGCTGACAGGCTTGCACTAATTGCCTTTATGTCAACGTTGCCGTCAGAGTCGTTCATGCCATCGAGAAGGCGCTGTTTGTCTTTGTCGGTTTGTAGCCTACCAATTAGCCACGTGCCAGCGTTGGATATGGCTTTGTAATCGATATCTACAGGATTTTGGGTAGATAAGACAAGTCCAACGCCGAAAGCACGGGCCTGTTTCAAAATGGTGAGTATGGGTTTTTTTGAAGGTGGCATGCTAACAGGTGGTACATAGCCGAATACCTCATCGATGTAGATCAATGCCCGTAAATTGCTGGTACCTTGTTGCGCTCGCATCCATGTCACCATTTTTGACAAAATGAGCGTTACTACAAACTGGCGCTCTGTTTCATCTAGGTGCGAGAGTGAGACTATCGCCGCTTGGGTTTTCCCTGAAGGCGAATACAGCATCGATTGAATATCCAGTGCTTGTCCTTGGTTCCAGCTTGCAAAAGCAGGTGAGGCAGCCAAGCCATTGATCTTTAGAGCAAGCTTGACCCGATCAGCGATGGGGAAAAAAGTGTCTAGATCAATAACGCCTAATTTGCGCATTGGGGGCTGCTGAATCAAGCCTATAAGTGTGGCCAGATCCATGTCTTCTTGTTTCTGCCATTTCCAGTTAATCAAGTTAGCGAGCAATATGTGCTCGCGCCCACTCAGAGGATCGCTTTTGATCCCCACTAGGGTTAGCAATGACGAGACGATCCCCTCGATTTCATCTTGAAGTATTTCAGGGTCAGTGTCGGCGACCGGTGCGTTCATCGACCCGATGACGTTAATAGGTAAGCCAGCGTTAGAGCCTGGTGTGTAAAGAGAGAACTCTACATTGTCCTGCAATGCCTGAATACGTGTGGGTTCAATTCCAGCATTCTGCAAACCTTGCTTCCAATTGCCGGCGATTTTAACAGCAGCTTCTATTTTCTTCTCAGGATCTGGCTCATCATTCATCCATGGCATGAAGTCAGTTGGCAATAGATTGGGAAAGCCCAACATCAGGTTGCCCATGTCACCTTTAGGATCAATGATTAACGTGGGTATACCTTGTTGCAATGCCTCTTCCAACATGACGATACCTAGGCCAGTTTTGCCTGAGCCCGTCATGCCAACAATGACGCCGTGTGTCGTCAAATCTTGTGAATTGAGAAAAACTGGATTCTCATCAGATTTGCTGCGACCCAGATAAAAATGCTTGTTAGGAGTTTCCGTTGTCATGTTAGGTATCTGGCTCGTTTCGGGTTAATACTAGGATAAAGCAAAATAACTATAGAAGCACCTAAGCACACTTGCTGATCTGGCACTGTGAACTACTGTTATGCTGTGATATTACCTCGATTTTATGGGTCTAATTCTATGCTTGCATCTGAAAATTCGATACCGCCAGTGGTCTCGGCGCAGTGGTTGTTGGAGCATCTTGACGATCCAGCTGTTCGTACGGTGGATGCGTCATGGCATTTGCCTGCCACCGGCAGAAATGCTCGTGATGAATTTGCCCAAGTGCATATTCCAGGATCTGTGTTCTTCGATATCGATGAACATTCAACACCGAGCAGCTTACCGCACATGCTGCCTGAATTTGATGTTTTTGCTTCAGCCGTAGGTGCTATGGGCATTGGTGCGACTGATACGATTGTTGTTTACGACTCCATCGGATTATTTTCTGCTGCGAGAGTCTGGTGGATGTTTCGCCACCACGGAGCCAGCAATGTGGCTGTACTCGATGGAGGTCTACCTGCATGGACTCGCGCGGCCGGGCGAGTTCAAGCTTTGACCGATGCCCTCTCTGACAACGAAGCATGCAAGTTCGCTCCACAAACGACTCAGTCAGCGCGGGCTACAGCTGTGATTGATGCTGATGCTGTGAAACAAGCCAGCTTGCAAGGTGACGCGCTCATCATCGATGCTCGTTCTGCTAGCCGATTTACGGCTGAAGAGCCTGAAGTTCGCCCTGGTCTTGCCAGTGGGCACATTCCTAACAGCGTTAACATTCCATTCTCTTCCTTACTTGACGCCACAGGCGGTTTGAAAAGTAAGGCTGGTCTGGCTGCGATATTTGATGGCGTTGGCCTTCAGCCTCATCAGGAAGTTATCACCACTTGTGGTTCGGGTGTTACTGCCGCTGTGATCATTCTTGCACTTACTTATATAGATTATCCCGCTGCAGTGTCCCTATACGATGGCTCATGGACGGAGTGGGGCAGTTTGCCTGATGCACCCGTTGCTGTAGGTGCATCAACAAGACAGACTCGTTAGTGCTTCAGCGTTGTGGTTTTTTTGTGCTGTTGTTTTTCATCGCAGCATCGTCCATGAGCGTGCGGTCCCATAGTGGCGTACCCCGACGATAGGCAGCGCGTCCTATCAGGTGGGCTGCAACAGGTGCTGTTAGCAACATGAACGAGATAATGAGAATAGCCTTTGCGATGACTAACGATGTAGCAAAGTGAATGGATACCCCTAACACGATGAGCCCGACGCCCAAAGTACCCGCCTTGGTGGAGGCGTGCATGCGAATCAGAACATCGGGTAGTCTTACTAGTCCAAGCCCCGCAATAGCAGCAAAGAAACCGCCCGACAGAATGAATATGCTTACGATAGAATCATTCACGAGCTGGAGTCTCCGTTATCCACCGCCTTCGCGGCGTCTGTGGTACGACTTTTTTGTGTCGATACGTCTAATGATTGATCGAGCGGTAACTGCTCGTTAGTCTCAAGGTAACGTGCAAAAGCCACAGTGGCGAGGAATCCAACCAATGCTAGAGCAAGACCTAGATCTAGGTAAGCTGCATTATCAAGACTCAACGCCAGTAAGGACGTTATGGCTACCAGAAGCACAGTGATAAAATCCAGCGCCACAATTCGATCCGCCACTGTGGGGCCCTTCAGCATTCGAAAACAACCCGCCACCATGCCAAAGAGAGTCAGTGCAAGTGCGCCATCGATTGACGCATCGAGAGAAGGCATCATCGCATCGCCTCCAAGACTCGCTTTTCCATTCCGTTTTTGATTTCCATTTTGAATGCTTCTGGGTCATCTACAAACATGGCGTGTACCAATAAATGTGAGCGATCTTCGGTAATGTCGACAGACAAAGATCCCGGCGTAAGAGAAACCAGATTGGCTAACACGGTGACTTCCGCATCAGTTTTGGCACTTAGCGGTACAGCTATGAGTGCTGGCTTGCTTTTTTGAACAGGGGTAAGTACATCCCAAGTTACGCTTAAGCTGGAAACTATCAATTCCCAAATAAAGAACAGTATGAGTTTGACGCCATCGAATAGCATGCTGCAGTAGCGGCTGTCTTTATATAGGGGCTGTAAAATGAAGATCACGCCATAGCCCAGAATAAATCCGGTTATCAGGCTGGGAAGGCCGATTCCACCGTTCAATATGGCCCAGACAAAGGCAAGAACCAAGTTCGTGGCAAATGGTGTCATTGTGCATTCTCCGTGGCAGCCACCTCATCGCCAGGCAGTACAGCCGACAGATAGGCACTAGGTTCCAGCAAACTATTTGCCGCAGTGTCAGATAAATTGATGACCGTACTGGGTAAAAAACCAAATAGGAGCATCAGTGCAGACAATGCCAATACAGGTGTCCAGGCGTATGCATCTGGCTCGCTTGCCGTTTTTACATGGGCTTTGGGTGTTTCCGGGCGTGCTTTCCAGAATGCCTCAGACCAGATGCGTATGAGTGGTATGAAGGTGAGTAAGCTGGCAATCAAAACAAATGCGATAACGATATAAGACTCTTGAGATAAGCTCGCATTGATGATCAGAAGTTTTGCCCAAAATCCTGATAGGGGAGGAATACCGATTAGAGCAAGAGCTGCGAGCAAAAAGATAATCGAAAATCCGGGACGTTCTTTATACAAGCCACCCAGTTCTGATAATTCATACGTTCCACCCAGTTTGCCAACAATGCCAGCAATCATAAAAAGCAGTGCTTTGATCAGAATGCCATGCACCATATAGAAAATGGCTGCACCCATGGCCAACGGTGAGCCTAGTCCGAGTCCCAATAACATGAAGCCGATGGAGCCGATGACATGAAACGCTAGAATTCTGCGAATATCGCTGTGCGTCATTGCCCCGAATACACCGAGAATCATGGTGAGCAGGCCCATAATCAATAGTGTGTTACTGATGGCAGCATGTTCGCCTGGAAAGACCAACGTGAAGGTTCGCATCAGCGCATAGATACCGATCTTGGTCATCAATGCTGCGAATAACGCACTGACACTGATGGGTAGCGTGTGATAAGACGCAGGTAACCAAAAGTACAATGGAAACACGGCAGCTTTAATGCCGAAAGCTATCAGAAAGAGGACCGCAACCACGGCTACGAGCGACTGGTTTTCCACTAGTGGAACCTGTTGCGACAAATCGGCCATATTCAATGTTCCAGTGAGCCCGTAAAGAAGGCCAATCGCTGTAAGCAATAACACAGTGGAGATGAGATTTATAGCAACGTATTTAACAGCTCCATCGAGTTGTACCTTGTTGCCACCCAACACTAACAGGGCAAACGAAGAGATCAGCATGACCTCAAACCATACGTAAAGGTTGAACAGGTCGCCTGTTAAAAATGCACCCGCAACCCCTGCTGTAAGCATATTAAGGAACGTGTAGTAACCACCTTCAACACGTTCATCTGAGATATCTGACACAGAGTAGACACTGATACAGGTAGCGACGATAGCGGCGACCACCAAAAGTAGCGCACTGAGCATATCAGCGATTAGCGTAATGCCCATGGGTGCTTGCCAGCCACCCATTTGATTAGATATTGGACCGTGTACTGCGACGTAATATAGCTGAACTGAACTTACCAGCAGCAGCAAAATAGAGCCTGTCACGCTGACCATGCCACGCGCACGAGCAGAGCCTGGCCAGATGAAACTGATCACGGCAGTGATCATTGGTAGAAGTACGCAGCAAATGAGTAATCCGTTCACAACGTCTCCTCAGCATTGGATTGTTGCTCCGCCAGATTCATTGCATCCACGTCTACAGTGCCTATGGCCTGGAATGCTTTAAGTGCAAGGATAAGCGTAAAAGAAACTAGTCCGAATCCAATAACTATCGCTGTTAATACCAGCGCTTGTGGTAGTGAATTGGCGTACTGTGCTGCGCCTCCATCGACAATGAGCGCAGGTGCTCCGGGAGTCAACCCACCTACTGTAAAGATGACAAGGTTGGCTACGTTACTAATCAGTACAAGCCCGAAAAGAAACTTAACCAGATTGCGACTTAACATTAGCCACACGCCCGTGGACATCAGCACACCAACCAGGATACTCAGTAAGATTTCCATTTAAAGCTCCTCCTCCATGGCGATCACCATGCCGGATACGCCGCCAACAACAACCAGATAAACCCCAATATCGAATAGCAATGGAGTGCCTAGAGCGAGCCCTTTATCAGTTTCTGTAGCGCCAATAAAAACCCACATGCCGGTCAGGAAGGCATTGTTCTGGAGTAGCGGTAAAATGCCAGACACCATAGCGAGCAACAACCCGATGAGAACGAGGGTGCGCGGATCTACTCTGATCAAGCTGCGCATCAGAGCTGGGCCTTCTGCTAGCCCGTAAACGATGATTCCTGCTGCGGCCACGAGCCCACCAATGAACCCGCCTCCTGGTTCGTTATGTCCACGCCAGAGTAGGTACAGGGAGAACAGCAGCATAAGTCCAACCAACAGACGACTGATTGTGCTGAGTATTAACGAGTTCATGATGTAGGACCTTGTGGGTGAGCACGAACTTTCAGTAGCGCAATAACAGCCATGGCGGCGGTTGCGACAACAGCAACTTCACCCAATGTATCGAGTGCTCTAAAGTCAACGAGGATGACATTGACTATGTTGCGACCATAAGCTTTTGCCAAGCTGTTTTGCTCAAAAAACTGAGTAACGCCCATATCCAGTGGTGCCAGTGATACGCCAAGCGTAAGTATCATCATCACAATACCTGCACCAATAGCGATAGCAGCATCTCGAAAGCTACCTGCAGTGCCCGGGTGTTGTTCGCCTGGAAAGCGAGGAAGCTTTACCAGGACTGTAGCAATAAGCACAACAAAGAGAGTCTCAACCATAAGCTGGGTTATTGCCACGTCAATAGCGCCAAATATGAGAAAAATCACGGCGATACCACTGCCAACAATGCCAAGACCACAAATTGACAACAGTCGAGAACCGCTGACTGCTACGACTAATGATGCACCTATCATTAAGGCAACAATTATAGCGAGCAGAGGACTAATCCGAGTCACGTTAGACAGGTCTAATTGGACTGACTGAAACACCATAGTGGTCGAAGCTGCCACGAGGAAAACACTGAATATAATAGTGAGGTAGTGGCTTAAAGAGCCAGTTTGTAATTGATCAGTAACACGGCTCGCGACCAGTTTGGTATGAGTTATACACCACTCATAAGCCACATCACCGGTGGTTGGCAGCTTCTCAACCAGCTTGTTTATGCCTGTAGAAACTCTATCCAGTTTCAAGCACATGATGACGCCCAGAACCACTGTTATGATGCTTAGCACTAGAGGCGCATTGACTCCATGCCATAGATATAAGCTAACCTCAGTAGGAGAGGCTAATATGCCAACCACTGCTGGTTCAATGACGTAACTCGATATAAATGATGGGAACACACCCGTCACTAATCCAGCGATAGCGAGAAGCGCAGGTCCTCCCCACATCAACACAGAAACCTCGACGGGTGTGCGGTCGATGGTGGATTTTCCACCGAGAAATACACGAAACACGAAGGTTACTGCAATGGCAACCATCATGGCATTAGCGGCTACAGCTGCACCCACAATAAGCCATGGTTGGCCAGCCAGAGACAGTGCCGCCTCGTACTTGAGCTCTTTACCAATAAAACCCAAGAAAGGCGGTAAACCTGCCATGGATAATGCCGCCAGTGATGCCACAATCGCGGTTACTGGCATGTGTTTAACTAGGGACCCGAGTTGGTGGAAGTCTCTGGTTCCCGTACCTTTATCGATGTTGCCAACAGCAAGAAATAAAGCGCACTTATAGAATGCGTGAACCAACAAAAAGGTGACTGCTGCAACCGCGGCTATCCTAAGATCTGACGATAGAAATAGGGTTAATGTGCCAAGCGCCATCACGGTTGTCCACGCTAACATTAGCTTCATGTCGCTTTGCCGCAGAGCCATCATAGATGACCAGACGGCTGTGATACCTCCAGCAATGCTCAAGGTATAGAACCACAGATCAGTTCCTCCGAGAGAAGGTTGCAGTCGCATCATTAAATAGATGCCAGCCTTTACCATTGTGGCTGAGTGCAGATAAGCGCTCACCGGGGAAGGCGCTGCCATTGCGTTGGGAAGCCAGAAGTGAAAGGGAAACTGTGCTGATTTGGTAAATGCACCTAAAAGGATAAGCGCTAGGATGATTGGGTATTGCTCATGTTGAGTTAGCACCGCGCTTTGTTCGATCATCTCTGACAGCAGGTACGTGCCAGACACATCGGCCAGCATGATCAGACCGACAAGCAGTGCTAAGCCACCGCCGCCCGTCACTAGAAGGGCTTGCAGAGCTGCACCCCGTGCCTTTTTGTTTTCGTAGTCAAATCCAACCAACAAAAACGAGGTGATGGTGGTCAACTCCCAGAACACAAATAGCAGTATTACGTTGTCAGCTGAAACCAACCCAAGCATGGCAAGCATGAATGCCAGCAATAGCCACTGTAGACGTGCATGACTGTTGTGATGCTTGAAGTAGCCGTACGAGTAGGTCACTACTAAGACACCAATTCCACTGATCAGCAGACCAAACATCAGAGTAAGTCCATCTACCCGAAATGCCAGATCTATACCTAGTCTCGGGACCCATTCAGCATGAAACACCCATGGAGATCCAGAGGCAACTAGAGGGATCAGCGAGCTGTACCCATAGAGAAAGACGCCAGCAGTTATCAGTGCAAAGGCAAAGGCCATTAAGGCAGGCCTCGGAACACTGGGCGCGCTCGTATCGCCACCGTTGGGGGCTGTGGCGGGAGTGGATTTAGCGGACATGTTTATTAGAGCAATTGAGGCAGCCAGAGAGGAAATGCACGAACTACGCCGCACGAGACGTAGTTCACATATGATAGCTACATGGGCAAAATTAGAGAGAAAAAAAATCGAACAATCAGGTGAGAACGAATTTAGACATCTCTTTCATCGGTTTGTTCGATCTTTTTGAATACTTGGATCAACACCGATAATTCTTTAAATTAGAATTTAAATTCCACTTCTAATCGGGCTATCCATGCATCGTCTCGCCCTTCGCTGAACGCGTCACCTGGAACGAATCTGCCAGCTGTCATCAATAAATTGAGCTGTTTGCCATACTCATAGTTGACAATCAGATCAGCACCGATACCTAGGTCATCGTTGAGACCTAGTGGCTCAAAGTCAATGTCACTACCACGAAGATTGTCTTCCAGTTCTACCTGCTGATAACTATGCACTGCGACGTCGGCAGTCCATTTTTTCGTGATTTCAGCACCTATGCCCACGGTGAGAATGCGTATGTTGGTGAGTTCGGGATCGAGTACTTCGCCAAAATATCGAAAGGTTGATTTGTCATTGAGGGCAAAATCGTTGCCATGCAATCCGGTTTGCCGAAAGCGCTCATCACGCTCGCCACCGGTGGCATGAGAAAATGCAAAAGTGAGGGTCGGTTTCCAGGCTCTATTTGCTGTCCAGTTTATCCCTAGCTGGTATGCTCGTCCTTCAAGGTTTATCTCGGTACCAGCCTCTGTTTCGGTGCCGTCCATTGCGGTAGCGTGTAACCAGTATCTCCAAGACGAATTTTTGGGCTGAACAATAGCTTGCAGGCCAATCCATGTGTTGTCGATCTGAGGAGAATTACCCAACTCATCACCTGTTCTGTAGATCACGTACGGAGTCCAGGAAGTATTTTTATTTGGGCTGATCGTTACAGCGGCATAGGTGTTATCTATTTCATCAACTCGGTCCAGAGTGCTGGCCTCAAACCCGTCTTCGCGTGTTTGTGACAGCTCAAGTTCAATATCGCCAATGTCGAAGGAGAGCCGAATGCCATCAAGTTCTTCATCCCAGATGAATTCCATGGGGTCATCAAAGGCCTGTCTTCCCAAGCGAAATCGCAAGTTGTCGTGAGGATTCACTTCCAGAAATAATCGCTCTAGATCATAGGCAAATCTTTCATCACTATTATTTCGTTCGTCTCGGGTAAAACTCCGGCTACTCAGTTGAAGTCTTCCGACCAGCTCGGCCAAATCTCCGAACGGCTGCTTCACATCAAGAGTGAGTTCGATCTCTGCCAGAGCGGTATCACGGTCGTTGATAAAGTCAGCGTCTTGTGCTTCAGCGCGTTGCAGATTCAGTTCAAGAGATGCGCCGAATTCAGGTGCAGAGATGCCCAGTGATTGTCCATTGGCAGTTGATGTATTGAGTAGCAGCAATACACTTGCTGTTAGCCAAGGGTGCAAATGCAACTCTTTTCTTAGACGTAAACTTCGGCTGACCATATAGGGGATTTTCAGTGGCATGGTGTAGATCGTGAAATGAATTATGATTCAGGCTAGGCCTATTCCAACCCCAACTGTGTACGCGTAAGGATAAACCAGTGGTTAGTGCTTTTACTGGAGGTGTCTCCTTCGTCTCGAACGAACAGTATGCCATTGTTGATTGGCGTTAGGCCTTCCACGTTGTCAAACAACTTGTTGGCTTTGCTGCGATAGCGAACTGGATGCTGTAGTGATTGTGCATCGAGCGTCCATAAAGAAAAGTGTTTCTTTTTTCCAGACTCACGCTTGCCCACCAAAAGAATCTGATCAGAGTGGTCATCGTAAGCCATGGCTCTGACCCCTTGTCTGTCAAGATCAATCGCGAACAGCCCATTGTCAAAATTGGGTGCCTTTCCTTCGAGGTATTCCACTGGATTATTCAGTGAGACAATGATGGCACCTTTATCAATAGTAGGTGATCGCAGGCCTATCAGCAGGCGATGACGTTTCCTGTCAAATGCTAAGCCTTCAATGTTGAGTCTGCTGGAATCATTTCTTTTGCTACCTTTAGTCTTAGCGGTCAATTCAGGTAGATGCTGGTCTAGCTGCTCGTAAAGATCTTGGCGCATGATGGCATGAGTGATATCACTCCCATCTCGTGTGAGTAGCAGTAGTTTTTCGCGCAGTGGTTGTCGACCACGACTAGCGTTCTCATGCGAACCGATAACAAAAAAACGCTGAGAAGAGAGCTTAGCGATTCCTTCAAGGTCATCAAGTGGGCCGATGAGGCGACGCTTTATAAAGCTGCTTGCGGTGGCCTGAGAGTATTCTGAGAGTTGAAAGTTATCAAACGACGCATTGTCGATGCTGATTCTTCTCAATGGCGCGCCAGACTCATCTTCTATCACCAGCAAGGTCCCATCGTCGAGGGCGGTAACTCCAGAGGGCTCGTGCAGAGAGGTGAATGCACCGGAGGCAACAGGTTCACCAATTTTTTGCGGATGCTCCAAGTTATTCGCATCAGCGCTTGTGCTAAGCAGCGCTAGAACCTGCAAACTCGCCACTACCGTGCAAACTAAAGTATGCACGGTAGTGCGCGCTAATGTGGCCTGCTGCTTTGTGAGGCTCCGCTGCATGAGACGACTCAGATTTCAAGACAAGCGTTAATTGATCTTGGCGTTCAGCTGGCAGCGGCAGGAGTCAACAAGAATGCGCCGTACCAGTTCAGTACCACTAATGTCACTAGTGAAAGAACAGTGGCGATCGTACCCGCCATGAAGGAGGTGTACGAGTAGTATAAAAAACGGTATTTTTTGTCGGCGGTGACACCTAGCTCGTGAATGTGAGCGATCATGCTGCGATACACACGTTGTGGATTCGTCAGCATAGTGGTCATGGCTTCTATGTATTCGGATTCGCGTAGATCAGAGAATTCTTCGAATACTAAGAGGCGTGCCTCGTCACGCATGAAATCGTTCATGCTGAACTTACTACGGCTGATTTCTGGTCTGGCCGCAAACACGGCGAATGTAGTGGCAGTGGCGCAGGTAATGAGGAACACGATAATCGGAATTATGTACATGCCATTGATGGACACCAGGTGTGTCCCGGAAATGATCAACATGGACATCAACAGACCGTTTAGCGAAATCATGATGTTCGCTTTGGTCGCTGCTAATGCCAGCATGTCTAGCTGGGAGCGATAGGCGTTGCGCAGTAAGGTGTCAATTCCTCGACTACCCTTGTTCAGGTCAAAAACGTTTTCGGAGACCTTGGGTTTTTGTTTAACTCTGCTCTTTGCGTTTGTCTTAGCAGGTTTTTTGCCAGTGTTTTTTGTGGTTTCCTGCTTTGGAACGTCGGTGCTTGTGTCGGAATCAAGCTTTACAGGCAGGATAGTTCTATTATCTGCTGCAGGAGCATTCAACACACGCAGAGTTGGCTGTCCATCCTTGGTGTTTTTATCCGCGCGTGGAGTTACCATCTGTGTAATCCTTTTGTCCGTCTTTTTACCAGTCATGCTAGTTACATTCCATTTGAGCTAAGTCTGCGAAGCTTTATTGTGAATAACTCTTGATCAGCACAGCTTTACTGACCTATGTTTCCAATAATTGAAATGTTTTGCAAAAGCTGCCAACTGAATTTAGCTGGGTATTTGAAAATTTCCACAAATCAATGCAGCCGCTTAGGTCTTTACTGCATGTAGATTTAAAATAGCACCTAACAACTATAGATTGTAGGGTAATTTTCCGCACGGATTGAGTGCAGCGCTCATTTTGAGACTTAGGTTTTCTTTAGGGATATCATTGTTTGTCAACTGGTAGTGCTGTGAGCGCATCCTTGCGCCTTTGTTACTTATCTAATTAGCGTGTTAAGCCTTGGGTCGGATGCGGGCCAAGGGGTTTAACTTCTTGGCTTTATGTTCTCCGGATCATACAAAGGCTTGTAGCCAATAGATTCGACCACAACAGGATATTGCTCACTAAAATACTCGATAAGTAGCTCTGTACCTGATGTGCAGTATTCGTAAGGTAGGTAGGCAAGCGCTATGTTTTTGCCAACACTTGGACCATAGACAATGCTGGTGGTGTAAGAACGTCTGCCACTTGAGTCAATAAGTGTTTGGCATGAATCTTTGTCCATAACTGGGCAAATTCCAACTGGGTATCGATCTATTCCTGTTGAATCTGTAATGCGAGTCATTGTTAACGTGCAGAGCATAGCGGGTTGATGCTCTCGTGCACGTTGCTCAAGGTATGCTTGTTTGCCCATAAAGTCAGCAGCTTTGACTTTGGGTCTGGCAAGATCAGCTTCAAGCAAGTTGTACTCGGTGAGTAGATCCGAGTTTTGCAATCGAAGGCTTTTCTCCAGGCGTCTGCTGTTTGCATAAGTTTCTATGCCGATAGGTGTGACGCCCAACGCTGCCAGTGCATCCCAAACTTTCAGACCATCGTCATACTTAAAGTGCAGCTCCCAACCTTGTTCGCCAACATATGAGATCCGAAACGCGGCAATTGAAACGCCATCAATCGTTAGTGTTCGGACAGCGGCAAACGGGAAATTTTCAAGGCTTAATGCGCTTGGGTCATCAACGGCCTTTGCCAGTGTGGTACGTGCATTTGGACCCCAGATGCCCAGGCATGCATAGTCTGTTGTGCGATCCTCAATAACTACATTAGTGAGTCCCTTGTCCGCGCTTATTCGTTGTATCCACACAAAGTCCCTGTTGCCAGACGCGCCACCATCAATAATCCGAAAGTGATCGGTTGCCATGCGAATAACAGTTAGATCCGCGCGAACACCGCCAGTGTGGTCAAGAAAGTGGGTGTAGACACCTTTGCCAATAGCTGTATCGCTACCCACTTTTGCTACGCAAGTGAACTCCATAAGCGCTTCTGCATCCACACCACGAACATCGTAGATCGCAAAGTGCGACAAGTTCACCATGCCCACATCTTCAGAGATCTGCAGATGCTCAGCGTTTGATACCGGCCAGAAGTGCCTGGAGTCCCATTCGTTTAATCGTTCGGGAATCTGGTCTTTGAATTTTTCCAGTAGGTGATTGTTACTGGCGTAGCCATGTGCTCGCTCCCAACCAGCTGCTTCCATGAAATGAGCACCAAGCGCGACTTCACGCTCATAAAAAGGGCTTCGGTGCAGTCCTCGACCTTTGGTGTATGGCTCACGGGAATGAACTGCCGGGTTATAGATTTTGAACGCAGATTCGTAGCAGCGGTCGTGAATGTATTGCTCATCTTGTTGGAATGGGTAGTAGCGCGTTACGTCTACGCCAAAATGATCAAACTCAGTCACTCCATCAGTCATCCAGTCGGCAATGAGTTTGCCAGTGCCTGGGCCATCTTTCACCCACACGGATACTGCATACCACAAGCCTCTGACTTTGGCCGATTCACCCACTGATGGGCCGCCATCGGCCGTGACTTGCAGCAAGCCATTAAATGAGCGTTTTTCGTCGTAGCCTAGCTCGCCAAGAATAGGCGTAAGTTCCATCGCCCGCTCTAGAGGCGCCATGATGTGCTCCATGTCTAGATCACGTTGCGAGGGTGATAAGCGACAGTCTTCCTTTTCTAGAATATCGCGTGGGTGGCACATACGAGGTTCAGATTCCTCATAATAACCCCATTCAATCATTCCTCCTTCGGATGTCGTCGGGTCTCCCGTGTCTCGCAGATAAGCTGAATTGCCTTGATCGCGTAACAAGGGATAACCGATGTCTTTGCCGGTTCCTTCGAACTCTTTATAAGGCCCGAACCAAAGCAGCGGGTGGTCTACTGGCATAACAGGAAGATCTTCGCCTGCCATCTGAGCGATCAAGCGGCCCCAAAGGCCCGCGCAAACAACGACGTAATCGGCTTCGATATAACCCCGGGTAGTTTCCACGCCGACAATGCGACCATTCTCAATTTTTAGCTCCGTCGCTGAGGTGTTGGCGAAGGATTGCAGTTTGCCTGTCTCTACTGCGGCCTCTACGATCTCGCCAGTCACTACCTGAGATCGTGGAACAACGAGGCCGGCGTCTGGATCCCAGAGTGCACCTTGAATAACATCCTCTTCAAGCAGGGGCATTTTCTCTTTTGCCTCAGCGGCGCTAATCATTCTCGCGTTGGTGCCAAATGCCTTGCCAGATGCGACCTTACGTTGTAATTCTGCCATGCGATCGTCATCGCCTTTGCGAGCGACCTCTAATCCTCCAACCTTGGCGTAGCGACCCATTTTTTCAAAGAAGTCGATGCTATACATCGTGGTTTGGCAGGTCATCTGGTCGTGCGCAGTGGCGTAGCAAAAATCGGATGCGTGCGCCGTTGAGCCAATGTCTGTAGGAATCGCTGACTTATCAATGCCAACAATATTGTCCCAACCTCGTTCAATCAGGTGGTGGGCAACTGATGCGCCCGTGATTCCACCTTGACCAATAATGACGACTTTAGCTTTTGCTGGGAAACTGGCCATAAAACGTCTGCCTTAAAATGCTGAAAACACCACATTATAGTTACGCACAAAAAACGCGCCAATAGGTATTGCGGCGCTTGGCTGTCCCGAGGCGACAGTGGCTAAGGCAGGTGTCAAGCTCTCATTAGGCCGAACAGGCCACTGCCATCATCGAGACGGCAGATGTGGCGATTCTCTTGTCAAAGGAATTTTAGGGTCGCCAATGGACCGGCTCTACTCACGGCAGATCCAGTTTCATCATGCCGAACAGATCGGTACCGTCGTCAAGGCGAAAGGTGTTTTTGTTAGTTTGCCAAAATACGTCTGGATTGCTGTTGGCTCGAGCGATGACTCGTACGAACACTCTGCCCGAGGGTAGTATCGCAGTGTTTATCGAATAATTGACAAAACCATCATTCACATCAGGGATGCCTGAGTCACTGAATACAGTAAGTGAAGGTTCAAACAGAGGCGAACTAGAGATAATAAGGTCGTAGGTTAGCGTGTTTTGTCTTGTGACATCGAACGCCGGTTCCCATTCAAGCCGAAGTATTCCACTGGCATCTATCTCAGGGTTTTCCAGAATTACAGGCTCCATCGGCACACTGTAATTTTGGGTGATGTCGGTGTAAAGGTCATTAACGACCGATACGAAGCGCTCTGGACTCGTGGATTCAAAGCGTACATTTGCACTATCTGGCAGACTGGTTAGATACGGCTCTACTAACGTGTTGAGCACAGAGGCACGCTGCAGAATTTGCGCGTCGCTGTAGTAGTTTGTTCGCAACTCGTCCACTGCCCGAACAAGTAAGTCATGAGTTCCTGGCAGCCGGTAAAAACGATCTACAAATTCGCTGTTTTGTCCTCTGGCATAACCATAGAATTTGCGTTTTGAAAGTTCCGCGTTGTCGATCGAATTGGTCAGTTCAGGTTCTGGCTCAAATGTGCCATCGTAATCCCAAGGCAGAATAAAGAAGCGCTCTGTTCCTGCGGGGTTATATAGATAAAAATTGTGAGTGATGGCGTCGGTTTGATGCAAGATCAGATTGGTTGCCAACCACGTCAAAATGTTATTTCGATTGAAGTGTTGCTCGATGACAGATTCGAGATCGCGATCTGGATCAACCATTGCTTCGAGCATTTTCACCACCATGCGATGGTCTTTACCGTTTTCGATTTCTAATCGTGATTCAAAGGTATCTTCATCAAGCGGCTCACCATTTTCGTCAACCTGAACGCTGTTTAGGTCACCTTGTGAGAAGCGGAAGAATTCAATTTTGTACAGGTTGTCGTCTTCGCCCAAACTACGATTGTTGACGTATTCTTTGCCGACAAATTCGGTGTGAGTAAACAAGCCGAAGTCTTCAGGGCCTTGTCCGTTGTCTAGCCACAAGTTTACAAACTGCGAGCGTAACGAGGGGAAATGCGGCACCGATTGGAATAGATCAAACGCGAGTTTGTTTTTTATACGCGTGGATTCGAACGGATTTTTATTAAGCTGAAGTCTTCGCTCACCACGCCACAGAACTTCCTTGCTGTCGAGTTTGAGTCGGAAAGATTTTTGTGCTCCGTTGCGAGCCGTGTTTCCTCGTTGACGCAGTGTGGCATTGGTCGCTAAACCATCATCGGGTAAGCCAGCACCTGAGGCGTGTATGTCTATTTCAACTTTGAAATCATCATTACCATTGGTATCAGCCAGCACATCATCGAGCGTACAACCTGACTGATCGTCAATGGTACAAACGCCTTGTATAGTGTTGTCTATGCGCAAGTCGAGCCTAATAACATTGTCAACGTCGTATCCATCTTGCGAATAGAAGGCGTTGAAGTCCCCGATGTCGGTGGGGTGAGGAACGAACACACTTTCTGCCCGATAGATAGGTGGGTCGATAGTGACGCCAATGTCACCATTGACGTTAAGGACGATGTCGTTATCGTCGTCAGAATTGCCAGCTTCACTGTCGTTCGGAGCGGCACTATCGTCGGCAACTGAGGGGCCACTAGCTGGCGGTGTAATGTCGGGGTTTGTGTCGTTGCCAGCATCATCGTTACCGGCAGGAACCTCAGCACTGTTGTCAGAATTATTTGTGTCTGCGTTTGTTGCGCCGTCGAGCACTTGCGGAGCTGCATCGTCTGCAACACCGCAACCACCCAGTACTAAAAGAGCCACTGCTGCAATCGCAAATCTTGATGAAGCGTTCAATTTTTTCTCTACCATTTTTCAAGGTTTCAGTGTTTGCTCGGTGTTCTCCTCATTCGGGTAATAAAGAGTTAGCACTACGCGAACACTGCCTAAAAAGACTCTAGCTTTGTTTTCTCGTAAATCAAGAAAAAATACCCGTAATCGAGTTAGTGTGAACCATTTGTCATTTCCATTGCAGGGTAAAAGGCCCTTATTAACGCTCTGTCATATTTAACATAGCCACTATTCGGTGCTCCAAAATGCTTTCACAATCGGGTTTTCCAAGTTGCGATTGCGAGTAAACAGACCAACCTCATATGACTTTAAATGTGGTTGAACATTGATCACAACGACATTCGCTGAAAGTGAGCTGTTTTCCAGCACGATCTGTGGCACAACTCCCATTCCTAAGCCAAGACTTACCATGCTAACTATCGCTTCATTACCTGCCACTTGCGCATAAACTTTAGGAATTATCTTTTGTAGTCTGAACCAAGCGTCAATCCGACTCCTCGCAAGGCCTCGAGCCGATAAAATCATCGGTACCGATTCCCACTCAATAGAACCATCTGCATCTAAAGAGGGTATTTTTCGCTCGTCTCTTTTAAGTGGAGCAATAAACACTAATGGGGATACAACCAAAGGGCGAAATGCAATACCTCGGGGGAGCGAATTCGGGTGCGCCGCAATGGCCACATCTTCTTTGCCTGCAACAATTCGATCAATCGCGTCCTCTGGGTCGCCGGTTATAAGTTTGATGTCGACCTGCGGATACGCCGGTCTAAAACGGTCAAGTAGTTTGAATAAAATGCTATGACTTGCTGTGACCGAGCAGTAAATACTTAGTTCACCTTTAAGCGGGCTGTTTGTATCACCGAGCTCTCTTCTCAAGTTGTTGAGCCGCATGAGCGCATCGCGAGCATAAAATTCAAATACTTGCCCCTGATTGGTTAAGGCAACCGAGCGATTATCACGTTGGAAGAGCACCACACCCAAATCACTTTCTAGCTGTTGGATGTTGCGCGAAAGGCTCGACACACTGGTATCGCTGTTCAGCGCTGCACGGCCAAAATGCAACGCATCGGCGAGCGCCAGAAATTGATTCAGTGTTTTCGGATTCATAAAATCGAGACGCAGTCAGTGGTGTTGCAAAATACGAGACACATTGTCTCAAATATTTCAATTTACTGTACGAGCTGATTAAGCTATCGTGTGACCAACCTCAAAACGTAGAATTCCCGATGTCAAATAACGCCAGCTCGAATAATTATTTCAATTCACTGCCTCTGCGCGAACAGCTAGAGCAGCTGGGTAAATGCCGTTTCATGCATCTCAATGAGTTCGAGGAAGGGGTTGATGCGCTCAAGGGAAAGAAAATGGTGGTCATCGGTTGTGGCGCCCAGGGCTTGAATCAAGGGCTCAACCTGCGCGACAGTGGATTAGATGTTTCTTACACATTGCGTGAGCAGGCCATTAGTGAAAAGCGTCAGTCGTGGAAAAACGCCACTGAAAACGGGTTTACCGTTGGCACCTATGAAGAGCTTATTCCTACTGCCGATGTGGTCTTAAACCTGACTCCCGACAAGCAGCACACCTCGGTGGTGAACGCGGTCATACCTTTAATGAAGCAAGGCGCTTGCTTGTCTTATTCGCATGGTTTCAACATTGTTGAAGAAGGCGTGAAAGTTCGTGAAGATATCACTGTCATTATGGTTGCGCCCAAGTGTCCTGGGTCTGAAGTTCGTGCGGAATATGTTCGTGGTTTTGGTGTACCTACTCTTATTGCTGTGCATGAAGACAACGATCCGCAGGATCATGGTCTTGCATTAGCAAAAGCATACGCTGTGGGTACGGGCGGTCATAAGGCTGGCGTTCTAATGTCATCTTTCATTGCAGAGGTCAAATCTGACCTTATGGGTGAGCAAACTATCCTTTGCGGTATGTTGCAAACAGGTTCTTTGCTTTGCTTTGACAAAATGGTGCAAGAAGGTGTTGACAAGGCGTATGCCTCAAAACTCATTCAGTACGGTTGGGAGACGGTCACTGAAGCGCTTAAGTATGGTGGTGTGACAAACATGATGGATCGCTTGTCCAACCCTGCAAAAATTCGTGCATTTGATCTTGCTGAGCAGTTGAAAGACATCATGCGTACGCTGTATCAAAAGCATCAGGATGACATCATGACAGGTCATTTTTCACAAACAATGATGACTGATTGGGCTGCCGACGATAAAAACCTATTAGGCTGGCGTGCTGAGACCGCAGAGACTGCATTCGAGAAAACTCCTGCTGGCGACATGGAAATTTCCGAACAAGAGTATTTTGACAACGGTATTCTGATGGTTGCCATGGTTAAGGCAGGCGTTGAGTTAGCCTTTGAGACCATGACATCAGCAGGCATCAT
>JALZWO010000019.1 GCA_023300375.1 Granulosicoccus sp. | reverse complement strand
GGAGGTGTCCCTGGCGGTGTTATTGGCACCTGTTGCAATTGCAAGGAGGGTGGATATAGCGACCGATGTACTGATAGCAATAAGAAGAACTGATTTAGGAGAGCCTGGGCATTTTAACGACACTCTGGATGAGTTGATAGAAGAATTCCAAGACGATCCTGACAGGTTGCTCGAAGCTGCTGATAGGGCGGGGTTGCGTGATGAGGTGGATGCACGCCTGGCGCTAGGGGTGTGCTCATTTGCAGGAGACACGCTGGTGCTGACCGACAGAGGCTACCAGCAAATAATGGATATTAGTGCAGGTGTGGATCGAGTATGGGCGAAAGATGAGCACACTGGGCAGATGGGCTGGCAGGACGTACTAGCGCATTACAGCAACCGTTATGAAGAGAGGGTGCATGTGACAGCCGTTGATACCCAAGGTAGGCGTCAGACGATTACCTCTAACCGAATCCATCCGTACTTTGCAAGGTTGGCCGCAGGGGCGATACTGGCTACAGCCAGTGTGACAGCAACACCTGTGATAGCCAGTGAAGGACATGTGTATTCAGGTGATATCGCGGGTGGAGCATGGATTGATGCACAACACTTGAAGCCAGGAGATGAGCTACTGGGCGACAGTGGGCACTGGCAGAGTGTAGAGAGTGTTGTGGTTGACGATACGCCACTGGATGCCTACAACCTGAGTGTTGAAGAGTACGCGACGTATTTTGTGGCAGGTGATGAGGATGCGTCAGCGGTTTGGGTGCATAACAATTGTCCTGGGTTGTCTGATGAGGCGGTCACAGTTGCCCTTTCTAGCAACTCAAGGATTGCGCACGCAAGTAGACACTTAATTGATAGTGGTCTAATTACGGCCAGTCATAATTCTAGGGCAGCGCGAGAAGCATTTCAAACAATAGGACGCAACATATTATCGAACCCGATAAGAACTTTCGACCACAACATGTCTCGTGGAGGTCAAGCCGTCAAAGGTTATTATGGTCAGGTTGATGGGGTTGATGTGATAATTTATATCGCCAAAGAGCCGAGAGGTCAAATTATGTCTGGTGATATTGTGACCTCAATTATACCTACAGCTCAGCAAATGCAAAATTTTGGATTATGAAAACTAAAGAAAGTTTGAGTATATTTACATCATTTACATCCAGAGAAGGAACGTTTCAAGACGAGGTTGATGGGCTTGTGTTTTACGGATATTGGAATAACAATGTACCGTCAATATATGACATTGACTTCAAAAAATTCCGAAAATGTTGGTCGACATCTGAAATCACAACAAACCATCGCACTTCAGAAGTCGAAGGATACGCACAGCTGTCAATAGAACTTAGAATACACACGTGGCCAGACGAAGGAAGTTGGTTCGTTTTCTTAGAAAATTCATTGAAATGGTTTGTTAGGCAAGGCGCAACAGTATCTTGGTGTGGTACAGAATTTAGCAGCTCGGATTTAGGTTCCTGTTTATCAGATTCCTCCTCTGGCAATATATATGCAGCGTATACAGACGAACGAGGATTTGTATGTGAAGCAGGCCTTACTGATGAATATCAAGAATTGAGCCATGAGACATTGAAGTCTTTTGGGAGGGTTAGAGCATAGTGTTGCGCGCTACGCTCGAATCATACTTTGAACCAAACTATTCGTCATAGCATTTGGCATTATACAAGGTCGTTTTCCACACTGGCGTCATAGGCATAACGGCGTTTACCAATCCGACAATCTAATTAATCATTGCTGATCCCGTGCAATGGTTTTGGCAATCACCTATGAAGAACTGTTTTTCAGGCATAAAAAAGGTAGCGTAAGCTACCTTCTTGTTGCGCGGCACGCTCCAATCATACTTTGAGCCAAATTATTCATCATAGCATTTGGCATTATATAAGGCTTATTCCCACACTTTCGTCATAGCCAAAACACCGTTTACCAATCTGACATCATACGTTCGACCATCCAGGGCAGGCAGGGGATTGATGGCATTTATCGAAATGTCAATGGTGACTACGTCATTGTGGAGACCAAGGCGACGGGTTCGGGTGAGGCGGGCGGTTTAGGTTCAACTTGATGAGTGTGAGCTTATTGTGCGCCTTGTGGAAAGTGCGCCCAGCCTGTCCGCCGCCTGCCACGATTTGCGACTGGAGATCCAGCTGCCAGGCGTATTGCGCTTTGTTACCCGTCTTGTCCGCCAGATCACCGACGCTTTGCGTGGGATTAAAGGATTGATGCCCCTCCGGTTCACCTGCCAGCCTCGGCTGTGCGAGGTCGCGGCGTGTTGTATCCCACATTATTTCAGCAGAGTTATCTCAAGTTGATCTGCGCGTTGAAGGGAGTGGTTTCTCACACTGTAACTGATGTCAGATTCAGTTGGAATGCGGTATAAACCGGCAACACAATCGACTGTGCTACCGGTGACATTAATGTTGCGCGCCACGCTCCAATCATACTTTGAGCCAAATTATTCGTCGTAGCATTTGGCATTATATAAGGCTTATTTCCACACTTTCGTCATAGCCAAAACACCGTTTACCAATCTGACATCATACGTTCGACCATCCAGCGTTATAGCCTTGGCCAAATTAACCTCTGCTGATTCTGTACGATAGTTCTGGGAAGTTGTCATCGATGAGTCGTTTTACAGGGCATAAAAAAAGGTAGCGCAAGCTACCTTCTTTATCTTTTGCAAACGCTATGATGAATCAGCACATGTGCACATATGTTAGTTCACTGTAGGCACCTGCATCTTGATCAACGCCTCATGAGATCGCCAGTGCGGCTGTACCAATACACTGTTCACATGGCTGATGGCGACGATCTTTTTGGTCTGTCGGCAAGCTTCCATCAAGCTACTCAGGCACAGGTTTTTACACAACCGCAAATTGCCTTCAGCGCTGCGTACAATGAGTTCGATCGCTGCTGGATCAAAGGTATTAACACCCAACTTAACTTGGGTCAGTTGCGCTTCAATATACCCCTGTATATCTGGATCATTGAGTGGCAATAGAGTCGATGAGAAAGTGATCCGGCTTTTGATATCCTGATTAACATGTAAACTCAAGGTACGTAACAACTCCGGCTGACCCAGCATCACCAGGTTATGTTTCTTTGGAAATCGATCAAACAAGAGCCTGAGTTTACGTAACGAGTGCACATCCAGAAGGTGGGCTTCATCGATCAGAGTGTAAAGCGTTTTACGCTCTTGTGCGCAGTTAAAAGCGGCTTTTATCAAGTCTTTTTCCAACGACCTGGCAGCGGCGTCCACGTTAAAAGAATCAGCTAACTGTGCCAGTACATTGATGTAAGTTTGCAGTGTTCTTGAACAGGAGACAACGACAAACTCGCGTTGTTCTGTCAGTGCCTCTATGTGTTCACGGATAACGGTTTTGCCGACACCGGGGCTGCCCACGATAACCGAGAACCCACCCATGCTCGCATGAACGGCCAGAGTATCCACAATGTTGCGTTGTTGTGACAGAAGCTCCGGAGAGCTTTGGCAGAAGGGTGTTTTACTGATACCCAGTACGGAGTTGATCATGCTCATGGCTATCGTTGCTGCGTGGTTGTATGGCGACGAGCATTGGCTTGCAGGTTCAGCTGAGTAGCTTCCCCCATACGGGCGTCATTAAAATAGACCACGAACCTATCACGACTGGTTCGGCTGTATCGCACCCCGATGGTTTTACCGCGCAGATCCACTGGTGCTTCAAACTGTGTGGAGTTGATGGAGAAGACATTGGTTTTACCCACTTTTCGTTCCTCTTCAATAAAGAACACCTCGTCGTTGTATTGATCGTCGTGAATGAAGTTCACGCGGGTGATGTCCAGATTGAACCTGTCTAGAGGTATCATGCGGATGCCGCTGTGGTACTGGCTGTTGTACTCATTCTCTACCCAGTCATGGGTGAGCTGGTTAAGCGAGTCAAGAGACTCAAAGACAGGATGCAGGGTTAAGAACCGATCGCGAAAGCCCCGGAAGAAGCGCTCGATCTTGCCCTTGGCAGCGCCATCACGGATAGGGGCATGGGATAAGCGGATGTTCAAACGCAAACAGGCCTGATGTATCTCCTTGGCGCTGTAGTTGGCGCCGTTATCAAAGTACAAACGCTCGGGTTTGCCGCGTTTATACAACGCGGTACGAAAGGCCTCGATCATGTTGTTGGTGTTATCGCGATAGAAGAACTGGGCATGGGTGATCACCCGGCTGGCATCATCGATAAAGGCGATCAGGTAGGTCTTGCGCCAATTACCATCAGGTTGCTTGATAGAGGGCCCGTACATCGTATCGGCCTGCCACAGCTCGTTAACAAACTGCATGGCGAAGGACTGGCGTAGCTTGACGCTTTTAGTGGCATCGAGCAGGTCATTCTCACGCACCATGCGGTAGAAGCTGGTTTGGGACAGCTGAGAGCGTTGAACGTAGTTTTTAGCCATCAGCTGTCGATAGATCACAGAGCGGGGAATGATGCCCACCTTGTTGTGTTTAAGTGATGGGAGCAGATCGTTGATGGCTTCAGCCAGCTCGTTGGGCTGTATTTTACGGTAATGGTTTTTGTCGCTACGGGTGGTGTTGTCAAGGGTGGTGACCCCATTTTTCTTGTACCGATACAGCCAGGTGCTGATGGTGCGCCAGGTGAAGCGATAATCAATGCCGGAGGTGGGGTCGAGGAAGGGTTGTGTGGCGGTGTGTTGAATGCGCTCACGGATGGTGGTGCCGGGTGCGTAGTCGATGGCGGCAAGCACGCGTAGGCGTATCTCGAGGGGAGGTTTGTGGCGTGGCTGTGGTGTGGTTGTCGCCGTTGTATTGTTAGGTGTGCGAGTCACTGTTAAGCATCCATAGATGAGGGGGATGGCGAGTGTAGGCGGTGCTCGGTGTGGTCAGCCAGTGACAAGATCTGTGGGGCGGTAGGCTTGATTAAAACAGCGCTATAGTGGTTGTGGGTTGTGATGTAAACCCGATCAGAGATGAACGATCTGTGTTGTTATGTTGTTCACATCGAACTGTGTGAAAGAGTCAAGCTGCGCACAACCGTGCTGTATGACGAGACGCTGAATGAGGTTACGGCTTATACAAAGCGGTTCTGTGTCTGATGCTGGAATACGGTGCACAGGTTGTGAGTGTTCGTGTCGCAGTGAAGCTGTTGCGAGAGCTGTGCCACGGAAACCTTAAGCAGACTATGAGGGTTATCTGTGTGCTCAGTGCCATCAGTGGAGGCAGTAAAGGTGTTGTTAGCAACAACTGCCGGTCTATCAAAAAACAGGGAGCGAAAGAGCGGCAGTTGAGATCGTAATTTTGCGAGCCATCGCCAGGCGTGTCGTGGGTTGTTGGCCCCTGTGGCCAGTTGATAGGCTTGCTCTACGGTACAAGGTAGATCGGTGTTGTTGAAGAACAGAGCGAGGATAAAAGAGAAAAACTGAGCGCAGCCATAATGCAGATGAGGAATACGAGTGGACAGGTAGAGCCTGAAGGTGTGTCCACAGCCGGAATGTCCATGGCGGTTAGAGCAGATAAGCCGTTTCCCGGCAATAGTCTGTGAATCGATGGAGAGTGGTTTGTACTGGAATCCGTGGGAGAACCATTGATCACAGGATGAGCAGTGAGGGCAGATAAAGGTTGAATGGTTCTGCCATCGAAGAGCGCGAATAAAGTGTTCGAGTTGTTGGAGGGTGGCAAAGAACCGGGTCATGGCAGGAGGTAAAAAGAGCGGTCCGGGGGATGGGGTTCAGAATAATTAAGAGGGCGGTATAGAAATCGACTTGACCCGATTAGCGTTATACCGGCGAAGGCCATTGTGATGTGAATTTGGTTGTAAAAGGCTGGATTGTTCGACGTTTGTTTGGGAAATAACACTCAGAGACATGGGCGAGCGCACGGGCAGCGTGGCGGTGCAGAACGTGATTGGTGGCTTAATACAAGCCGAGCGCACTGGTTCAAGTTTAGGCTCGCTTCTGCGTGCGCAATCCGAGCAACTGCGAACCGAACGATTTCAACGGGCCGAGAAGCTGGCTATGGAAGCCCCGGTAAAG
>JALZWO010000018.1 GCA_023300375.1 Granulosicoccus sp. | reverse complement strand
GAAGAAGCTCTTGAAACTATTCTTGTTGCTATCGACAAAGCCGGATACCAAGCTGGCAAGGACGTTTATCTTGCACTTGATGTTGCCAGTTCGGAATTCTATGTAGACGGTAAATATGACCTAGCTTCAGAGGGTCGTAAGTTTGATTCTGCAGGTTTTGTTGATTATCTGGCTGACTGGGCTGCCAGATACCCTATTATTTCTATCGAAGATGGACTTGATGAAGGTGACTGGGATGGCTGGAAAATCATGTCAGAGCGTTTAAATGATTCCATACAGTTAGTCGGTGACGATTTGTTTGTGACCAATCCCAAAATTCTTGCACGTGGTATCGAACAAAACATCGCTAACTCGATTCTCATCAAGGTCAATCAGATCGGCACCTTGAGTGAGACGCTAGAAACTATTCGTATGGCGCATGCAGCAGGCTACACCACAGTAACCTCACACCGTTCTGGCGAAACCGAAGACACAACCATCGCTGATCTTGCCGTCGCAACCAATGCGAAGCAGATTAAGACAGGGTCGTTGTCACGCTCTGATCGTATTGCCAAGTACAACCAGCTTCTGCGCATCGAAGAGCATCTGGGTGATCGTGCGGTCTATCCTGGCGCTGATGCCTTCAACCAAAAACTCTAGCATGTTTAATCGAAAGAGCTAACGTTGTGAAAGCTTTTGTAGGTGTACTGCTGACCCTACTCCTAGTGCTGCAAATACGTCTATGGTTTGGTGACGGCAGCATCCAGGAAGTGTCACGCCTGCAAAAAGAGGCGTCTGCTAGCCAGGCCGAAGTGATTCGGCTGAACGCTAGAAATCAGGCGCTTGCTGCTGAGGTTGCGGATCTCAAAGATGGTCTGGATGCTATAGAGGAGCGCGCTCGTGCAGAGCTTGGCATGATCAGTGAAGGCGAGTCTTTCTACCAATTTGTTAAAGAGGAAGCGGCGGATCGCAAACAAAATTCTACTATCGATCAAGAAGTAGTTGAGCCATCCAATCCACCTGTACAAAGCGAACAAGAGCCGCTAAATGACTAGTTCCTCCATACCATCTGATTCACCGATTTTAGACACACCACTTTGGGTGGTTGTGCCAGCAGCCGGAACAGGCCAGCGGCTTGGTGGCGAGATTGCCAAGCAGTACCAAGAGCTGGATGACGTGTGCATGCTACAGCGCACGCTGGATGGGGTGGCATTACCCTACGTTGATAAAGTGGTCGTTGTACTTGCTGAGGACGATGAACACTGGCAAACGCTTGATGCTGCCAGCAACGCAAAGGTTATCACGACCACGGGTGGGCAGTTGCGAGCGCATTCTGTGTTGAAAGGTATTGAGTTAATGCTAGAACATGCCCCTGACAACACGTGGGTACTGGTTCATGATGCCGCGCGTCCATTGCTTGCTGCCTCCGACATAAAACGTCTGATAACCGCTGTTTACAATAGCGGCGCCCCAGGTGGGCTTTTAGCAACACCTGTACATGACACCCTTAAGCGTGCCGATGAATTTGCGGGTGCTGTGGAAACTGTCATTCGCAGTAATTTGTGGCAAGCACAGACGCCACAAATGTTTCGAGCTGGCGAGCTACGAGATGCACTGCAAAGTGCGTTGCAGAGTCACGGCGAATCGGTTACTGACGAAGCCTCGGCCATGGAGTTCTCTGGTGTTCAACCCCTATTAGTGGAGGCGTTGGAGCCAAACTTTAAAATCACACGTCCTGTTGACTGGGCCCTAGCTACCGCGTTATTGCAAGCAAAACGTTTGATGGGACAATCCACAGAGCAATCATGAGAATCGGCAACGGTTACGATGTTCATGCCTTTATGCAAGGCGATCATTTGATGATCGGTGGTGTGCGCATTCCACATAGCAAAGCGTTTCTGGCCCATTCTGATGGCGATGTGTTGTTACATGCAATAAGTGATGCCCTTCTAGGCGCTGCGGCACTGGGCGACATTGGACGGCATTTTCCCGATACCGACCCTCGCTATAAAGGTATTGACAGTCGCGAGCTTCTGCGCCAGATTGTTGAGCAGTTAATACAACGAGGGTTACGTTGCGTGAGTATCGATGCAACGATCATAGCTCAAGAGCCCAAAATGGGACCGCATGTAGCCGCGATGTGTGCCGTGTTGGCAGCCGACCTGAGAATGGATGTAGGGCGTGTAAATGTCAAAGCCACCACCACAGAAAAGCTAGGATTTTGTGGAAGGGAAGAAGGAATTGCTGCCATGGCATCGGTTCTTCTTGAGGAAGCTCCATAGCAAATACTAGCGTTAAACGCGTTCAAACGAAAACAATATCATGACGATTCTTGCAATTATTGGTGGTACCGGACTTACCCGCATGGCGGACCTGGAGGTGACGCGTCGTGAGATGGTCAAGACACCGTATGGAGCACCTTCGTGTCCCCTTGTTTTTGGTGAGCTGGGTGGAGTTGAAGTGGTATTTCTACCCCGACATGGCACTGCGCATCGAATCCCTCCACACCGTGTTAACTACTGCGCGAACATCTGGGCGCTGAATAATGTGGGTATCAAGAAAATCATTGCCGTGGGGGCTGTGGGTGGTATCCACACCGATTGCACTGTGGGATCGTTGGTGGTTCCCGATCAGATTATCGATTACACCTATGATCGCGAGAGTACATTTTTTGATGGGGGTGACGATCCGGTTGAGCATATCGATTTCAGCTATCCGTACAACGAAGAATTGCGTAGCTTATTGATCGCTGGTGCCAAATCAGTCGACGGTATCACTATGATGGAATCAGGCACTTATGGCGCCACGCGTGGTCCACGCTTTGATACGGCAGCTGAAGTACTTCGCATGCAGCGCGATGGTTGCACCATCGCCGGTATGACAGGCATGCCTGAAGCTTCGCTAGCTGCTGAACTCAAAATAGCTTACGCCTGCCTTGGTGTTGTGATCAACCGTGCTGCAGGGATCGACAATAATGCGATCGATGTGACCGAGCTTCCAGATAAGATTGAGCAAGGTACAGATAAAGCGCGTGCTGTGCTACGTGCTACTTTGAGCAGCTTCAGCTGAATACCTTGAAGGCATCGGTACTGATACTTCTTTGCGTTTCATTATTGACTTCGTATCAGCTTAAAGCGGATGCCACAACGCCTGCGAAAACTTACGGGGTTGGCCTTGCATTAGCATTGCCAGCAGTGGGTGTGTCATTGAAGAGCGTGTTAAGCGACAGGCATACCTTATCTGCAGTAATAGGTAACGGATTTCAAGCGCAATTAAATTTCACTGGTAAATCCCCAAACGGCGGGTATTACTTGCTCGGCACTGGTCGTAATGACTCAGTCGGGCTGATTCGAATAGGCTATGGCCGCGTATGGAGAAAAGACAATTTTTCTTACCATATTGAAGCAGCATTGAATGTTCCTGTTTGGCGTCGTGATTCAGGTGGTTTTGCTGGTCTTGGCGATGTGGTCTATATATTTCCTATTGGCTTTGGCGTTTATTATCATTTTTAAGGCTGTTAGAGTTGTCAATGTAAGTGCGGACATTCTCGATATTTCACTGGCGTCTCTGCAGTCGCTAAATGTGTAGTTCGCTTAGAGCCAATAAAACCGCTACTACAGGTTCGGCGCAGGATACACGTGTATCCTCTGAGCGGTTTTTCGGGTTTTGATGGTTAATGTTGGTCCGTTATTGTTGGCTCGCAGTACCTCCTAGAGCTGGCGCTAGTGGATGCTTTAGAAATGCAGTAACTGCTAATCTGCCCTAGCCAATGAAAGTTTCCGTGCAAGCTCGCCAGATATTCAGCCGAGGAGGGGATTTAGCATGCGCGATGGACGGTAACGATCGCGCGGTTCTAGCAGGGCATGTAGTTGATTATTTAGTCGGCGAAATTAATTTTTGGATTCATCGACATGCTACGTCTGAAGGATAGCCTTGGGCCGACACGGTCTGTCGCGGACGCTCAAATTGCCCAAATGACGTGTAGGTCAGTGTCCGATCCAGACACTCAGCAAATCGGAAACTAGATCACTTTGTAGTGCGGTCAATAAGTTCTTTTTCGCGTTTGATTAGCTCAAGAATCTGCCACGTCGTTTCACTGACAACCCCGTTTGGACCTAGCGCACTATAATCCCAAAGATGTATCCTCAGTTTAGATTCTGCGGTTATATCAGAAACCGTAATATCACCAGATTCGATGTCTTTTATCAGTACTTGTTGCCCAACTTCGTACGGACAGTAATGCGATATTTTACTGGTATCTAGCGAGACAATTTTTACGGTAAGTGTATCGATTCTATTAAGGCTACTTGTTGCGTTGATATCCAACACATCAACTTCAAGAAAGCACTCTGTAGCCGTGGACGCCACTGCGACAGAACTTACGCCCAACAATATGATGGTAGCTAGTAGCAGCCAGGCAACAAGAGGATCACGTTTCATATTCGATTGTATTTTGGTACGGACTATACGTCTATCCAGCTCAAGCCTTTGATTTTCCGTAATGGGGATTCTTCTACCAAGGCCATATGAGTACTTGTATCCAAGCGGTCTATGCTCAGATTTTTTGCTGTAACACCCATGTTGCTGCCTGCACTAAACATTGCTTGGTAGACCGTATCAGATCCTTGATCACTCAACCGACTCTACTCAAAGGCGAATTTTGCTGACGATCGGTTGAAGCCGATAGTCCCCGGCTACATGGGAGTATAGCGAACAGCTGGAAAGTGCCCAATCTGGCTGTTGTGCATGATTTTAGATCT
>JALZWO010000017.1 GCA_023300375.1 Granulosicoccus sp. | reverse complement strand
GACATTGCCAGCAAGCTTGCCACCCTGTGTGTGCAATGTTTGAATCTGGGGAGCTAGTTTTTTGAAATCATCAGCAAACCAGTTCTTTACAATATCAGTCGTCATTCTTCCAATACACTTTTTGTGATGTGATAAGCCAATTATAGCCTGAGTGCACTTCTGCGTTACTTTCAAGACGGTGGGTCTATTTAATTACAATAGAACCACTCTTCTGTCGCATTATTGCCGAATGGCAAGTGACAATGCTCTGCCATCAGGGCCTGAGCGGAATCCGAAGATTACCGATGTTGAACTTATTCATTTAAGGAAGCGGCGGCTAGGGGCGCCCGGCTAGGGGCGCCCGGCTAGTGGCGCCCGGTTAGGGGCGCCGCTAACTACGCCAGAAAAGCCAACGGCTCTTTGGTTTGGGCTCCTCCGTCGGCCTGACATCGATAAGCGCCTCTTCAACACGCGCCTGTACTAAGTGCTGGTATTGCTTCCAGTTTGCGACATCGTCTTTTAATATTGTGATATTAGCTAAATCAATTTTGTCCCGAAGGCTAGCGCCGTACAGCGTGCAATAATCTGCAGTATCGCGGCAGACGATCACACTACCATCGAACGGTTCTCGTTTTTCTATCACGTAATAGCTACTGCCATAACTCTTGTATTCACTGGCAGAGTCGTTCCAGACCAACCCTTGCAACACCGGTCTCAATTCTGGGCTGCTTGAGGCTAGACGGGCATCGAAGTAAGTTTTTTTACCGGTCTTCGCAACGTCAACACCAGCATTAATGGTTGACAGCCAGACACTTACCCGTGTGTGGCTTGAGTCGTTCAGTGCCTTCCCATTATCATCTAACCACAGCCATAATGGCTCACCGCTTTCGACGTGCCAGTACATTCTGGTAGACCCTAAACCAGACACCCGCTGATTTGCGTAGTCGATATCGCTGCTCTGGTTAATCAAAAATGCACCAAAAGGGGCTCGCAAAGAATACGTGTGTACTCGTCCTTTGATTTCTACCGTGATTGGTGTCTCGAATGTCCAGCCGGACCCTGAATCACACCCGCTAACCATAAGCCCTATGCAAAGGCACACCAGAGTCTTTGCCCATCGCCATTGGGGCGCGTGGTGTGGAAGAACATTAAAACCCATAGCTGCTATTCCAAGATGGTGACATGATTAAAATTTGAACAGTAAACAACGGTGCCCTTTCCAGTTTAATTCGAACCAACAGTATCCGTGTTGACAGTAATCACAGATTTATTGATCACTGTGCCGAACACCGCGTACTAGCGGTTGTAAATTAAATTATTTTCTAATGCACTCAGGGCTTGTGCAGATGACTGATAAGGCGACTGCAAACCCTGCTCGCTTGTTGAGCTGAACGTATCTTCATAATACGTTATCTCCTCTGTGGTCAGTGCTGTGACAATGCCCTCATTAATGAACTGCTGCAACACATGCTCTCGATAGGATTCGTCGAGGGGTAAAGTGCCATTGATTAAGCTTTCCACTGCATCGCCTGCCTCGTTAAGTGAGGTGGAGTATTGGATTCCAGCCCACATTTGCCCTGGCTCTACACCGAAGACGGCCTGAAACCTATCCCTAAATTCGCCACCTCTCATTGTAGTCAATTCCTTGAAATCTACACCTTTTGCCTCCATCAGTGAGCGATCACTAACTTGGAACAGAGCACCTTGGTACTCGAATACACGATCCAAGTTCACTGGTGGGCGCGCAGCGTTTGCGTCAAACGCCGGCAAATCCCCGAGTTTGTGAAAGGTTCCAGCTTGCAAAAAATCCATTTTGGCCTGTCTTTCAGACTTGACGCGCGCCGACGGTAAGGCGTTTCCAATCTGTTCGAGGTCTGGAGTCATAGCAGCATCGACGGATTCGCCTCTGTCGGATTCAAACCGGGTATCGAAGAACGATTCAATTCCATGTGTTTCATTATTGAATACGGTTATGAATCGTTCATCTTGACTAACGACGGTGGAATAACGGGAATCATTGGCATACTCGGCAGGGCGTCGGCCCAGCTCAATTTCATCTTGAGACAGAATGGCTTCCTGACTACCAATAGATTGCGCTAGATGCTCCTTACCCTCTTTGCCAATTTGTTGTGCGTTGCCAGGAAAATGGAGGAGCATTCCATTACTATTCCAAACTTCAGCATCGGCTTCCATGATGTTTTCTTTGTTAAATTGCTCTGGTTTTCCCTTATTGGCGGTATCACGTGCCAAGTCAACAACTGCCTGATCAATCTCATGAGAAAACCGGTCAAGAGTTAGATCATAGTTTTCAGGGTTAGCCATTTTTGCACGGAAATTTCCCTCTAATGCCATGCCACCCACAGCTCCAGAATAAGTGGTTATTTGCGCCTGCACTAGTAGCTGTTCTGTACCTGTGACTTTGTACAGCTCCAGATAAGCACCTGCACGATCACCATTGTTGAGCCTTACCTGCGCACGCGATGCAGCTTCTCCAAGTTCCAAAGCACTGGGTATTCTTGGCTCAACCGTGCCCTCGATGATCATGGGTTCGATGTTAGGAGCTTCTGCTGACGATTGTGCAACCGATGCTCCGAGGGCCAAGCTGTCACTGCCAGTTAGCGGTAACCCTTGAAAGATTGAACGCATACCGCTGACGTTAAATTCTCCCATACCAGGGTTCTGGATGGCCAATGAATTCGTTGCTGAAGTACTTAACTGACTGAACAGCGTGTCTTTTTCTCCTAGTGATTCAGAGGTGGTTGGTTGTCCCGCAATCTGCTCAGCGCTTGTCAGCGCTCCATTCGAACGATAGTCGCCAGCTAGGTCATCTTGCGCACTACCGGATTGTTGATCGGCTGGTGAGTAGTCTGGTGCGTTACCCCGTGCGGATGAATTTCCCAAAGCGCTGTTTGATGAAGAATAGTTATCATCAGCATCGCCTGAGGATGACTCCGCGCTTTGAGTGCTACTCGATGAACCTGCCCTTACTCCACCTATACTTGACATATCAGTCACTCCATTATTTTAACGTTTGGGAAATGCGCCTGAAACCAGTGCTATGGCCCCAAAGTATTGGCCATCCCAACTTTCTTTGGAGACCATAACCTGAAATATCACCGTCGTATATTAGGGAAACTACGTACATGGGATGCTGATGTTTGTGGCTATGGGCGAAAGTTATGGGTTCTGTCACAAATTCATGAGGTTGGCACTATCTTCAGCTGACAGAATTGCCAATGAATGAGATTCCGTTCAGCGGACTCATTGTTGAGTCGTGGCAGAAAACAGATTGAAAGGATCTCCTGTTGCATAAGGATTTACCCACTATCATTACAAGCGAACAATCGGGAAGATAAGCCAAAAACTTCGTGAAAAAACTACTGAGAATATTCGCCATAGGCACCGTGTTATGGCTAACATTCAT
>JALZWO010000016.1 GCA_023300375.1 Granulosicoccus sp. | reverse complement strand
AAAAGCTGAGAGTCCGATTCGCCATTCGCGAATTGGCACAACCCGCATAACCTGAACTGGGTAATACCAGCGTAGGGATTGAGTTGCTGCCTCTGACAGTCATCATCCGATTAGCACTGCCGGTAAACGATGATCATGTTTCACTCTCGCTATAACTTGCGTAAGTATTACCCTTCCAACGCTCAGACGCGGCTGTCGATTCTGACGGCGATGCTCGCCACCTCCTCTTTGATTTTTGGCAACGCCTACGCCTCAGCTACGCTCACGGTGTATACCGACGAATCGTTCACAGCTGACTGGGGGCCTGGCCCGATAATTAAAGAAGGCTTTGAAAAACAATGCGGCGACTGCACCCTTAATTTCGTAGCTTTGGACAGCTCCGCTGGCATTTTGAACCGTGTGCAACTCGAAGGTAAAAATACGAAAGCCGATGTCATCGTCGGACTCAACGCCAATCAGATTGCTATTGCCGAAGATTCAGGGTTGTTGGCTCCAAGCGGTGTTGACACCAGCGATCTACAACTACCCATCGAATGGGATTCAGACACCTTCGTGCCGTACGACTTCGGATACTTTGCGTTCATCTACGACACAGAAGCCTTGTCCGCACCACCTACAAATTTTGAAGAACTGATTGCATCACCTGATGAGGGCATGATCATCATTCAGGATCCACGCACCAGCACAACAGGCTTTGGTTTGTTGTTGTGGTTAAAATCGATCTACGGCGATGAGGCTGCTGCCAAATGGGAAGCATTGCAACCGCGGATACTCACTGTCACCAAAGGTTTTAGCGAAGCCTACTTTTCGCTGTTCCTCAATGGTGAGGCACCCATGGTTTTGAGTTACAGCACATCCCCCGGATATCACATGGAAGTTGATAAAACCGAGCGTTATCAAGCCGTGGCCTTTGATGAAGGTCACTACCTTCAAGTGGAGTTAGCTGCACTACTCAAAAGCTCACCTAACAAGGAGCTTGGGCAAGAATTTCTGCGCTACCTGATTGATCAGGACGCCCAAGCAACCATACCACTGGGTAATGTCATGTATCCCGTTGTGGAACTCGAAGATGGCCTACCTGAATCGTTCTCCAAACTTATAGAACCTGCAAGCACTCGGCTTTTCTCTTCAGAGGAGGTGCGGGATAATCGCCGCGCATGGATAGATGAGTGGCTTGAATCCTCTTCGGGATGGTAGAGGCGAATACTCGTAATTTAACTGACACCATGAGCCCAACGCCGTCGCGGGCTTGGCCATGGTGGCTTAGTGGCACTCTGTCGCTGGTGCTTATTGCCCTGCTGACAGCGCTACCAATGGCAGTCATGCTCCTTGAAGCTGGCACTATCAACTGGTCGGCAACAACATCCAACGTGTTCAATCAACGCGTTGTGACCTTTAGCTTTGTACAGGCGTCACTTTCAACCATACTCGCTCTCGGGCTTGCATTACCAGTCGCTCTCGCTCTGGCACACACGCAACACTTCGCAGGGCGCAACCTGATTGTCACTCTGTTCAGCTTATCGCTGGTTATCCCGACTGTTGTTGCCATTTATGGCATTGTCGCTGTGTTTGGAAAAGCTGGCTGGCTCAGTGCTGTGCTAGCACTATTTAACCTTGAACCTATCAAACTCTATGGTTTGCAAGGCATTCTGATAGCACATGTCTTCTTCAATATGCCGTTAGCCACACGCGTCTTACTCATGACGCTTGAATCCATTTCACAAAACCAATGGCGATTGGCGCGACAACTGGGCATGCGCCCACTGTCAATTTGGCGTTACATAGAATGGCCTGCCATTCGCGGACAACTGCCCGGACTTGCCTTATTGATATTCACTCTTTGCTTTACCAGCTTTGCCATTGTTATGACTTTAGGCGGCGGACCTAGAGCCACCACCATTGAAGTGGCTGTATTCCAGGCACTCCGATTCGATTTTGATATCAACACAGCAGTTGCACTCGCCTTGGTTCAACTTGGCATATGTTTAGCGCTGGCTTTGTTATCCACTTTGTTCAAGGCGGAGACCGGCCTTGGGTTTGAGACCCTACTTATCCGCTCACATCATGCGCATAAAAATTATGGTAAAACACATACGACGCCCTGGAGCGGCGCTTTGCATGTTGCTGTGAACTTTGTCGTTATTTGCGCAGCTAGTATCTTCGTATTGGCCCCACTGCTAGCACTTGTACTAGCAGGTTTTAATGACAAAACACTCTGGGTATTACGAGACCCCCAGACTCTACAAGCAATACTCAATACGAGTGTTGCAGCTCTGGCGGCCGCAACACTGGCAATAATGTTAGGGCTCGGCTTATTGTTCAGCGCTCGGCATCTTCGAGTTCGCCTAAACCACGAGCGTAGTGGTCATGGACTACAACTGGCTGGCAACGTCATTCTTATCCTGCCACCTATTGTTTTAGGAACAGGCTTGTTTCTTTTGCTTCGACCCTATGCCGATGTTTTCTCTATCGGCCTGTTGCTGGTTATTCTCATCAACAGCTTGATGGCCCTACCCTTTGTTATTCGGATTCTAGAAAATCCTGTTGTGCAAACCGCTCGCAAGCACGACGCTCTGATACGCTCCTTGGGAATTCATGGCCTATCACGATGGCGCTTTATCGATTGGCCCCAGCTACGCTCACCATTGGCTTTAGCATTTGCTGTATCCGCCACTTTATCGGCAGGAGATCTCAGTGCCATCGCCTTATTTGGTTCTGAAAGGGTAACCACTTTGCCGCTATTACTTTACCAACGAATGGGCAGCCATCGATTACAAGAAGCGGCAGTAACGGCAAGCCTACTGTTGCTGTTATGTCTTGTTCTTTTTGTCTTTTTACAATGGCTGATCAAAGGGGAAAAACATGCTGCAACTTGATCAAGCCTATCTTTCACTGGGCGAACGGCATTGGACATTTAACATAAACCTCAAGCCTAGTTGCACCTATGCCTTGATAGGCCGCAGCGGCTCAGGAAAAAGCACATTACTCAATCTCATCGGTGGCTTTATATCTCCCGACAGCGGTGAAATCAGTTGGCAGGATCATTCACTGTTACAGACAGAACCTGCACAACGCCCAATGACCACTTTATTTCAACAAAATAATTTGTTTGAACATTTAAGCGTATGGCAAAACATCGCACTGGGCATTGCGCCCAACCTACGTCTTTCAGAAGACAACATTGACCGAGTAGATACTGTTATCAAGCACATCGGACTACATGGCTATGATTCGAAAAGACCACCACAGCTCTCCGGTGGAGAGCAACAACGCGTAGCACTAGCGCGAAGCCTGCTACGACGAAAACCCATACTGTTGCTCGACGAACCCTTCAGTGCTCTGGATGCAACCACGCGCAAAGAGATGATCGAGTTGTTGCATACCGTCATCAGTGACATTCAACCTTTGGTGATTATGATCACGCACGATGTGGATGATGCCAGAGCGCTAAATGCTCAAGTATTGAACATGCAAAACACATCGGTACATTTAGCCGCTAAATCGGTTAATTCATAGTACGGGTGTCCCCGATGTGAATTCGCACTATGAATGCTTGCAGTTAGTGTTTTTGCGCGTTGAAAAAATCATGTAATAAAGAAGCTATCCTTTCAACATCCTCACTCGACACATCGGCGTGAGTAACCAGACGACAACTTTTACCCCCAGCAGACAACAACACATTATGCGCTTTGGCAAACTGCGCCAGCTGCTCACCCACATCGTTGTCAAGATCTAACCAAACCATATTGGTTTGTGTCCAATCAGCGCGCACTGTTGCACCTTTAACGCTATCCAATGCCGCGCTAAGTTTTGCAGCATTGTCGTGATCATCTTTTAGGCGGTTTAGTCCATCGGTCAATGCAAGCTGTCCTGCAGCTGCCAGAATGCCAGCTTGGCGCATACCGCCACCAGTGACCTTGCGCCAACGCTTAGCAGCCTGTATGAACGTTGAACTACCTGCCAGCAAAGAACCCACCGGTGCTCCCAAGCCTTTTGACAAACACAAGGACACTGTGTCGAAGCACTGGCCCAACTGCTTAAGTTCAACCCCAAGCGCTACCGCAGCGTTTGCCATCCGCGCACCATCCAGATGCAAACCCAAACCATGCTCCTTAGCAAAAACTTGCGCCTGCTGCATACTTTGCAAGCTCTGAACTCGACCATGTTGCGTGTTTTCCAGACATAGCAGGCGTGTTTTAGCGAAATGTACGTCGTCCGCTTTTATCAGTTTTTTGACCTCATCAAGATCTAGACCGCCATTAGTGTCCCAAGGTAGGGTTTGCGGCTGAATCCCCCCTAAGGCTGCAGCCCCTCCACCTTCGTATTTGTAAGTGTGGGCATCAGCACCTGCAATGTACTCATCGCCTCGTTGGCAATGAGTGAGCAGCGCCACAAGATTTGACTGGGTCCCCGTGGGTAAAAATAAAGCCGCATCATGACCTAGCAGCTCTGCAGCTTGCTCCTGCAAGGCATTTACGGTGGGATCGTCTCCATAAACATCGTCACCTACCGGCGCATTAGCCATCGCACTGCGCATCGCCTCATTCGGACGGGTCACCGTATCGCTTCTTACATCAATCTGAATGACTGCCATTTAACTCACCACCGTGTTTGAATTGATCAAAACATCGTCGCCATTGGTACGCACTACGTTTTTATTTTTTGGGCGTACAAACCACTATTTGCCACAATCTATCGCGAATACGCCAGAGGGAGCCTGTTAATTGACTAGAAAACTTCTTATTTGACAACAAATACCCACAATTGCCCCTCTTCTACCGACACCTCGATAGAGCTTGAGACGGCCACATTACTCAGCCCCAACGTGCAGCCACTGGCCACTTCAGCATATTGGAGGGCGTAGTCAAGCCCTTGCGTACAAACACCTTTGGCGCTGGGCATGGGCAGAAGGCTAATAGTCTGCAAGTGCTGAACAGGTGCGATCAATGGGTAGTGGGGCGTCACGATATAGGCTCGAACGAAGGCATCAATAAACGAAATTTCAAAAGGCCAGCATGCCTGCAACGGCAACAGCCAGTTAAACAGGTGATGATCACTACGACCACCCGACACACCCAGTAAGGTCACGCGAGCTACTGATTGTTCGGTAAGCCAATGCAGCGCCAATTCGAGATCACTGCTATTTTTACGGGCTGGATAACTTTTGGTGACGCTGTTTTTCAACCGGGCATCTGCCAATACTTCAGGCGACACACTGTCAAAGTCGCCCATAAGAATATGCGGCACCAGCCCCGTATCCAAACAATGCTTGATACCCCGATCCACACCAACGATGATGTCGCCATCATCAACACACTCATTTGGCCAGAGATCGATACTGTAGTCGCCACCTGCAAAAACCCAAGCTTGCGCACCGGAAGGGACTGTGTCGATCTCGATATTTTCAGCAGTGCTGATACTACTCATTAATGAAGCCGTCAGCGAATGTCAGTGCTTTTGTCAGCCCCACCAACGTGCCAAAGAATTGCTCACCTTGAGCCTCGTCCACTGAAGTAAGCACATCAACCTCTAACCGCAAGCCGTCAATCAGGGCTGGCATCAGCTGCTCAGTTAAAAATAGACTTTCACCCAGCAATTGCTGCGCACCAAGCTGATCTACCCTGATTTCTGATCCAGAGAGATCGCCAAACGCTTCTTCGTCAACACTCCAACGGATAAGCGACGGCGAATCTATTTCACGCTCGGGGAAAAATAGCGCCAGAGTTGTACTCTGACCCAAGGTTCGGTCTATCGTCAATTTTGGAAATACAGCGTCCTGACTGGCTTGATCACTGGCTCCAGGCGGGGTCAGAGCGACGTACAACGAGCATGATTTTTGCCCAGTTAACTCAATACAATCAGCTACCCACTCCCCAAAAAAGGCGGTTAACTGCTGCTCAGGGTCGTCACCTTCTGGGCTGCTATCTTCGCTAGATTCCGGCAATTGCACCGCTGCCAACAGCTCGTTATTGTCAATATTGGGGGCTGTTTGTGGGGTGGGTAGTTGGCAATCCGAATCAGTAGGAAGACGTAAACTTATCAGCTGGCTCAATTCAAACACACCACTATGCCCTGATGGCACTTGTACTGAATTACCAATATTGCCTACAACCGATGCATAAATTAACTGCCTCTCCTGCGTTGCAATAGACAGGTAAGCTTGCTGTATTGAACCGACAGCATCTGAATCACCTTCAACCCAGTAGCGCTGCTCACTACCACAAGGCTGGAACGAATTTCGATCAGCGCCGAAGACATAAAACCCCTGTAATGAAGGCGAAGCGGCGTTCAATAGGCTGCGCAGCTCCACTAGACGTTGATTCGACATATCAACAAGGCATTGCTTGGCAATCTGCTCAGCCTCCTCCAGAGGAGAGGAAAATTTCAGGTACCAAAGACAATTCTCACGTCGATATTCCTCAAACGCTTGCTGCGAGAGAAGCAAACCCGATAGCGACTCGCCTGATAGAGAGCCTTCCAGAGAATTCGTGATGGCCTCAATATTGGCATCTGAAATATCAAGGTAGTTATCCAAGCAAGAATGCACTTGATCCAGATCTTGAGTTTGCGCGCTGCATTGCGCCAGCACACTATCCTCAAGACCTTGAGCGTGCAGACTTGCTGCTGAAAGCAGCAACGTTAGAGTAGTCGCGATACGAACGAACATGACCATGTGACGCCAGCTTAGCAAGGAATAGATTTACGATCGTACAGACTTTGCGGCTCTCATCCAATAGTGGCCATGAAACATATCCACGTCAGGTGACAAAAAATCAACGCGTTACCGTCCGTTCAGTTGCGTATAATCGCGAAAGCATCACAGTTTTTGGCGCTCGAGACTTTTTTCAAATAACCACACCGCAATAGCTACTACACAGTGATTCATCAAAAGGCCGCAAATACCCAATCGGGCTCCGTTATCGTCTGGACATTAGCCTGGATTGCCGGTATGGCATCAATAGCTTGGGCCGCAGTGACTTACGCAATGCCGGAATTTGAAAAGAAACAACGCCGCACGATCGTACGTACGGTCGCGAATATGAGCGACTTGCCATTGAGCATTAACATTCAGGGTTTTAATGCAACGCTCTCCGGACAAGTTCAAAACGCCGAAACCAAGATATCCATCATCAATGCCCTTGGCCTCCACAAAGGGGTATTCACAGTAAATGACAACTTAAGTGTTGCCACTATTGAGCAAATCACCGATACGCCTGATGGCTCCTTCAAATTTGACTCACTGGTGACGGATCTTGTAGACAATTTGCAAGACCCTCCGGCACGCGTACCACTCAAGTTAGTCGACAAGCGTCAGGCAGTCGACCCATCGTCGAGCAGCACAGATGTCGCCTTCGGCAACGAATCAGTTGATGATGAGACCCACTCTGACTCGGTCGAGCCCTCTGCAAGAGCAAACAATAGCATTGACAATTCGGCTAACTCCACTGTTTTGCCAAAAGATGAGCAACCAACAGAAACGATAGATGACGCCCCTGAGATCGAATCAGCAACAGACACAACACCTACTCTGATCACGACAGACGATCTTCCCACCACATTGCTGGCGATTCCTGAAACTGAAGCCCAAAGCAAACCAATCGACCCTATATCTCCATCTCCCGGGTTGTCTTATCAATTAGAATCGCCAGTCGAGCCAAGCACGAAAGAAGAAACAGAATCTGACATCTTGACTGACAAAAAACTCATTACAGAAACTAAGACAGCAGGCATCCAGCTGGCCGAGCTTGCAATACCCATTGAAGAGGCTCAACCTTCTAACCCAGACGAACCGGAGGCAACAACGAACGAGAGCCCCAAAGCGCTTATCGAAGCAGTGTTAGACACTGCACGCTCTGAGGTAAGAACATCGCAATCAAACGACTCAGTTGGATCTGCAACCCTCGAGTCTGAGACCCCTGAATCACAAACAATTGAGTCAGAAATCCTTCAGTCAGCAACACTTGAGCTAGAAGCAGAGGCAACTCAGGCATTACAACAGGCTTTGTCCAAGTTACCAACCACACAAATTCTTTTTGAATTGGGCAGTGCCGTACTCACCTCCAGTAGCGTCAACACGCTTAATCAAGTTGCTGATGTGCTTATTTCATTCCCCCGATCCACAATATCCATCGAAGGCCATACTGACGCCACGGGTGAGAGTGAAGCGAATCTTGCACTTAGCCTGGAGAGAGCTGTAGTCGTGCGCACCTATCTTATTAGCCAAGGAGTGTCTATGCTTACCCTTCGAGCCAAGGGATACGGTGAAGACAAGCCACTCGCAAGCAACGAGACAGCAACCGGACGCGCCACCAACCGCCGTATTGAGTTCAAATTCTAATGGATTTAAATGAGCTAATCACTCAGCTGCAAAGCAATGAGCTATTCATTCAATTGCAAAGCGCAGCTTCACTGTACACAGAAATCCTGATAGCTATTGCCGCAGCAGGCCTGCTTGGCTTGTTCATCGGACTAATGATGCAACGATCCAAGCACAAGCGAAAAATGGCTCACATCACCCGGTCTAGCAATAAAAAATATGCGGAATTAAAAGAGTCAGCACGCAGAGATTCAGCGCAGCTTGAAGAACAATTGCAAGTACTGGGACTAGAGGCAAAAAAGTTAAGTGCGAAAAACAGTGTCTTGGCTGACTCCGTAAGGGAAAACGACGCTATCTTGCAGAAAGCCCGTGCAGAGTCGATAGAGCTCAACCGCCGGCATACGGAAACACAAGAGCGCCTACAACGCATAATTCAGCAAAAAGACAGAGAATTCGCGGGATTAGCAAAGCCGAGTACACCGCCGCGCGACAGCAAATCAAACTATTTTGATTCTGACTATTCAAATCACGAGTCAACTCTGGACGACGAGCTCGACAGCGATTTGTATGCCGAAGAGACTGTTGCTATGTTTCCAACAAAGAAGCATACACAAGACTCGCATGACGACGCGGTAGTTGCTACCATTCCCTCCTCTGGGAAAGTGCCTAATTCAACGGTCTCAGGATCAAGGCCGAGCATAGAAGAGTTTGACGCAGGAAGACTCGACTCAACACTAGACGATACAGCGGATCTGTCTGACATTGGAATAGAAGATTCAACCGTTGCGCTAACTGATGAAACACTGGCCATAGCCCATCTGTCGTTCAAACAACGTTCAAAAGACGCCTGAACCCCAGTATTACTCTGAGCGCGTCACAGTTTGACGATCCCTTATACAATCCTGTCACAGCCCCTGAATAACCCGCTCGGGTAAATCAAAAATCGTGCCGTTACCCATGTCGTAACTCTTCGACATTACTGGCATGAAACATTTTCTCCCCTGCTTGATCATTGGTGGCTGCACATGGCTACTTAGCGCGTGCGCTCCTGGCGATACGAGCTTTACCTCTAGTACCCAGCCCCCCGCGATTGCACCGGCGCTACCAATATCTGAAGTTGCTAATGCAGTTGATGGTGGCCCCATGGCTCCGCAAGAGGCTTTTCGCCTTCTAGAGCAAGCGAGCTTCGGCCCCACACTCAACGACATAGGGTTTGTTGGCACCGAAGGCGCAAACATTTGGATTGATCAGCAGATGCAGCTCCCAGCCACATTCATGAGTGATGGGCTTGCGCAATCCAATAGCGAGAAGTGGAATGAATACATCAACGTCTGGTGGAGAAATGCGGTTACGGCCGATGATCAATTACGGCAACGGGTGGCCTTTGCACTAAGCCAGATATTGGTGGTGTCGGCCGATGACGGCTTGGGCGATGAGCAGTTCGGCTTGGCAAACTACTACGACATTTTACTGCGCCACTCGTTTGGTAATTTCCGCAACCTGCTCGAAGACGTCACCCTGAGTCCCATCATGGGGGAATACCTTGGCATGAAGGGTAATCGTAAACCCGCTGCTGAGGAAAATATTCAGCCTGATGAAAATTATGCAAGAGAGGCACTTCAACTATTCAGCATTGGTCAGGTGTTACTGAACGACGACGGCACACCCGTAATAGACACTGATGGCATACCTCTTCCAAGCTATACACAAACAACTATCGAGAATTTCGCTCGCATTTTCACAGGCTGGCATTTCGCCAATGCTGACCATTTCATATGGCCTCAGAACAGCGACTACATCAGCCCGATGGAGCCATGGGAACAGTTTCACGATACCGATGCGAAAATATTGCTACAAGGCGAAAAAGTTGCTGCAGGACTCAGCGCTCGACAGGATCTAGACATTGCTCTAGACAATATTTTCAATCATCCCAATGTCGGGCCATTTCTATCCAAACAACTCATACAACGACTGGTAACCAGCAACCCCTCAGCACAGTATGTCAGTGATGTCACCGCCGTGTTCAACAACAACTCACAAGGTGTTCGAGGTTCACTTGCAAGCACTGTCAAAGCGATCCTGATGCATAGCGAAGCGCGCCTTGGGCATCTGGACAACGCTGACGAATTTGGCAAACTCAAAGAGCCACTCATTCGCATGACTCAACTATGGCGAGCATTTGCTCCAGATAGTATTCCATCTAGCTTTGACTACAGCTGGGTCGAAGACCAACTTGAACAAGCATTACTAAGCTCACCCACTGTATTCAATTTCTATCGCCCAGACTTCAGCCTACCTGGTGAAATAAACGACCGAGGCCTTGTTTCACCTGAATTTCAGATTGTTGACGAGTCGTCCATCATCAAGATGACAAGTAAACTCCTATCGGCGTCTGTCTATTCGCACAACTACAACACTGCAAACACTCAAACGATAACCATCGATATCGAAAGAGAAATGCAGCTCGAACCCAACCCCGATGAGCTTATTGAGCACCTTAATCTACTCTTACTCGGTGGACGCATGAGCATAGCGTTGAAAGACGAGGTAAAGGAATTGATGAGCACACGAGTTCATGTAGGCGCTGAGTCACTTCGAGTTACCGAAGCTATTTTTCTGATAGTGACATCGCCTGAAGCGGCACTACAACTGTAACCGTGCTTTACGCCCATAGCTTAGACACCCATAAAATATTATGAATTCTTTTAGTCGACGACGTTTCCTCAAGCTCGGCAGCCAAACCATTGCTGGGGCCGGCCTTGCGTTAGGTGCAAATCCTTTGCGTTCGTTGGCCTATGGTGCCGAAACAACTCAAGTGGCGTCCGGTGGTTATCGCGCTCTGGTCTGCATCTATCTAGACGGTGGTTGTGATGGATTCAGCTTAATGCCACCTGCTGATATATCTGGACAACAGGCGTTCGCCGAGGCGCGAGGTAATCTCGCAATAGGCAGCAACCAAATAATAGATCTTGGCGGGAACAGCACACTGGGCCTTCATGAAAACGCTGCATCATTGCAGCCGTTGTTTGACCAAGGCAGGCTAGCCATGATTGCCAATGTGGGGACCCTTATCCAACCTACCTCAGTGGGACAGTACAACGACAACTCGGTACCCTTGCCAGCTCAACTGTTTTCTCACAGCGATCAAAGCATTCAGTGGCAACAACTACAGGGACGCAAAGTAACGAGTACCGGATGGGGTGCAAAAGCAGCCCAGTACCTTGATAGCTTTCAAGAAAAAGACTATCTCACCTCAATTTCCTTAGCTGGGTCCAACTACTGGCAAACCGGTACATCTCGTCGTCCATTTACCATTACAAAAGATGGTGTTCTACGCTATCAGGGAATGGATGATCAAAGTAACTGGGAATTGCCAAGAGTAGAGGCATTCCAACGCGTGCTTAATCAACAACGCACTCATGTAATGTCTCAAGCCTATTCGGAGTTGCAACAGCAGGCCATTATGTCAACTAGTCAACTGGGCGCTACCTTGGAGCAAAGCGCAGGCTTGTTTAATGATGTTCCCGAAGATAACGAGCTAGCTCAAAATCTTGCCATGGTCGCTAGGCTCATTGAAGCCCAAGGCACCTTGGGCATGCAGCGACAAATATTCTATGTAAGGATGGGCGGATTCGATGTTCATGATGATCAAATAACACGACAACCAAATTTGTTTGCACAGCTTGCGCAAGGCTTGAAATACTTTCAAGATAAGCTCGACACCCTAGGACATGCTGACAGCGTTACCACTTTCACAGCGTCTGATTTTGGTCGCTCGTTACTCTCCAACGGCAATGGCACCGATCACGGATGGGGTAATCACCTCATGGCAATGGGCGGTGCGGTTGATGGCGGCAAGGTTTATGGAGAGTTACCCTTGCTCGATACACAGGGCCCCAATTCAGTACATCACGGGCGTATCGTGCCCAGCTTGTCAGCAACGCAATATGCAGCCTCCTTGCTTGAATGGCTTGGACTAGATTCTAACCAAGTCAACGATGTTCTCCCCACGCTCGCCAACTTTAATCCGTCTTCGAATCCTCGATTTATGCTCTGATATTGTATGGTCTGGCGGAAGACCTTTTCCCAATTGACACGAAACGCGGATAATGAGACTCTACGTCTCAATACCGGAAACGTTTCATTCGGTACGAGCAACCCTCTTCAAGTGCATGCACGTGAAAAAGGTTGCGGTGTACAGACACTTGTCTGACATAGACAACACTCAAGTCATCCAATTGGAGAATCTGCATGCGCAGCAAACTGCTCAAGACGCTTGGTGCCTCGGTGGCACTAACCGCCATCACCACCTTTTCGGCTCAAGCCGCCACCACCATCAAAATACAGTCAGTACTGGGTGACAAAGCAGACGAGATTGTCATGCTTAAAGATTTTGCCGCTACCGTTGGCGAACTCACCGAAGGTGAAGTCATCATCGAAGTCCTGCCTAACAACTCTGTAGTCGCAGCCGCCGACGTTCTCGACGCTGTCGACAAAGGCCTCCTTGACGGCGGTTTCGCATGGACTCACTACTGGTCAGGCAAGCACCCAGCCGCTATGCTATTTGGTTCGCCAGTTGCAGGCGCAGGCGTCGGCATTGACAACATCGCCTTTCTATCTTGGTTTCAATACGGCGGTGGTCGCGAACTGTACGACCGTCTTTGGGACGAAATGGGCGTTAATGTGAAAGGCCTGATGCTACAGCCAGTAGGCCCTGAAGCACTAGGCTGGTTCAAAGAGCCTATCAACAGCATGGACGACTTTCGCAAGCTGCGTTTTCGCGCACCTCCCGGAATTCCTGGCCAAACGTATAACGATATCGGTGTAGCTGCTGTTGCCATGGGGGGTGGAGATATTCTTCCAGCTCTAGAGAAAGGCACTATCGATGCAGCCGAATGGTGCTGCCCTAAGCCAGATAGCGTGTTTGGATTTCAAAAAGTCCTAAAGCACTACTACTTGCAGGGTCTTCACCAGGTCGTAGTCAACGCTGATGTGTATTTCAACGGTGACGTCTGGAACAAGCTAACACCACTACAACAAAAAGCCATGGAAGTGGCTGCTGATGCCTCATTGAGTAAGTCTATGAGCTACCGTATCTACGAAAACGGCAAGGCTCTGAAGAACCTGGTAGATAACGAAGGCGTGCAGTTGCACGACACACCAGCTGACTACTTCACTGAGTACATGGCGGCTGCCAATGCAACGCTTGAGAAGAACGCTGCAGATAACGAATTCTTCGCAGAAGTATGGGATTCGATGAAAGAATTTGCTGACATCGCAATACCTTTCTGGGCTGGCGCGCAAACTTCAAACGCTGCTTTGGGCAACGCGTACGTCAATTCCAAGGAATAGGCCAAAGAAAGCATGAAAAGTGGGTAAGGCTGTTATAGCGTTACCCCATTTTGGCTAAACAGGCTCTGAGGCATTCCAGCTCAGAGCCTGTTTTTTTTGTACGATAAAGAATCAGCGCAACCCTTAAAGCATTTTCACCATTTCTAACAACGTGAATATTTTACCAACGCATCACCGACACACTAGGTGCTAAATCAATGGCCGAAGAAATAGACCCCTCAAAACTGGAAATTGCCGATGAGCTGATCGCTGAACGTCGTTCAGCAGATCCGGGGCATTTACCAGACGACATGACCCCCTGGCATCGCAAGGTCATCAGCTTCATAGACACAATGAACAACTACGTAGGCCTTATTGTCTGCTGGTTTCTTGTACCACTATGCGCGGCGATGGTGTACGAAGTCATCGCTCGCAAGTATGGAATATCACCTACTGGCTGGTACGAAGAGCTGGTCAGGATTTTCACCAACCCTGAAGCGCCAAGCCAACTTCAACCAGCACCCACGCTATGGGCCTACGATGTGAGCCGCATGCTGTACGGCTCCATGTTCATGCTAGGTGCCGGATACGCCTTATCAAAAGGTGTGCATATTCGCGCCGACTTTATCTACCGTAACTGGTCTGATCGAACACAGGGCATCGTTGATTTGTTTCTGTACATAACGCTCTATTTTGTCGCTATGGGTTTCTTGTTCTGGTATGGCGCTGAATACGCCTGGAATGCTTGGTCACGCGGAGAACGCGCTATGGATACAGCTTGGATGCCGCAGCTCGGACCTATCCGCTCGGCAATACCGATCGGTGCATTTTTATTGTTCATGCAGGGTATTTCTGAATCCCTGAAATGCTGGTATGCAGTAACTAAAGGGAGATGGCCAGTATGAGCCCTGAAATTATTGGCCTATACATGATTGGGGCGATGCTATTCGCCATATTTATTGGCTTTCCTATCTCGTTTACGTTGATCTTCCTTGGCACAGTCTTTGGCTACTGGGGCTTTGGTCAACTCACTTTCTATCTCGAGATGCTGCAGTTCAACAGCGCCATGATGGAACAAACACTAACGGCTGTGCCTCTGTTTATATTCATGGGCATCTTGATGGAACAAGCAGGCCTGATGGAGCGGCTATTCACGGCGATCCAACTCATGCTGTCTCGCGTCCGCGGCTCTCTTTTCATCGCTGTGCTGTTTGTGTCCACCATCTTTGCTGCGGCCACCGGTATTGTTGGAGCCTCAGTCACGATCTTAGGCATCATGGCGGCCAAAACCATGAATCGTAGCGGCTATGATGTGCAGCTATCAGCCGGTGCAATCACCGCTGGCGGTACCTTAGGCATCCTGATACCACCGAGTATCATGCTAGTTGTTATGGGCCCCATACTAGAAGTGCCGGTTACTGACTTGTTTGCTGCTGCCATTATTCCTGGCATGATGATGGCCATACTCTATGTAGGCTATGCACTAACCCGATGCGCTCTCAACCCTTCATTAGGCCCACCGCTTCCTGAAGAGTACCGAGCTGGGTCCATGTGGATCATCGTTCGAGAATTCTCATTAGGCCTCTTACCACCTGCCGTGCTGGTTGGCTCGGCCTTAGGTAGTATTCTTCTTGGCCTCGCTACGCCGACAGAGGGCGCTGCAATGGGTGCATTCGGATCCTTCTTGCTCACCATTGCCTACCGAAAGCTAACATTCAAAAAATTCAATGAAGCTCTGATTAAGACACTGGAAATATCAGTTCTGATCTTGTTCCTAGTGGCTGCTTCTAACTTTTTTGGCGCCGTATTTTCAAAGCTGGGCACACCCGCCATGCTGACCGAATTTCTGCTGACACTAGATTATTCGCCGTACGTGATTTTGTTCATCATCATGGCGCTTATATTCTTGCTGGGTTGGCCTTTGGAATGGGTGCCTATTGTTCTGATCATTGTGCCTATCCTGCTACCGTTGGTTGAGAGCTTGGAATTCACAGGAATTTTGGCTGACACTCAAAACCGGCTGATATGGTTCGGCATACTAGTAGCTGTGAATCTGCAAACCGCTTGGCTTTCCCCACCAGTGGCACTTAGCGCTTATTTTCTCAAGGGTGTGGTACCAGAGTGGGATCTGAAAGACATCTACCTAGGCATGATGCAATTCATGGTTATCCAGCTTCTTGGACTGATTCTAATCATCACCTTCCCAATGATTGCACTGTGGTTACCGGGTTACTTTGATGCGCAAGCAGCAGCGGCGCTCGCCCAATGAAGGCGCTTGTTTACACAGGCACGCAGGCGATGGCTTTTCGTGAAGAGCCAACGCCTGTAGCAGCCCCTGGTGAGTCACTAATCAATATCGAAGCCTCTGGTATCTGTGGTTCTGACATGCATGCTTGGCATGGCCACGATGCCAGGCGCGTTCCCCCCATGATCCTCGGTCACGAGTTGGCAGGGGTTGTTGAAGGTGGTGAGCAACACGGACAACGTGTTGCGATCAACCCGCTAATCACGTGTGGACTCTGTCGAGATTGCCGTGCAGGCCTGCCTAATCTTTGTGCCAAGCGAGATCTGTTAGGACTTGGCCGCGCAGGTGGGTATGCGCAAGTGATTAGCGCCCCCAATGCCAATCTGTTTGCTATCCCCGAGTCACTTTCCTCTATACATGCCAGCTTGATGGAGCCTACTGCGGTCTCCTTGCACGCTATTCATCTGGCGGAAAAAGTGCTTAGTCGCCCCATATCAGAATGCCGAACCTTGGTCATCGGAGGTGGTGCGATAGGCGCTCTGGCAGCGTTGATACTTCAACACAAAGGCGCACGGCAAATCAGCATTGCCGAAACCAGCCAGTTACGACGTAGCAGCCTGGCATCCATGTGTAATGCGAATGTTTACGACCCATTAGCTTCTCAACCGGCTAATTCACCTGTGGTTACAGGTGGCTTCGAATTGGTCATCGATGCGGTCGGCAGCGGTGCCACACGCAGGGCTGCCAGTGATTTAGCCAGAACAGGCGGTGTTATCTCCCATATTGGCCTGCAAGATAACGAACCCGGACTAGATACTCGCCGATTAACATTACAAGAAATTACTTTCATCGGGAATTACACGTACAACATGAGCGATCTGCAAGCTGCACTGGATATGCTAGCCGAGGGCGCTCTTGGGGATCTGGGCTGGGTCGAAACCAGACCATTGAGCGAGGGAGCCAACGCTTTCAATGACATACACAATTCACAAACTGCGGCTCCAAAAATAGTACTATTACCTTAATCACCCGCTTGATCGTGAGCACCGATGAAGAAAGCAATAACAGTATCCGTTCCCAAAGTACCTAACGTAAAAGCGATTGGCACAAGCAAGGTAACGTTGCGCAGTGCTATTCGCTTAACGTCGCTGTTCATCGCCACCTTGGCCGTGGCTCCACATGCATCAGCAGTAGAGTTTCAATGCGAAGTACCGGGAGATACCCGATACATACGTGTCGATATACCAGGCGAAAATCACTTATGCGAAGTCAGCGTTACCCATGAGAACACGGGTGTACGCGAGGTTAAATGGCATGCTGACAACGATAGTTTGTTCTGTTCGGCTCGTGCCTATCAGATGGTTGAAAAATACAGATCAACTTGGAACTACGACTGCTCAGCATGGCCAGACAGAGACGGTATAGATCTGCTCTCACCGACACAACGCCTGATTCTGGATCAAAGAATACTGAGCTTGGCGACAGAAGGACGCGAAGCACAGCCACCTTTCACCATACAGTCAGTCAAGGCCACCGCCAGCACCCCGCTTGACAAACAGCCCGGCAAACTAGCTTTGCAGTTTTTTACGAACACTGGCGATTTCACCGAAATTATTGACGATCAAACCTATTCATGGAAAATAGAAACCACCATCGTTGACTTAGCCTCGCAAATCAACGGAGGTCAACCGCTTGAATACGCATTGATCAACGCCATTGACAACAGCAGCACTCTGGAAGTGTTTACCCAGTTGACCGAGGACAATGCAGCCTGCTACGGCTCCCAACTACTGAGCACTATTGGCAGTACAGGAACCACCCAAGCAAGCTCACCGCATCTTTATGTCTGTGACGATGTAGTGGAAGAACAAGCAGCGAACGATTAGATACCTACCTAACCTAATCGAGTACCATCAGGGACAGGCTCAAGTGGCGCTACCAACACAATGGCGCCGTCCTCACGCGCCACTCCGGTCACAAGGCATTCAGACATGAACGGACCAATCTGCTTCTTGGGGAAGTTGACCACAGCCATAACTTGCTGACCAACAAGACTGTCTTTACTGTACAGATCAGTGATTTGAGCACTTGAACGACGTGTACCAATCGTCTCGCCAAAATTTATAGTTAACTTCCACGCGGGCTTTCGAGCCTCAGGAAAATCCTCTACTGCTGTGATTGTTCCAGCACAGAGCCGTATTTTTTCAAAATCACTCCACTCAATCATATCCATTCTCAGTTCCCCAAAACCATACTACGACTTGCCAATCCACTGTGTTCAAAGCAACTACCCACCAACAAAACATGGCACTAGCGTAAAAACTATAGCGGCCACACCCAGAGTATCGTTGGCACACTAATGACAACAATCACAATTTCAAGTGGCAAACCTACGCGCCAATAGTCACTGAACTTGTAACCTCCTGGCCCCATCACCAAAGTATTGCACTGGTGGCCAATGGGCGTCAAGAACGCACAAGACGCACCCACTGCTACCGCCATTAAAAACGGATCAACATTAACTTGCAGCGCCTCTGCCATAGCAATACTCAATGGCGCCATAACTAGTGCCGTCGCTGCATTATTAATAACATCAGATAGCAGCATAGTCACTACCAACAATAAACCCAGTATAAGCGACACAGACAAACCTTCAGTGACAGAAATTAAAGACTCAGCCACAAGTTGGGTTGTTCCAGTTGAGGTCAATGCATTACCAACAGGTATCATTGCAGCCAATAATACAATAACGGGCCAATCAATATCATCGTATATTCTTCTTACAGTGAGAATCCCCGTTAGAACATAAGCACCCACGGCAAGCACAAATGCAATTGGCAAACTAACAAGCCCGGCAATACCAGTCAGTATTGCTATGCCAAAAATACCGCTCGCCAATGCAATTTTACGGGTTCGATTCAGGTTAATGGGTCGCCTCATCAATGGCCACAAACCCAGTATTCCAAATTGCTGATCGACCGAATCATTATCACCATGCAGCAATAACACATCGCCTTTACGAAAAACCTGTTGTCTGAGTCGTTGCGTCACTGGACGCCCCTGCCTTGCTAAACCCACCAGCGCTAGTGTTCGACCCGTTTGGCGACGAATAAACTCAACCCCTTTCCCCACTAACGGAGAATCATTGCGCACCACGCCTTCAGCCATAATCTCGTTGTCAGGTGATGGCTGTATAAAGGTGGGGGATGCAGTACTGCGTAACTCAAGCCCATGCTTGTTCAAAAATGCTTTTAGATCGTCAGGGTTAGCCCGTAAAATCAGGATATCTTCCTCGGCAACAAGATAGTCGGCCCGCACAGCGCGTGCAAAGCGTCTTTTACCCGCCACGCCTATAACCTCGACGTTATCCTCATCTAAGCCATCGATATCACCCAGCGACTTGCTCACCAAAGACGAGCTTGCCGGCACTAGCGCTTCAGTGAGATAAACCCCTGCGTTTAAATCTGACCCATCGTCTTTGTACACCAGACGTTCGCGTGGCACTAGTCGCCAACCGATCAACGTCACAAATGCAAACCCAACAATGACGATAGGCAGCCCCACAGGCGCAAAATCAAACAGACCAAACGCCTCACCGGAATAGTCTGCGCGAATACTGGCAATGATAATGTTGGGGGGCGTGCCTATGAGGGTCATCATGCCACCCAACAAACTACCGAATGCCAACGGCATAAGAATGAGCCCGGGAGAGCGCTTGCGTTCTTTCGCCGTGGATATCGCGATAGGCAACAACAGAGCCAATGCGCCAACATTATTCATAAAAGCAGACGCTACCGTCACCACGGCCGTCAGGGAGGCAATGTGCAGGATAGGCGTGGTAGTCAAATGGCTAATCCGGCTGGCTACCTCGTCAACCACTCCAGCATCTCTCAATGCGCTACTGATGATCAAAACAGCCGCAACCGTGACAACTGCTGGGTGTCCAAAGCCTGCAAATGCATTTTCGGCGTCCACCAGCCCAGCCAACACGCAAGCCATTAGCGCGGACATCGCGACAAGATCGTACCGCCAGCGACCCCAGACAAAGGACAGCATGGTAATCACGAGGATACCGCTGATCAATAATTGGGAAGTGCCCATCGCTGCATTTACTTAGGGGACACCGCTAAGGATAACAAGTACAGTAAGGGTCAAGGTTAAACGCGGCCAGCACGCCTCAAATTACAACAACAATCGCTATGCTTCCCACAAAAAAACTCTACACAGCCGACATTGATCTGGATAGTCCTGAAAATAAACCTGGGAATGTTGCGGATGCCGCCATCAACAACATTCCAGGCGACAGCGATCACGTGCAGCTCAACATAGACACCGAACAACGTGGCAAGCACCATGGGCATTTGTCGATACCGTTGCCTGCCCAAAATGACGGTCCTGTTCAGTACACCATTCCAGTTTGTGTCATTAACGGCCACCAACCAGGCCCTACAGTGACGTTCATGGCTGGTGTCCATGGTGATGAGCACGAGGGGTCATTGACACTTCACCGCCTAGCCCGTGAACTCGATGCCGAATCGCTACAGGGCACTGTCTACCTCCTACCTGCAGTCAATATCGAGGGATTACAGTCAGCCCAACGATTCAACCCCCTAGACGAACAAAATGTTGACTATGCATTCCCCGGCACCGAGACAGGTTCTGCGAGTGAACGATTAGCCTTTGAAATAACAAACAGATTCATCAAACCTGCCGAACTCATTATTGATCTTCGCACAAGTGGTAACCAGTTGCAGTTCATTCCCAGTGTCGCTGTCCGTTTTAACACAGACAAAGCCCTGGCAAAATCCAGTGAAGAATGCATGATTGCGTTCGGCGCACCCAACAGCCTGCGTTTCCCCACAAGCAGCACAGAGAACAGCATACAAGCGACGGTAAACGCGATGCAAAAACAGTATGTTCAAACCGAATTGGGCGGTGGCACGATCAATTCGGTGCGCAGCTTGTCTATTGCCTACAGTGGTTGTCTAAATGTGTTACGCCACAAAGGCATGCTCAAACAAGAGCTTGAATTAGCATCAACACGATTGCTCGAGGTTCGTGATACTTCTTATTATGTGTACGCGGCATTAGATGCTCTATACGAGCCTAGAGTGCATCCGGGCGAAAATGTCTGGCACCAGCAACCTATGGGCTTATTGACACCTATCGACAACACGGACGAAAAATCTACACTCGTGCATTCATCCAGAGATGCCTGCTTACTAGCAACTCATCCGGGTGGTTATGTTAACAAAGGCCAATTGCTGGCAATTCTTGCTGAAGAAGTACAAGCATGACACCACAACTTGTGATTGGTTTATCTGCTCACACGGCACAGGCAACAAACCCTGTAAATAACGTTAATTGATTTAAATCGTCACCAGTGAACACTGCAACCTTGCCTTCTTTTTCTGTTGTTATACCTACCCACAATCGCTTGCACACCTTGCAACGCGCAGTTAAATCTGTACTGCAACAGACTTACTCCAATGTCGAACTTATTGTTGTTGATGATGGATCCACAGATGGCACTTGCGATTGGCTGAAAACACAAACTGCTCACCTTCAAGTACTTACACAAAAAAACCATGGCGTATCTTACGCGCGTAATCGAGGTATCGAGCAAGCTCTGGGTGACTGGATAGCATTTCTGGATAGCGATGATTATTGGCATGCCAACAAACTTCAACAACAAGTTAACGCGCTAAAACGTTCTCCAGAACTTCGCTTGTGCCACTGTGATGAAATCTGGATTCGCAACGGCAAGCGTGTCAATCCGAAAAATAAACATAAAAAAATTGGAGGCGATATTTTTGAACACTGCTTGCCATTGTGCGCAATTTCACCCTCCGCAACCATTATTCGCTCTGATGCTTTTACGCAGCACGGCTTATTTGATGAATCATTACCAGCCTGTGAGGATTACGATCTATGGCTTAGAATCACAGCCTGCGAGCCAGTCTGTTTTGTTGATGAAATGCTACTGACGAAAACGGGTGGCCACGATGATCAACTTTCAGCACGATATCCTGTTATGGATCGCTTTCGCCTACAGTCATTGGCAAAGTTACTTCGTAGCAACATTCCAACCCATGAGCAGTGGCAGATGGCCCACGCGACCTTCGTCAGTAAGTGGCACATCGTGCACAACGGAGCAGTGAAACACGCTAACGAAAATCTACTACACAAACTCACCAGTGACTACGCCGACTTACTCGATAAAATTCCACCTAACTCAGCCAAATAGACCTTAAATGCTGCAAAATTAGGGCAAACACACTACCCACTCAGACAGGCTTCATGGATAATCGAGGCTGCTCACTCACACGGCCTGTTTATGTCTGCATTACTTTTCAAACTTCGTCAGGTTCCTGAAGATGAAGCTGAAGCCATTCGATCACTTCTCGATGCTAACGATATTGACTGGTATGAGACGAACGCTGGTAATTGGGGCATTTCAATGCCCGGTATCTGGTCGAACAACAAACAGCAGGTCGAGCAAGCCAGAGTACTCATCGAACAATACCAGCAGCAGCGAACCATCGCTCAACGCGACGAGTATGAAAAACAGAAGCAACTTGGGCAGGAAGTGACGTTGATTCAACGCCTTTTGCAGAATCCCTTACAGTCAATCGCCATCGTAAGTTTTTGCGCGTTTGTTCTGTTTGTGTCAATCCATCCATTTTTGCAAATGATCGGCTACTCACAACAGTAAGTGCATTATCTTGCGAATGCACTGACCTTATAGCGCCAAACCAGAGCCACAAGCCCGCTTAAAAGAAATATGCTCAGACAGTGAGGGCGAGAAAATGGCGTCAAGTCGCGCCTATTCTTGATTGCGCACTGATACAAACGTGTTGAATCACCCTGTCCTTTCAGGCTTGTAATAGGTATTACTACCATTGCTTTCCTATAATGGCCCATCGGTAGGATTCTGCTGGCTCGAAGCTTGTGGCTTCTTTGCGTGCTTGCTCCGTGCCCAAACATCTATGACGGTAAGCGGCGAAAGAATCTGTAAGCCACCTACCGTCACTTACGCACCAACTGGTTGTTCAATGCTTAGGCTCTGATCAATCGGATCAACTCATAACCAAGCTGCGATCTAGATTTCAGCTTGCCAATAAAATACGGACGAGAGAACATTATGCGAGTTATCAACGCCACTCTTCTCGCAGGCTTGGTTGCAATTGCACTACCCGCGCTAGCAGATAGTGAACGCCCAGATGCTGTAGGCAACATCAGTGTCAACTCACAGACGGCTTCCGCTATATCCATTTCTTGGAATGAGCCATCAGACAACGTGGGTGTTGACGGCTACAACGTTTATCGTAATGGCCGCTACACCACTACCCTGTCTTCAGGAACCAGCTACACAGACAACGACGTAAATTCTGGCACTACGTACACGTACTACATAGTCGCTTTTGATGATGCACGCAACTACTCAACCAAAAGCCCTACCGTCTCTGCAACCGCTAATGGCTCAAGTGGCTCGCTATCAAACACTTCGTCACTTGCCAGCTCGTCTGATCCTGTCGCCAGTGGCCGACCTGCAGCGCCTACCAATCTGAGTGCACAGGTCAACAACAGTGCATCGGCTACACTCAGCTGGAGCGCCCCGTCCGGTGGAGCAGAAGGCTTTAACATCTACATCGACGGTAGCTACAACTCAACAGTGAAGGGCCGCAATAACTACACGGCCAACAACCTGTCCAGCTCGCGCAGTTATGAACTTTCAGTGGTCGCGTTTCGCAACGATGAGTTCTCAACCAGGTCATCCAGTATTACTGTCCAAACCGGCGGTAGTTCAAACCAGACACCGGTAGACAGCAGCCCTCCACCACCGAACGATAATGATTCTTCAGTCTCCACAGCCAGCGGTAGACCCGCATCGCCTGGCAATCTCAGCGCAAGGGTGAACAGCAGCTCTTCAGCAACCCTAAGCTGGAGCGCTCCATCGGGAGGCGCTGAAGGCTACAACGTCTACAGAGACGGCAGCTACAACACGACTGTTAAGGGCAGCACCAGTTACAC
>JALZWO010000015.1 GCA_023300375.1 Granulosicoccus sp. | reverse complement strand
TGGCAGGCGACAGATTATTGGTCACTAGAGGGAAATGCAACGCTACAAGATCCTCGCAATCGCAGCTCCTTTGAGGCTATCAGAAACAGATTGCTGCCCGGTCAGGCGAGGCGTGCGTTTTTTACACGAGTGAAGTACCAGCCCAAAAATATAGGCTATTGGTATGAATGGCAGGGCTCGTATGATCGATTTTACGACACCAATAATGGTCTTGAAGCACCAGACACTTCGTTACACACAATTGGTGTAGATGTAAAAAGACCACAGTGGGAGCTCAATGCAAGTATCCGGAATTTAGGTGACGACACCTTTGAAGACTTTAATGGATTTCCCAAGCCAGGGCGTAGTTTTCACCTAGGCCTCTCGATAGACCTTTAAACATATTTTTTACCATCAACCACGACAAAAAATGAAGCATGAAAGTTACTACTTATAAAAAAGCCTTGCCTCTACTCATGACTGCGATGTTAATCAGCGTCAGCGCGTGTAGCTCCAACGATGACGATGGGGACTTCGTTGCAAGCAATGATGACTCTGGCGTCAATGAAGAATCGGGCGATACTAGCGATACTAGCGATACTAGCGATACTAGCGACACTAGCGACACTAGCGACACTAGTGATACTAGCGACACTAGTGATACTAGTGATACTGGCGATACTGGCGATACTGGCGATACTGGCGATACTGGCGATACTGGCGACACTGGCAATACTGGCGATACTGGCGATACAGGCGATACAGGCGATACTGGCGATACTGGCGATACAGATGATACGGTCACTAGCTTTGCATTCTCGTTTAACCGAACACCCTTCGGTGCAGATTCATCAGCCAGAATTCAGCGTATATCCCTAACTGACGGCAATACGATCAACGGAGACTACCCTTCCACGTCAACAGATCATACCTTGGCCACTGACGGCAACAACATTTACCAAATTGGTCGTTTTCGTATCGATAACTTAACTCAGTTCGGCCCTATCGATACATCAATTGCTGGTTATCAACTCTCACTACTTAGTGAAGGCGATTCAACCACCAACCCACAATCTTTAGTGTTTGTTAATGACGATCTTGCCTACCTTACGCGTCGTGCAACTGACAGCCTATTGATACTCGACCCAACACCTGAAGAAAACACCACAGAGTCACTTATCACAGGTAGCCTAAGTCTGGCTGACTACAACACCGGCAGTGGTGATGACTTACTGTTTCCAGATATGACTGACGCGCTCATTGTCGACAATAAACTCTTCGTTTTAATGGAAAATTTGAACGCCTCATTTGCGCCAGAGAACCCAGGCTTTGTGGCTGTTTTTGATACTGACACTAACCTTGAAATACAGACGGGTGAGGCAAGCATTCCATTCAATGGTATTCAGTTAGAGGTAGCTAATCCAACCGGCTTACAGTTCAATGAAGAGACCGGCATGGTTTACGTTGTTGGCCGAGGGAACCTGTTTAACAACGCACAAGCGCCTGGCGATCCGTTTACTGGTGGATTGGAAGTCATCGACCCGAATACCTTCGAGTCAAGCCTACTTGTAGACGACGGGGATGCTGACAACAACAATGACTTTTTTAACAGTGCAGTGGTCGTTAACAACGAGCTTGCTTACGTCATGACAATTATTTTTGACGATGACTTCAACCCTATTACTAATCTACGTACTATCGATCTGGCAACAGCAGAGATCTCTGAACCTGTTGTGGGTCTTGAAGGCCTAAATATGACCATTATGGCCATTGGCTCTGACAACCACCTCTGGATTGGTATAGAAAGTGATGCGCCAGGTTATATGCGCGTTGATCTTGACACGGGCTTAGTAGCGCCTGAAATGGTTCGAACAGACTTAATACCATCAGACGTGGTTTTTCTCGAGGTAAGCGAATAACTCATTACCTAGCGCAAAGAGGCAACCAACGAGTGTTGGCTGCCTCTTTGAGACTACTAAAGGTTAAGAAAGATGAGCATCCGTTACGATGCAAAAAAATCTACCCGGCAGCGCACACCACTAGGAATCGTCAAGTCAGGGTTCTGCAATACCAGCCTCACGCCGTAGGTGCCACTGGCAGCATCAGCTACTGAATCAATTCGCCTAACTTCGGCGGGAAATGCCTTACTTCGAAATCCAGGCACATCTAACAACACAGATGCTGTGGCTCCAGCTTCAAGGCTTCCTAGAAAATCTACAGGCACAATGACCTCAACGTGCAAAGGATCAAGCTGAGCCACCTGGTAAACCGGCTCGCTGTCAACGTATTCACCCGCTGAAAGATATCGTTGTGTCACTGAGCCACTGATGGGTGTCCGAATCTCGCGTCGATCCAACACAGCCCTTGCTCTTTCAACTTCCAGCAGTGCCAAACGGGTTGCCTCTTGCTCCTGCTTGACTTGCAGTTTAGCAATTTCGGATTCAGTACTGACCTGATCCATTACTTGCTCGGAAATGTTAGAAGTTTTTAAAAGCTCGGCATTTCGTATTCGCGTGCGATCACCAAATCGCGCAGTTTGTTCACGCAGAGCAATGCCTGTAGAGCTTGATGCTGCCTCAGTAGCTATCACCAACGACATACGTTCAACATCACTTTCCAAGCGCGCCATTAATGTTCCAGCGCTAACAAAATCTGCTTTGTCGTAGTAGCTATCAGCTAACAATCCCGGAACCGCCGAACCCAGTTCAATCAGTCTGCTTGGCTCAACGATGCAATCCATGTCGGAGAGCATATCTTGTCCGTCATTGGCGTTGGCGAAGTGACCAAGACTTATCACCAAAGCACAAAGAACCGCAGAGATCCCCATCAAGGACAGAAATCCGCGCTCAGTGGCTCGGCCAGAAATGGAATACTTACCAATAATTGTTCTATCAGATCGCAGCACCATAGTGTCTCGTTACCCTTCTGCTTGCTAGCCATACATGGCATCATTAATGAGCCAATCAGTTATGATCACTGCAACAGCTGTGCCTTAAACCGTTCGAGCAGTTCGAAAATCAGGCCAAACCTACTTCCAACACAGTCAGCCACTCGTGAACATCGCCAATACTGCCTCCCACAATCAGCTGCTGAGCACTCTCCGTAACATAGTGGGGACAGCTCATGTACTCGATAGTCAACAAGTAAGCCAGCGCGCAACCCATTTTTGGGATTCAAGCCCATTGCAAGCACGAGCACTAGTGCGACCGGCAAACACCATCGAGACCTCCGAGGTTCTCAAAGCCTGTTACCAAGCGAATCAGGTTGTGGTCACACATGGCGGTGTTACTGGCCTTGTGGATGGAAACCGTAGTACCTGCAATGACATCATCCTGAGCCTAGAGCGCCAACAACACATTGAGGCTATCGATCCTGTCGGTAAAAACATGCGCGTGCAGGCAGGTGCAAAGTTACAAGCTGTTCAAGAACATGCAGCTCAAGCTGGGCTACAAATAGGCTTGGATCTTGGCGCTCGTGGTTCTTGCACCATCGGTGGAAATGTCGCAACCAATGCGGGAGGATTGTCGGTGCTTCGCTACGGCATGATGAGAGAGCAAGTGCTAGGACTAGAAGCAGTACTGTCTGACGGCACGATCATCTCCTCTATGAACAGTATGATGAAGAACAATGCTGGCTATGATCTCAAACAGCTATTCATTGGCAGTGAAGGTACGCTAGGAATTATTACCCGCGTGGTATTGCGCTTGCGCACAGATACACCTCAAATAAGTACAGCGTTGTTGGGATTCGAAAGCTTTGCTAATGTCACCAACACCCTGGCACATCTGGACAACGCCTTGAACGGTACTTTGGATGCCTTTGAGGTTATCTGGAATCCTTTTTATCAGCTCAACACGAACCCAGCACGAAACGATACTGCGCGCGCCCCACTATCCAGAGACTATCCCATTTACGCTATTGTAGAATCACGCAGCGCCAACTCCACAACACAAACCGACTTACTGCAAACGGCATTGGAAACCTGTTTAGCGCAAGGCGACATCATTGATGCCGCTATCGCACAATCGAAAGCTGAGGCTGCCAATATCTGGCATATCCGAGAACACATAGACATCGCCTTAGAGCCAGACCCTATTTTTGTCT
>JALZWO010000014.1 GCA_023300375.1 Granulosicoccus sp. | reverse complement strand
CTTGGATGGTTGTGCGCAAAAATAACAGCCGCCGCATTCAACGTTAAACAGTGCTTAACCACCTCTCGTGGATAAACGGCAGCACTGTCAATAGTGCCAGTAAACAATTCTCGATACTCAATAACCCGATGGCGATTATCTAAAAACAATGCACTAAATACTTCATGCCCTAGGCCGGTTAAATGTAGCGACAGATAATGACGAACATGCTCAGGCGAGCTCAGCACATCGCCTTGCATCACCGTTTCAAAAACATGCCTGCGTGAAACCTCCAACGCAGCTTGCAAACTGGCATAGCGTGCCTTGCCTAAACCTGGGCTTTCACAAAACTGTGACTGACTTGCATTGAGCACAGCGCCTAGCGAGCCAAAAGCCCCAATGGTGTTGCGCGCAATATCTACCGCTGATTTTCCGGGCGTACCGGTTTGTAGGAATATGGCGAGTAGCTCGGCATCACTGAGCGCTGCTGCGCCAAAGCGCAATAGTTTCTCTCGCGGGCGCTCGGTCTGAGGCCAGTTCTTAATACTCATGATCAGCGTCCTTGCGATCAATGGGGGGAACTCAAGTAAACCACTTTAGTCATACACACGGGCTTGGCAAATCACCCACATGTTAATTCTGTGATGCAATGCGCCGCCTATTTGTACAGTGTGAAGTCGATCAGGCCGCTAGGGCCGCATCGTGAGGGCGATACGTTTTTCATGCCCTGTGCATTCTCATACAAAGCAAAACCTCAACGCTCTTAAATGTCCTCACCAGCAAACTGTTAATATTACCCAATGTCTGAACTCAACAACAAAAACATTCTGCTGGGCGTAACTGGCGGCATTGCGGCTTACAAGAGCGCCATCCTGGCCCGACGGCTCATCGATAGCGGGGCGACTGTGCGGGTCGTCATGACGCAAGGTGCACAGGCGTTTATTCAGCCCATGACCTTTCAAGCGCTCACTGGCAACCCGGTACACACCAGCTTGCTAGATGCCGAAGCCGAAGCTGCTATGGGACACATCGAGCTTGCTCGCTGGGCCGATCTCATACTTATCGCACCTGCCAGTGCAAACACGCTAGCTAGGCTTGCGCACGGCTTAGCTGATGATCTTCTGGGCACCTTATGCCTGGCAACCGATGCACCGTTGTACGTGGCACCTGCCATGAATCGGCTCATGTGGGCACACGCAGCCACTGTGCATAATTGTCAAACGCTTCGCTCACGAGGCGTGAACTTCATTGAACCCGCAGTGGGCGCACAGGCTTGCGGCGAAACCGGATCAGGCCGTTTGCCCGAACCTGAAGATATCCGTGATCAACTCATTGGCATGCTGCAAGGCGTTAACGCAGGGCAAGCTCCGGCAAATGGCGAACAATCCATGGGCAAGCCATTGAACAGCCAGCATCTACTGATCACCGCCGGCCCTACTCAGGAAGCCATCGATCCTGTGCGCTATATCAGTAATAAAAGCTCTGGCAAAATGGGATTTGCCATTGCCGAAGCTGCCGTTAATCTGGGCGCTAAAGTGACCCTGATTGCAGGCCCTGTGTCCTTGAGCTGCAGTGAATCTATCAAGCGTATTGATGTAGTCACCGCTGAGCAAATGCACAACGCAGCTTTAAAGACTGCCAAAGATAGCGATGTGTTCATCTCAGTAGCTGCCGTGTCTGACTACCGCTTAGAGAAGATAGAAGACAAGAAAATCAAGAAGAACGACGAGCAGATGCAACTGACGCTTATCAGGAATCCTGACATTTTAAAATCTGTATCAGAAATGGAAGATCGCCCTTTCTGCGTCGGCTTTGCGGCAGAAACCAACAATGTGCGCGAACACGCACTGGGTAAACTTGAGCGAAAATCACTAGACATGATTGCAGCCAACCATGTGGCACAAGCCAATAACCCTGTATTTGGCAGCGACACCAATGCGCTGGATGTTTACTGGGCTGGCAATGAGGGTCACACGCACATCGCCTCGGCTAACAAATCCGTAGTGGCTCATGCCCTTCTCGAGCTCGTTGCACAACGGCTAGCCACCAACGTCTTATCAAGTGCCGCAAATAACGCAGCAGCTACTACCTCCTCGAGCGACCCCGCATGAACAGTGTCGACTACACCATCGTTGATGCACGCATTGGCGATACTATTGCCCTGCCTCACTACGCAAGTGAAGGCTCAGCAGGGCTCGATCTGCGCGCCTGCGTCGAGAGCACACTCTCGCTACAACCCGGGCAAACTCACCTTATTCCCACCGGCATTTGTATCCACATCAGTAACCCGGGCTTCGCTGGGCTCATACTGCCCCGATCAGGGCTTGGCCATAAACATGGCATCGTATTGGGTAATCTGGTGGGGCTTATTGACTCAGACTATCAGGGTCAATTATTTGTCTCTTGCTGGAACCGTGGCACCAACGCCTTCGACATAGAAGTAGGCGCACGCATTGCTCAGCTTGTTATCGTGCCGGTGGCACAGGTCAGCTTCAATCGCGTAGACAGCTTTGATAGTAGTGACCGAGGCGCAGGCGGATTTGGCTCTACAGGCCAAGCGTAAAATTCAAGGCAAGAAGTAGTAAACCTGAGCAGGGTTTGGCCGTTAAAGGCTAAATGCACTCCGACGCCTGTAATGGTGTGCAGCCTGCGTTACAGTAGTCACCTTCAGCCCGCACGCTTCGGAACCTAATACCCATGAACATATCCCCTGATATCTTCCGCGCCTATGATATTCGCGGCGTTGTCACCGATCAGCTCACGCCCAATGCCGTTGAGCAGATTGGCCGTGCATTCGGCACAGAATGCGTAGAGCGCAGCATCCCCACTGTAGTGGTTGCACGAGATGGCCGCTTATCAGGCCCCGATCTAATTGCCGCACTCAGCAAAGGCATTCAGAGCACAGGCACTAATGTTATTAGCATAGGTATGGTACCTACACCGGTGCTGTACTACGCCACATACCACCTGAATACTGGTACGGGCATCATGGTCACAGGCTCTCACAACCCGCCTGAGTACAATGGCCTGAAAATGGTGCTTGCCAGCGACGCACTGTTCGGCGACGGAATCACAGCGCTCCACACACGGCTTGTAGAAGACAAACTGGTTAGTGCCTCTGCAGGTACTTTTGAAGAGCAAGACATTCTCGACAATTATTTGCAGCGTATTGTCGGTGACGTGAAACTGGCTCGCCCCATGAGCATTGCCTACGACTGCGGCAATGGTGTAGCAGGTGCCGCAGCCCCTCAGCTGTTTGAGGCCTTGGGCTGCAAGAGCGATTCACTGTTTACCGATGTCGATGGCACATTCCCCAACCATCACCCAGATCCTGCAAAGCTTGAAAATCTCGTCGATTTAATCGCTGTCGTTAAAGACAAGGGCCATGAAGTAGGCTTAGCTTTTGATGGTGACGGAGATCGTGTAGGTGTGGTTGATGACGAGGGCAACGTCATATGGCCTGATCGTCAGATGGTTTTGTTTGCACAAGATGTGCTGTCCAGAAACCCTGGTGCTCGCATCATCTATGACGTGAAGTGCTCCAAAGTTCTACCAGCCGCTATCACTGCGGCTGGTGGTGTGCCCGACATGTGGAAGACAGGACACTCATTCATCAAGGCTCGCATTAAGGAAACCGGTGCCCAGCTAGGCGGCGAGATGAGTGGCCATATGTTCTTCAAAGAACGCTGGTATGGGTTTGACGATGCGCTGTATGCCGCTGCACGCCTGCTAGAGATTCTCTCTAAAACAGACCGAAAGGCGAGTGAAATATTCGGTGAAATCCCCAATAGCATCAACACACCCGAGCTGAACATTGTGCTCGATGTAGACGGTGCGCAGCACGCTTTCATCAAGAAGTTTGTCGCTGAAAGCAAATTTGATGGTGCGGAACTCACCACCATCGATGGCGTTCGCGCAGATTACAGCGACGGCTGGGGATTGGTTCGTGCATCCAACACCACACCTTCTCTGGTTATTCGTTTCGAAGCGGATACCGATGAGGCGATGGAACGTATTCAAAACGAATTCCGCAAAAACATGCAATCAGTGGACAGCAGTATCAAGGTACCGTTCTAGTTACTGCATTCATCTGTTCATCGCATTTAACGTTGTCCGTCATGCCTTTAAAAATGGGGATCTATGCTTTGAAAATACATGGATTCCCGTCTTCGCGGGAATGACAGACGGTTAAACTCTTTGTAACACCATCTGGGTTCCCGCCTTCGCGGGAATGACAGACGGTTAAACTCTCTGTAACACCATCTGGGTTCCCGCCTTCGCGGGAATGACAGACGGTTAAACTCTCTGTAACACCATCTGGGTTCCCGCCTTCGCGGGAATGACAGGCGGTTAAACTCTTCTCTACCTGCTAACACTTTCAGGTCATGACTGACACACCAAATAGCAACGCTCGGCAAACAGCCAATATTCTCAACGAGGCTTTGCCGTATTTGCAACGCTATAGCGGGCAAACCGTTGTCATCAAGTACGGCGGCAACGCCATGACTGATGAGCACCTGCAGCGCTCTTTTGCTCAGAACGTGGTCATGATGAAACAGGTGGGCATTAATCCAGTCGTGGTACACGGCGGCGGGCCACAAATAGGCACCATGCTCAAACGCTTGGCCATTGACAGTGAATTCATTGATGGCATGCGACTGACCGATGAAAACACCATGCAGATTGTTGAGATGGTACTTGGCGGATCGGTCAATAAAAGTGTGGTATCCCTACTGAATCAATGCGGTGGCAAAGCCGTAGGGCTTACAGGCAAGGACGCAAATTTGATAACCGCACGCCCCATGAAATTACCTGGCAAACCCGATGTGTCGTTGGGCTATGTGGGTGAAGTTGACGGGGTCAATGTTGATATATTGCACGAGCTGCAGCAATGCAACACCATTCCTGTTATCGCTCCAATAGGCACCGATAGTAGTGGCGCCAGCTACAACATCAATGCAGACCTTGTGGCCAGCAGCATTGCCATTGCCCTGAAAGCCTCACGTCTGCTGTTGTTAACTAACACGCCTGGCATCCTTGATCAGCAGGGTGATTTACTCACCGGGCTTACCCCTGGGGACATTGCCACACTCATTAGCAACGGCACACTGCATGGAGGCATGCTACCCAAAGTGCAATGCGCACTTGATGCAGTCGCGGCCGATGTAAGCAGTGTTGTTATCATCGATGGACGCGTTGAAAACGCCCTGCTGCTAGAGTTATTCACTGATCAGGGCATGGGCACCTTGATACATGATGCGTCAGTCTGACGCATCAATACTGGCAAGTATGATACGGCAGTTAATCGGCTAAAGCCTGATTAACTGCTGTACGTAATTCTGTGCGTAAAGGATAACTCGATGATGGGTACAGTTGAGTAAACAAAATGACGTACATGTCCTCTTCAGGATCTATCCAGAAAAAGGTACTGGCAGCACCACCCCAGTGATGCTCGCCAGCGGAGGTCAGTAGCCCAGCCTGAACCGGATCCAAAACCACGGCAAACCCGAGCCCAAACCCAACACCTGCATAATTACTTTCACTCCAGACAGCCTGCCCCATGGATGCCATGTCGCGATTATTGGGCAATTGATTAGCACGCATGAATTCAACGCTTTTGCGCCCTAGTAAACGTGTACCTTGAAACTCTCCACCATTGAGCAAACACTGACAAAAATTAGCAAAGTCGTCTATGGAGCCGACTAGACCACCACCACCAGAATACAAGTTTGGCGCCTCAAGAAAAGTACTAACAGCAAGTGTATCTAAGGCGATGGGGGGTTTTAGCACACCACTAGTAGCAGTCGCAGATTTTTTAGTAGTAGCACCCAAATCTCCGCCTTCTGCCGGGCCGTACAAATCCGCAAAATGGTGGGCATCAGAATCAGGCACATGAAAACCGGTGCGAGACATGCCTAAGGGTTTAAAAATCGCCTCCTCGAAATACACCGCAAGACTCTGCCCAGACCAAATTTCCACTAAACGACCCAACACATCAGTGGCTACACTGTAATTCCATTGCGTGCCCGGCTGGCATATCAACGGAGCCTGACCCAACTGATCAACCAGTGAGGCTAGCGTTTGCGTGGCACCCGGAAAGATCAATCCCTGCTCACGATAGTATTGATCAACCGCCGTAGCGTTCATGAATCCGTAGGTCAGTCCCGCGGTATGCGTCATCAGCTGTCGCACAGTAATATCTGATTCGGCGGGGTTGGTATTGCGGTGCAATTCATCGGTGCTCTGCACGCTACCTTCCCCCGTCCACACGCGCATATCAGCAAATGCTGGCAGATAGCGAGCGATAGGATCATCCAGCTGAAAGTGACCTTGCTCGAAGAGGATCATGGCAGCAACAGTGGTTACAGGCTTTGTCATAGAGTAAAGACGCACCAGAGTATCGCGATCAAACGCACGCGTCGACACCTGAGCAAGAGCACTATCGGGTACCGAACCGGCAATTCCGGTGGCGTGAAAGTAAGGCTGCGAACCGTGGCGTCCCACTAACACACTTGCCCCTACAAGCCTGTTACTAGAGACTTGTCGATCTAACCAAAGGGCAATTTGGTTCAAGCGAACAGGATCAAAACCAGCATGCTTATCGACTCCTTGCGAGTCGGTTATCTTGCGTTCACTGCTCATGAATTAGTTACATTTAATGGCATAGCGATCTCAACAAGATACAAGCCTGCCGAGGCAATGTCTAACCAACTTTACATTGAGCACCGCATCGGCGGCATGCATTCTACGTTTTGATTCTCAGACGCCACCAAAACAAGCAGTAATAGTGCACCGATAAAAGTTACTGTCTGTAAGTTTTGAGTTCACGATAACGAATCAGATCTTCATCGAACTTGGTTGCAGCTTCGTTTCTTTCCGCAGCCTTCGAATCAATTAGCGACCAAGCATTTTCGATATTGCGTTGCACGCTTCTTTGCTCAATGTAGAGTGACTCCTGCGCTTTGGCAGGACCTACGGTCTTCTCTTGCATTTGTATGCGCTTATCTACCACCGCTAAACGCTCAGACAAGATCCGGATTCTGTCATCCAACCGAGCAATAAAACCATCGATCATGCCGATTCGATCGTCTCGTGTACGAATCAGATCTTCCTCAGCGGTAAAAGTTGCTAGCAATGCACGATCTCGAATGGCAAGCAGTTGCTTCTGCCGTTGAATTTTTCGAGCATTACGGCGTTCGTCTCGGCTGAGTATTTCCTCTAGAACCACTCCTTGGTTGTTGAGAATACTGTGGCCATCATCTTGTTTGGAGTCTGGTGCACGATCCTGGTAGGTTATTAATCCGCGATCTGTATATTTGTATACTGGATCGGCACTCGCTGGCGTACAGGCGAGTAGCAATGCGATCAGGCTCGACGCAAGCCATAACCTTTGCCCCTCTCTCAAGCTATGCGTTAACACTTTGATTAACATGGCGCAGACCTTCCCAAATCATAAACTCCAAATGGGCAAAAACATGGCAACTACCTTCTGCCAAGATACCCTTCAAATCGCTTGCTCCAAAAAATAACGACCACACAAACGATATCGTGAGCACACACCTGTGAAATTGAGAGGCTCCTCACATCATTCATAGAGCCTGTAACGTAAGTGTGTACAATCTTTGGGATGAAAATTATTAGCGCAAATCTCAATGGTGTGCGATCAGCAGCATCAAAGGGCTTCTTCAGCTGGGCCAATCGTCAGCGTGCTGATGTTATCTGCGTACAGGAAACCAAGGCTCAAGAATGGCAACTGAGCGACCCTGTTTTTCATCCTAAAAAAATGCACTGCTTTTATCACGATGCCCAGAAAAAAGGCTATAGCGGCACCGCTATTTACTCTCGCCAAAAACCGACAAAACTGGTTCGTGGTCTTGGTATTGACTGGATCGACTCGGAAGGACGTTATCTTGAGGCACAGTTTGCGAATGTAACCGTAGTCTCTTTGTACCTTCCCTCGGGCAGTAGTGGCGATGAGCGTCAGCAGTATAAAATCAGAATGATGGATGTTTTTTTGCCGCACTTGAAAAAACTTAGAGCACGCAATAAGCCAGTAGTTGTCTGTGGCGACTGGAATATTGCACACACGAACGCCGACATTCGCAATTGGAAGGGTAACAAGAAGAATTCAGGCTTTCTGCCTGAGGAAAAGCTGTGGCTTAGCGAGCTATTCGAATTGCACGGTTACGCTGATGCTTTTCGTCAACTGCCACAAAAAGAGCACGAATACAGTTGGTGGTCTCAGCGTGGTCAAGCACGAGCAAACAATGTGGGTTGGCGCATCGATTATCAGATTGTGAGTGATGACCTAGCCCCAAAGGTTACGCGCACACGCATTTACCGAGACAAATTCTTTTCAGATCACGCGCCCTTGATTATTGATTACGACTTCGATTTGCAGGCGAGTTAACAGCTGACTGCCACCACTAGCTCACCTAGCACTAGACGATCGGTTGAAGCTTACGCAGTTGACCAAGAGTTGCGTAGCTGTTTATTTAGTGCAGCAAACACCGCTACAACACGGCAACTCCACCCAACCAGAACGCACCAAGACATAAGACCATATTAATGACCACATTGCTGACAGCATGCAGCCATGTGTACTGAGTACGCAGTGTCAGTGTTTGATAGGCAAAGCTTGAAAACGTGGTGAAACCTCCACAAAACCCTAATGCCAATTGTGTCCAATGTTCAGCTAGAGCTAAGTCATTGCTGACCAGCAAGCTAAGGATCAATCCCAAAAGAAAGCTACCCAACACATTGACAAGCAGCGTAGACAAAGGCAACCGATGACTGACAACCAGACTCAAATGATGCCTTGCAACGGCCCCCAGCCCACCACCAGCAGCAAAAACTATAGGCAGAAAAAGAGCACTCATTTTTCAGCTGGACCTACCAAACAGTAAATGCCCACAGCGCTCACCGATGACAACAGCCAGTAGGCCCACAAAAATCTCCAATGACACTGAGGCTAGGGCTGTAGGGAGTTCATCGCGGCTTAAGTAAGCAGAAATATCTGCGGCAAATGTGGAAAACGTAGACAACCCACCACAAAACCCCACAGCCCAAAGATGCATTACACGTTCGTGCAACCTGTGCCTGATGGCGTAGAGCCAGCCAATAGCCGCACAGGCAATAACGTTCACCACCCATGATGAACTCATTGGCCAGACACCTAGGTCTTGTGCAATCAGTAGCTCACGCAACAAGGATCCTAGTGCGCCACCAGTAAACACCGCAAGATACATCATGATGAGTTGGCGAGGACATACCAAGAAACAGGAGGCTGAGGCAACTCAACTACCACGCAGGCTATCGCTCTAATGCAGTACTGGCGGTTTTGCCGGTTCGTCCCAGTCGTCATCCAGCTCATCAAACCCAATGTCGTCGAAGCCATGCATATCATCTATATCATCACCAAAGGCGGTGTCGGGCTCTGGAGAGGCATGGTGAAGCAACATACGCCAACCCCCGTCCTCCATCTGGAAGATATTCGTGGACACCATGATACTCACTACCTCGCCATCCAAGGCAATCTCTTCTCTAACCAGATGTATCGCCAACGCCTCGTTGCCGGTATACAGCGTATCAATGATAGTAAACTGTAGCACCGGCGCTTCAGAGAACATGTGTTCAAAGCTTTCCATGACTGCGCTACGTCCCTCTATGCGTGTGGCTCCCGGATGCACACACACAATATTTTCATCACGCGACCAAACAGCATCGAGCGCAGCCATATCGGCGCTTTCAATGGCGTCATAAAAGGCAGCTTCGGCCTGTTCAGGGGTGCTGAAAATTGTACTCACAGATCTATTTTATAAGTCGCTCGAACCGACGATAGTCTAAAGCGCTTCAGGCGGTAGGTGTTGTACCCAATCCACTTGATCATCGCCAAAGACCAAAAAGGCAGGATTGATCAAGGTTTCGCGCTCATTGTAAGTGAGTTGGCGACTGTGCACATCACGGATATACCCTCCAGCCTCTTCAACAATGCATTGTGCCGCCGCTGTGTCCCATTCACCTGTGGGCCCTAAGCGTGCATAGACATCCGCTACACCCTCCGCAACCAGGCAGGATTTGAGTGCCGACCCCATAGGGATAACATCGTGCTCACCAAGATCATCGAGAAAATGCTGCATACAGGGACCAGTAACAGGACTGCGACTCTTTGCCACCGTTACCGGATTATTCGCAACACGCACATGAATGGGCTCAGGCTCTGATGTTCCAGTTTGCTTGAACGACCCGCAGCCTAGAGTGGCAAAGTAGGCCACGTCGAGCACAGGCGCAAACACCACACCGGCAATTGGCTGATTGTTGTGCACCAAAGCAATATTGACTGAAAATTCTCCGTTTCTACGCAGAAATTCTCGCGTGCCATCTAGCGGATCAACAAGCCAGTAGGTAGGCCAGCAAAGCCGTTCTTCGAACGCGATTCCATCGGATTCTTCTGATAACACCGGTAACGACGGTTGCAACCGGCTCAGCTTATCAACAATGACTTCGTGAGCTGCTAGGTCAGCGGTAGTGACCGGCGAATCATCACTTTTAAAGTCTACTTGGTATTCACCGCCATACACGTCCACAATGCGCTTACCGGCATGACGCGCTATCGATATCGCTTCATGGGTAAGTCGTAGGGCTGTAGGCGGATCGAAACTCATGGTTCTTGCACCATCAAAGAGTGTCAGAATTATCGACAGAGCTTAGTTTATTCTTGAGCAAATAAACCAAGACCGTTGACACAAGCGCAACAAAAACGACGAGATCTAGACTTGGTTAGCATTTGCTACGCTGTCACTTAAAGCGTAGCTGCAAATTGAGTAGTTGTTGGCATTTTGTAAAGTTAAATACCACAGTGCCACAGGGAGCACTCTCGTACGCCGCTCAACTGTGAACCTTTAGAACAATCTGTTCACGTTGCCTTGCCGGACAAACCGTACACGCCCTTCGGCGTCGGCTCGCCCTAATTGTCGCAAACCAGCCAGTACAGCAGCAGGCGTGTTTTGCGAAGGGGTAAATAGAACATCAGCTGAAAAATCACCGCTTTGTGTCAGTGTCATTGAACCATCCATAGCAACGTCACCACCCACCGCGGTGAGCGCCAAAGTATGTGATTTTTCATCATCGGGCGTTATCTCGATAGTGACTTCACCCAATGAGGTGGGGATAGGGGCTTCGAGTAGTGCGTTGTTCCAACTTATCGTGCCTTCAAATCGTGCGAGTAAGTTATCCACCAATAGCACTTGATCTATATCACCCAACAGCTCGCCATTGAACCGCGCTATGGGCACAGGAAGCAAGACCTCCAGCTCTTTGGCCAACGCGTTGAAAGTAAAGTCTGTGACATTGACATCACCGTTCCATCGCCGCGCGACAAGCCCCTGACCTTCACCACCGTAGCCATTAAAATCAAATGACACACCAGCGCCACCACTGAGCAACGTCTTTGGAGACAGCGTCCAGCCAACATCGTTGAACTCCAATGGCAACAAATCATCAGTGGATCGAACAGTACCTATAGTGCCCTTATAGAGTTTTCCCGATACATTTTCTAACGCCACTGTGCCCAATTGCGGACGAATTCGATCAACTACGGGCTCTGCCGGAAAGAACACCACCATGGCAACCAAGTACGAGACGATGCCAAGAAGCAAAAGCCAGACAATGCGCATCAACCGCGCTCCATGTTGAAGCGTGCACTGACAATGCCTTTATTTTTTCGACTGATGGTCATTGTCGTTACCGACAGGCCGTATTGCTCCAATTCGGCGAGCACACCGACCAGTTTGTCAAACTCCACTTCATTGAATTGCACACGCGCGCCATTGGCCCCACTGGGCTCAACACGCTCAGGTGGATCCATAGAGGCTTCGCGAATCACCTGATCAATCAGGAGATACGGCGCTTTGTCAGACGTTTTGCGTTGTGAACTGCTGCTAGTCGATGCACCTCGCAATTGCACAGCGGCCTGCTCGATAAAACGCAGATCTTCTTGTTTCGCCGTAATGGCTTGCTGTGCCTGTACCCGGCTCTGACTCATCGGGTACCAGATGAACGCAAACACGGCGCCCACTAACACTAATGCACTAACAGCAATAACGATCATTCGATCGCGAGGTGATTGACGTAGATACCAGTCTTTCATCGTTGTATTTTCGACTCGTTCGAATGTAAAAACATCAGGTTAATGTTGGTTGCGGGTTGTTCGCTATTCAATACGAACACGACCACGTACCGAATCATTTTCGCGGTTTGCCGACTGCACTGACATATCGAGTGAGCCACGTTTTTTCAACTCCGACTTCAACGCATCCAAGGTAGGCACATCATCGGTGTTCAAGTCGAGGTCGAACCTGCCGCTTCGGTAGCCAATGGTGCGTAGCACTGTTTGTGGCTGCGTTGACAGACTGCCAGCGATTTGCGCCAAACGACTCGTAAAGCCATCGTTATTGACTGCTCCGATATTGGCAAGCGCCGACTGTATCTGACGCCTGGGTCGTTGCATACGGGCATCTGGCAAGGCTTGCTTAAACGCCTCACTGATACGTAAATCCAGCGCCTCTTCTTGCTTTTCTAGTGTACTCAGTTCCGTCCATTTGCTCGCAAACAGCAATACTAAGACACAAGTTGCCAGTATTGCCGTGGCCCGCCATCTCTTAAAGGTGTTATCGAAATTGCGCTTGATGTTGAACTCACCTTGCATCAGATTGATACGTGGTGTGGAGGCCACGCCACTGCTGTACAAGGCTAGGCGATGATCCACCTGTCTGATCTCCAGATCCATACCTGGCGGAACACTAAATTCGTTGGTAGCATCGGTACTGAAGGCCACCAGAGACACAGGGGCTTCTGAGGTATTCCCACTCATGGCGCCTTCGATCATCATGCTGGCCATTTCGGTGTCGGTGGCAAAACCGGTAAAGTCAGCCGAGCGCACAACGGCTCGGCCATGGTCAAGCAACGCACTCCAGACAGTCATCTCTGGCGTTGCAGAGGTTAATACCGGCAAGGCAAGGGTTTCAGGAATGATTTCTGAGGGACGTAAGCCCGCCTGTGCACACAATTCGGTAATTTGCTCCATAACATCCAGACCAATAACCACCACAGGGTATTCATCGTCGCGCGTCTTTGTGCCTAACGCAAAATGCAGGTCATCAATATCATCTGCCACTTGCTCTTCTAAGACATAGGGCACAGCTTGTTGGGCGCGCGCTACTGAACCACCGGGCACACTAGCTTGTGCGAGCAAGACATCGTCTGCGGGCAAGATAAGTGTGCATCGAAGCCCATCGACACTCTCGGCTGCCTCGCGCAAGCTACCTTCGCGCACGGACGTGGTCAGAGCACCATTGTCGTCAGAGGTTGCCCACTGAACATGGTCTTCCCCAATCAGGGGCATATAAATAATGACGTGTTTAGACACGATGTTTCCTAGTGTTACTTTATGTTTACTGTTCGGATACTGCACAAACAAAGCCGAGATTGATAAAGGTTACTACCTAATCCATTACAGCGTGTCGCGGGAGCGAAAGAGCACTCGAGTTTGGCCTGCACCATCACGCTCAAGCAATGTAAATTGAGATAACGTGATGCCTTCAGCCTCCACATCAATACGAACCTGAAAATAATTTGATCTCACATCATAGGCGACATCGGCAACAATTGCCTCCTCTGAAGACAAAGGCACTTCTGCCGTAAATGCATCCGCACTCTCGTAAGGGGTAACGTCTCGTGCATTTCCCTCTAATGTTTCAGGGGCGTCATCAGCATCTAAATCAAAAATATCCTCACACTCAGGGTAATCCTCATAGGCGCCAGTATCCCAACGAGACAACGATGAGGCGATGGGTTTTACTTCCTCGGACAGGGACGCCAACACTTCGGGAGTAGCCGTGTTGACATTCACAGACGTAGGCCCTGATATGGTCGGTAATGCAGATATATGGGGAAGCAACAGTTCGTAATCTTCGAATTCTTCCTCGACTGCACTACTAAAACCTTTGATCAGCTGCATCTCGCTGACACTGATAATGGGCGAATTGGCTGTCCGGTACCCCACTTCCAAGGAGGTATAGAACTCGTCTTCTGCACCATTGGGGTCAGTGAAGTTGATGTCGCTATCCAGCCAGTCAACAACCGCATCCACTTTTATCGGATCAATATTGAGTTCTTGCAGTAGACGCACAAACTGTTCCCTGTATTCAGGCACAACAGCACCCTCAGGATTAACCAGGTTATTCAGATTGAACCGACCTTGCATGTCGATCACACAACCTTTGATAGAGGCATTGTCGATGGGTACCGGCGGTATGGTTTGTGCCCAGTCGTCATCGAGTGAATCACTGTTGCTGCGCAGTTCTTCTTGAAAATCACGATACAACAGTGCAGCTGCAAACCGCTCACCGCTGATCCCTAATGAGCGAGCCTGCTGCATCAGCCCCTCGTTACGTTCTCGCTGCAAATCTAGCTGCTGTGAACTCGTTATTGACACCACGGTAATGGTGCCCAAAGCCAAGACGAGTACAGCCGTCAAAATGGCTACACCACGCTGACGCGCTGGTTGCTGCATAGCCGGCAGGGCGCTTTGTAACCTTCTACCAGAAGACTTCATCCTGGCAATGCAAACAGGCGCACAACACGCCCGTAGTCCTGCAGCTCTAGGTCAAATTCGATAGCAGCCGGGATGCCAGGCTCTGTTTCATCAGGTGGCGGCCATGTCTCGTTCCACTCGCCATCGGTATCAAGAAACCGTAAGTTAATGTCTTCTACACCACTGAGTAATTGTCGACGGCGAGCAGGCTCCTCGTTAACCGTGTCGAGGTGATACCAGTATTGTCGAATCAATTTATCGTCCTCCAGCGAGTAGGCAACACGTTGCAAATTGGAACGCACCGGTGACACGTCGGCTGCCGGATTAGCCCAACCAGCACGCGTAAGCTCCAGTAGGTTCTGACCTTCTATGTTGACCTGCAGAGGCGCAAGCTGCGAATCAAATGCAGAGCGTACTGGTCTGTCAGCAATTTGAGTCACATCTTCTGCCATCCAGAAAAACGTTCGCTGAAGTTCGCCCAAACGCGTTGATTGGTTATCTATACCATCGCGAACAGCATTAATCTGGAAGAGCATCTGAAAAGCGGTGGTGCCTAGGATGGCTAATATGAACATCGCCACCAGCAGCTCGATTAGCGTAAATCCGGCCGCTGTGCTGCGTGTTGCGTTGTGCCTCACACTAGAGCTTAATTTAGCAGCCGAGTTGACACCTGTGCGTCGCCCAAACATCACTGAAGACCGCTCTCATCGGTGGACACGCCTTGCCTTATCGCTGGATTCCCTACCATTCCGGTAACGGTATACGTGTAGTTATCAGCATCTTTATCAAGCCTGACTTCCACGTCAACACGGCGCAAATCAGGATCACCCACCGCTTGCGTGCGGGTGCGCACGTACCAAGTGGTATTACCCATGTCCACTTCCTTGTTGGTCGTGCCGTTCGCGGGCCATGCAGGAACGCTCTGTAACTCTGTTAAAGCATTACTCGCTACCCATCGACCAAATTCGCGTTCTCGTAGATAATCTGCTCGCCAGGTACTGGCCGCGGCGGAAGCCACCAGCGCGCCACAACCTACCGCGATGATGGTCGTTGCCACTAAAATTTCTATTAGTGTGAAGCCAGACTGCGGACGATTTGGGTAGGAAACCAGAACGCGGCTTGCAATAGAGCGGGGCTGAGAGGTGCGCCACCGCAATGTGCTGTGCTTGGCAGCTTTTGGCATAGTTATGAACCTGAAAGTAGTTGTACGGTGACAGGGAACAAATCACCCGAGGCAACCTCGTACTGAAATTCCTGCCCCGTGTCACTCATTAAGATACGAAAGTCAGGAATGATTTCACCGTTAGACAAGAAAATAATATGAGGCCTTATCGGGTTCTCTTTAGTAGCGTCGGTAAGCTCATCGATTAAATTTTCCAGCACGATGGGCAAGCCCGATATATCGACCAACATATCCAGCCCCACTTCCGGCTCTCTAAATCGAAGCTGCTCGTCCTCGTATATCTGCCACTCCTCTTCACCTTCTTCATCGGTGGTAAGAATATAGAAGCTGTAGGAGTCGGGGTGAAATCGAATGCCAAATTGTTGACGCGAATACACAGCCTGATCTGATGCTAGCTGCATCAGTAATCCGGTGCGCCGCGCCTCGTTGCTCATGCTCTTGCCGACGTTCTTGAAATCGACACTGACAACAACAACTCCGAGAATGATGGCCACTATAGCCACGGTCACCAGAAGCTCGATGAGGGTGAATCCACGCGCTAGGGACGCACGCACTCCGGGCGACACATTGAAGGGTTCAACCTGATCGCGTTTGGACTGCATTGCGTTTAGTCTACTCACACCTTAACCTGCCCGTAAACATACGTAAGCTACTGTTTATGAAGCGTCTAGCGAACTGATATCGGCATCAAAATCTTCACCGCCCTCAACGCCATCATTGCCCAACGAAATGATCTCGAAACGCCCATCTTCGCTAATGTACAGGTAATCGCGCCCCCAAGGATCCTTGTTCAGTTTTTGCACATAACCACCTGATTTCCAATTTGCAGGCTCCGGATCGCCACTGGGCCTTTCGACCAACGATTCGAGGCCTTGCTCAGTAGAGGGATAGTTGAAGTTATCGAGTCTGTACAATCCAAGCGCAGCCGAGTAGTTACCGATATCGGTTTTGGCTCGCACCACTCGTGCTTCGTTGGGGCGATCCATGATTAACGGCACTACAGCGGCACCGAGAATAGCTATGATGGCGACAACCACCATGATTTCGATCAAGGTAAAACCGTCTTGTTTGCGATACTGCTTCACTACATCCAGCTGTACTTTCTTGTTGCCCATAAGGTCGATCTCTCTCCGTTTTTTTAGGGTTTACACTACATCTCTGGCAGCACGATAACACTGCCCTTCCGACCAAAAGCTCGCTAAATGATTCCCAAAAACAATAACTTCTGGTCCTCGCCAGCCTACCAAATGGTATTCGCTCTGGCCTTTATCTGCATTGCCTTGCAATACGCAGGCCTCGCTGACACGCTTGCGTTCAAGAGAAGCTTGATTGCAAACGGCCAGTGGTGGTTATTACTGAGCGGAAACTTTGTGCATCTGGGTGCCAATCATCTGTGGATGAACATGGCTGGCTTGGCTTTAGTCGTCGCTTTAGTCTGGAAACACTTCAGTTACACGCAATGGCTCACGCTACTGCTGCTGTGTAGTTTAGGTGTTGGTTTAGGAATTTGGTTCTTCAACCCTGAAATTCAAGGCTATGTCGGATTTTCTGGCGCACTTCATGGTCTGATCATCGCCGGTAGCCTAGCCGATTTACGCGTTTATCCACGCTCTGCTGCTTTGTTATTAATCTTGGTGGTCGGCAAACTAACTTGGGAGCAATTTAGCGGCGCATTACCGGGCAGCGAATCAGTTGCTGGTGGCTACGTACTAGTCGATGCCCACCTCTATGGTGCTATCTCCGGTGCTCTGATAGCCCCAGCTATGCTGATCAAAAACCATCGTTCTAGAAATCAGCAAACTGTCGATAACGTCACAAGCTAATTATTTGTCATTTCCGCCAGTTCAGTCAGTAGCCTTGCCGGCATTGCAACACCTTGAGTGACGCTTTTTTCTCGCTGTTCATATCGCCGCTGTGAAGGAAGGCGAGTTCCAGGCATGTCAAGCATCTGAGAAAACAAGAATTCGGCACGCTGCAAATACTGGGTTGAGCCGAATTTCTCAGGGTCGATAGCCAACAGCAACTCTCCCCCAAAAGGCGCACCCACCCTGTGAGTATCCTGGCTGCTCGAATCAACACTGAAATTCTCACCGATAAGCGCACCTGCCAGTAACTCTACCATTAGGGCGATAGATGCCCCTTTATGCCCGCCAAATGGAAGTTGTGCACCTGCAAGCGCAGCATCGGGATCATTGGTTGGCAGTCCTTCTCTATCAATCGCCCAGCCATCGGGTATTGGTTGCCCATCACGCTGATGTAACTGGATTTCTCCACGCGCACTGGCACTGGATGCTTGATCGAAGACGAGTGGAGGCATGGCTTCACGCGGAAAGCCAAACGCCATAGGATTAGTCCCAAACAGCGGTTTTATGCCACCGGCTGGCGTCACATAGGCGTTGGATGTGGTGAAGGCAAAAGCTACCAAACCTTGTTGCGCTAGTAATTCCACCTCAGGCCAGAGCGCCGCGATATTGTAGACATTGTGGATGGCCAGAGCCGCGGTGCCGTGCATTTGTGCCTTGCTAACCAAGGCTGGCAAGCCTATGTCCAGAGCTAAGGGACAAAACCCATTCTTGCCATCAACATGAATGACAGTCGAATCATTGACTTGTAGTGCAGGCTCAGCTTTGGCATCGGCGATGGAATTTCGTAATGCGTTAATGTAGAAGGACACACGGAACAAACCATGTGACTGACAACCATCGCGCTCTGCAGCGGTTACGCTAATGGCAATGCTATTGGCTTGTGCTTGAGAAAAACCATTGGACTCCAAAGCCACCTGAGCCAGATGATGAATTTCATCCAGATTCAAGTAGGTAACCGGCTGATCGTTACTCATCATGCTTATCCTGAAAAAAATGTATAAGTGTGTAAAAAAACTCGATTGGTGGGCTCGACGCATAATGGGTTATTACTGCAAGAGCTCATTGAATGAAAACACAACCCAGTTAAAACACACGAACTGACGTATGAGATCCGTCTGCCAAGTACCACTCGTAGCATCAACATGCGTTGTACGACGGCCTTCCTCGAGCAACAGCATACACATAACTCAATGAGCGCAATGTCATGAGCAACGCCAAAATAGATGCCTTCCTAGAGAAAACGATCGTGCCCAGCTTCAGTAGTCTGGGAATACGCATCCGTTCGAGACTCTACGGGTGGCCTGAGTTGTCCAGCTACAGTCTCCATGGCCAGACCGTGGTGTTAACCGGCGCTACCTCTGGAATCGGCAAGGCTGCGGCACACCGATACGCAGCCCTTGGAGCAACACTTGTCATTATCGCACGCAACCCTGATAAGGCTCAGCAACAGGTCAATGCACTCAAGAAAACATCAGGCAATAACAATATCCACAGCGTGATTGCAGATCTAGGTAATCATGATCAGGTACACACAGCGGCTTGTGAAATAGCAGAAAAATGGCCAGTGATCCATGTATTAGTGCACAACGCAGGCGCTCTTTTTAATAAAAGACAACGCGCTCAGAACGGCACTGACTTATCAGTGGAACTTATGGTGGCTTCACCCTTTCTGCTAACCGGTTTGTTGCTCGATTGCCTGAAAGCTTCATCCACTATCGATCTCGCACAGCAACAAGCAAATGAGCAAATTGACAATAGATCGGCAGTGCCTGCTCGCGTAATTACGATGAGCTCTGGTGGCATGTACACAGAGGCACTTCACGTTGATCGCCTCGAAATGCGTGACGAAAACTATCAAGGAGCCAGTCAATACGCCCGAGCCAAGCGAGCTCAAGTGGTACTCAATGAAATGTGGGCCGAACGTGTTCAGGCGCAACACATCGTCTTTCATTCACTGCACCCCGGTTGGGTAAAAACGCCAGGCATTACAGAAGCATTGCCGGGTTTTTCCAAAGTGCTAGGGCCATTGGGCTTGTTACGCACACCTGACGAAGGAGCAGACTCCCTACTATGGCTAAGCGTGGACCCTAGCGCTCTTAAAACCAGTGGCGGGTTCTGGCACGACAGAGTAATGCGAGATATTGATATGAGCGATAAATCACGCAAAGCTGACACACCAGCGCAACGATCAGCATTGTGGCAATGGTGTGAATCGCATACAGGATGGCAGTTGCCTACCACTGCTCGATAACGCTGGCAGGTAGGCGTATGTCGAAACTCGTCCCCTTGCCCAGCTCTGAACTCACTATTAATTTCCAGCCATGTGCTTCACAGACTTTCCTACAGATGGCCAAACCAAGCCCAGTACCTGCCACGCCGTCATTATGTAATCGTTCAAACGGTATGAATATTCGCTCCAGATACTGCGCATCGATGCCTATGCCATTGTCCTCAACACGTATGTTGAATACCCCCGGTGACTGATCATGGACGTTGCTTGCTGTTACCACAATTTCTGCGGGATAACCAAGCCTGTTGTATTTTATAGCGTTTGACAATAGATTTCGGAACAGCTGTGAAACGCCCAAGGTGTTGGCAGTAATGGTGGGTAAAGTGCCCACATGTAAATGAGCTTGCGCATCAGACACTGCAAGCTCCATCTCATCCCAGACATCGCATAATACTTTATTGAGATCGACTAACTCGACCATCTGATTGGCGCTGCCTGATCGAGAATAGGCCAATGTTGCCTTTATGAGATCGCTCATGCGTCGAGAGGCTGTGCGTATGGAGGTTAGATAATAAAGACCCTCACCGTCAATCACCGAACAATATTCTTCTTCGAGTAGATCACTGAATTGTTGCAACTTACGCAAGGGCTCCTGTAAATCGTGTGACGCCACATGCGCAAACTGATGCAGCTCACTATTGGCCTGCAGCAAATTCTTGTTAGCCTGCTTTAGTTTTTGTTCTTGCTCTTGCTGCCCCCTTTGAGCTGTATCTAATTGAGCAACAGCGGTAGATAGAATGTTCAGCTCACTAAGAAAATAAGACTGTTGATGTGTTGGGAAGCGCTCGGTACCCACATCTGAAATGCGCTGTGAAATAGCTACAAGCGGTTGCACTGTTCGACGATAAAGCAACCAGTAGCCAACGGCTGCTAGTATCAGCAAAGCCACAAAACTAATACCCAGTAAATTAAAACGATATTGCCGCACAGAATTCAATGTGTTTACAGCTAGTCTATTTACACTGTCACTAGATTCCGATCGTAGTGAATCAGTGATAGCGAAGATACTGCTTATACGAGTACTCAAATACTCATTTAATTCTTTTTGAGTTTCGCTGCGAAGCAACGCTTCGCTCTGCATCGCAAAGAGGCCACCTTGCCGACCAAGACGCCCGCGTAGCTCGCGTATTGATGCAATCATATTCGCTGATGTACTCTTATCACTGAGGTAGATGCTACGCGCTATCAATGCACTAAATAACAGGTCTCTATTTTTCTCAGCTTGCGTGACTTGCTTTGCATTGGTGAGCAAAGGAACACGTTCAACGACAGCTGAAAGTGATGCTAGATCCTGAATCATCAGAAGATAGTCCTGCAATTCAAGATTACTTTTTTCGTATACCAACACCTGCTCTGCAAGCTTGGCAATATCATCAACGCTGGACGAGGCGCCTACCGATGAATTAAATCCTGTCATGGTATCACTCACCACTAACAACTCATTTCCAACAGTCACTATGCCTGCTTGCAGGGTTTTCTCTAACTGTTGTAGGAATTGCAGCAAAGACTGTTCTTTAATATCAATAAGGTTCTGCAACCGTAATTCTGCAGACTTTGACTGTTCAATTTCCATTATTGATGTGCTCATTAACGATATCTCATCAATAAGCTGGAATTGGTCATCAGATGAATCAAGTTCTAGTAAAGCTGAAGCTTGCCTAACCCGAAACATTGTGTCATCCAACTGCTCGCGTCGTAGATCAAGCTGTTGTGTATCCTGTGCAATACTGAGCAATAAGCCTTGCGACTGCAGGTCAGCAGCGGCCGAGGTTAGCTGCTGCGCCGCATCCAGCCCTGGCAACAGATCAAACGCCATCTCCTGTTCGCGCTCAAGCATCGTCGAGCTGTAAAACCACACAACAGAGACCAGGGTAAGAAAGACACAGGCAACACCAACCAAGCAAAAAAGAAATGAACTAAATAACGTGGTACTTAGTTGACCGTTCGACTGACTCATCCTTTTCACGTCTCAAATTACATGGCTTGAATAGTGCGAAACTAATAACGTCGTACAGTGAACAGTAAGCGACACAAAGCCTTTCCGATGTTAGTGTCATTCATCGTATTCAACCAATCAAAGCGTTATGAAATCAACAAGACGTAATTTCATCAGAACCCTGATTGCGGGAAGCGTTATACCCGCAACGGCCGTACCATACGCTTCACCATTAACACCTTGGCATGAAACTTTAGCGAAAAAAGCGCGAGACATCTCAGATGGACGAGCATTACAGATACTCATCCCCAACGGCTCTCGTGCCAACATACAAGCAGCCACATCGTTTTTCACCAAAGTCAGTGGCATAAGCTGTGTCATTGAAGAGGTGCCCACCAACGATGTCAATCTGGAACTGATACTGCGCAGCAACGCTGGAGAAACCTCTGTTGATCTGGCATTACCCGCCTCTTTTGGCCTTGCCGATCTTGTGCAAGCAAACGCTATTGCCAATTTGGATGAGTTCGCTATACGTCATGAACCTGAAGGATTTCGCGATGACTACCTGTATCAAACAGGCGATAAATTTAACGACTCTACTTACGGTTACCAAACTGACGGCGACGTTTACATGTTGTTTTACAACAAAGCGATGCTGGACGATCCAAAAGAACAAGCCGCCTATTTTGAACTGACCGGTAAAAATCTAGAGCCTGCTACCACATGGGCAGAGCTTGATAGCATGATGGCGTTCTTCCACAGACCCGATCAACAACAATACGGTGGCGCTCTGTATAGAGACCCTCAATACCCTATATGGGAATGGTGGGCACGTTTTCACGCAACCGGTAGCTTGCCGTTCACCAACTCCATGAAACCTAATGTTAACAGCGCAGCAGGTGTTGATGTACTTAACCAAATGATGACAGCGACAGAATCGCTCAGTCCGGACGTAACAAGTAACGGTATATTCGACAATTGGAAAAGTTATGCGCAAGGCAATACTTTTTGCAATATGGGATGGGGAGGAACGCAAAAGTTCTTGCAAACACAAGACAAGATGCGCGACAACGTTATCACCAGCTCTCTGCCAGGGCCATCTATTAACGGACTTCCGAGCACAATGGGCTATTTTAATTGGGGCTGGAATTACACCGTAAGCTCGGGCTCGACGCAAAAGGAACTTGCCTACTTACTGGCACTATTTTGTACAACCCCTACGGTATCAACGATAGCCATTCGCGAGGCGGAAGGATTTTTTGACCCCTTCAGAGCAAGCCATCATGAAGATGAAACCGTGAAATCTGTATACGGTGCTTCGTATCTCAACGCGCAAAAACAGAGTCTGGAAAATTGCGTGCCTGACTTATACATACGCGGGCAAACTAGCTATCTTGATGTACTGCGTCAACAAATATTGGCTACGATGAATGGCGAATTTAGCGCCAAAGAATCGCTGGATATCTGTGCTCAAAAATGGTCACACATCACACGAAAACTGGGCACAACAGAACAACGACGGGAATGGGAACTGCTACTGGCCAGTTATCCAACCCAATTCCAGAAAGAGCGCAAGGGATAGTGTGAGCTACCAAGTTACCGTTATCACCCACTAGTTACGGTTAAACACCACCATATTCTTGCTTGCCTTCTCCAATCCAGCGACGTACGAGGGCATCAACACTGTTACGGCTGTTGGTAAGTAAGTCGTCTGCGATAAGCGTGACATCATCGAGCAGGCCATCATCGCGACCTAGGCGAGCAATACGAAATTCTGCAAGGCCTGTTTGGCGAGTACCCAACACCTCGCCTGCACCTCGCAATTCAAGGTCTTTTTGTGCAACCAGAAAACCATCATTGGTCTGGCGCATAATGCCTAAACGCTCTCGAGCATTGCTAGACAAAGGCGACTGATACAGCAACATACAACTGCTTTGAGCGCTGCCTCGACCTACCCGGCCTCGCAACTGATGCAACTGCGAAAGCCCTAATCTTTCAGAATTTTCAATAATCATTAGCGAGGCATTGGGCACATCAACGCCCACCTCAATGACGGTGGTGGCTACCAGCAAATCAATCTCTTGCTGTTTGAACGACTGCATGAGTTGTTCTTTCTCGCTTGATTTGAGTCGACCATGTATCAAGCCGATACGGTGCTGGGGCAACTGCTCGCGCAAAATCTGCAGCGTATCCTCAGCAGCTTCTGCCTGCAAAGAATCAGATTCTTCAATCAAAGTACAGACCCAATAGACCTGACGCCCCTGCTCTATGGCTGCACCTACACGGGTAACAATTTCGTCGCGGCGCACGTTGTCTAAAGCCACTGTTGTGACAGGCTTACGACCCGGCGGTAACTCATCGATGACAGACACATCAAGATCAGCGTAAGCGGTCATAGCCAAAGTGCGTGGAATAGGCGTTGCCGTCATAACCAATTGATGTGGCAGGCTTGCAGTATTAGCTCCCTTATTACGCAGTGCCATACGCTGATGCACGCCAAAACGATGTTGCTCATCAATAATGGCAAGCCCCAGGTTGGAGAATTGCACATCTTTCTGGAAAAGAGCGTGTGTGCCCACAACGACCTGATGCGTACCTGTGGCAATTGCTTCAATACTGGCCCGCCGTGCCGCAACTCGCAGCTTACCCGTTAACCAAGCCACCCTGATGCCCAACGATTCAAACCACTGCGTGAAATTCAGCATGTGCTGCTCAGCCAGGAGTTCAGTCGGTGCCATCATCGCTACTTGATACCCCGCCTCTACGGCCTGTGCGGCAGCCAATGCAGCTACGACGGTTTTACCAGAACCCACATCACCCTGAACCAATCGCAGCATAGGTTCAGCATTGCCCATGTCATCCAGCACATCTTTCAGCACACGTTGCTGCGCATGGGTTAGCTCAAAACTAAGTGACGATCGCAAATCTGCCAGTAATTTTCCTGGCGGCCGAACCAATGGCGCTTGATATGTCTGAGCCTCCACTCGAAGCAGTCGCAAGCCCAGTCGATGAGCAACCAGCTCCTCGAGAGCTAAGCGCTGATGCGCAGGATGCAATCCGTCCATTAGAGCCGACACATCAGCATCGGGCGGAGGCCGATGCACAATACGCAACGCTGAGGCTAAATCCGGTAGCTGCCTGTCGTTAAGATGATTATGGGGAATATGATCATGCAACAATTGCTGATCCAATAACGCAAGCGCCTGATCAGTGAGCTTCCTGAGCGTGCCCTGTTGAACACCCTCAGTGGTGTGATAAAACGGCGTGAGTGTGTTGCTAAGCGATACATTGGTGGGTGTATCGTCACTCAGTATTTTGTATTCCGGGTGCACCATTTCAGGCATCCCCGCCCCTCTACGCACTTCGGCAAAACACTGTACTGATTTGCCCTTTGCAAATTGAGACACTTGCCCTTGCGTGAAGTGAAAGAAGCGCAAGGTGATAGACCCCGTGCCATCGTTAATCCGCACAAGCAATGAGCGGCGTTGCCGAAGAACAACCTCTGCCAGCAGGACCTCACCACACACCAGAGCCTCAACACCGGGTCTTAGCTCGCCAATACGGCTAAGCCGAGTTCTGTCCTGATACCGAAATGGCAGATGAAACAAAACATCTTGCAGCGTGTGTATGCCAAGCTTTTCTAGCCGAGCAGACACCGCCGCACCCACACCCTTGAGTGTTTCAACACTCATGCTTTCCAAGCTATCGGTCATGACTATTCACAACAAAGCCAATCGTAGAGACTGCGCTTGACTCATTGGGTGGGCGTCGAACTAACCCAGAAACATCACGCCTTCTACTTCAACAGCGACATTGCGCGGCAATGACGCAACACCAATAGCAGCTCGAGCCGGAAAAGGCTTTGAAAAGCGCTCTTCCATAACCTCATTCACAATAGGAAAATCAGTCAAATCGGTCAGAAATACAGTGAGCTTGACGACTTGATCAAATGAACCACCAGCGGCAAGACAAACAGCTTCCAGATTATCGAAAACCTGCACCACTTGTTTACGCACATCATCGCTGACTAACTCCATAGTGCTGGGCACCAATGGAATTGAACCAGACAAATAGACCGTATCACCAGCCCGTACAGCTTGTGAATAGGCTCCAATGGCAGCAGGAGCGTTGTCAGTGTGGAAGGTTTGTCGCGACATGATGTTCTCGAATAAGGGAATTGACGATGCCGCTAGTATAAACCGGCCGGTATTCCATTATGCACTTGCGCTGAGAACAAACCACCACGCCCGAAGGCCCTGAACTCCCCCAAGACCCTACATCAGTCTACGAGCCGCGCTTTACACTTCTGACCGCAGGCAGATTACGCAATCGCCGTACGATACGCGCTAGTTGCTTTCGATTTTCAACCGAGAGTACAAATGTGATGTTAATGTCATCTGTACTACGGTTCTCAAAATCCAGTTGCTCGATGTTGACGTTCATTAATGACATCGTACTGGTGACACTCGCTAGCGCTCCTGGTTGATGAACCAGATGGCAAATCAGAACAACTTCAAACTGCTCGTCGATATCTGCCGCCCAAGCAACAGCCACCCACTCCTTTGGCCGTCGGCGAAACTTGCGAATATTACGACAACCTGCACGATGCACCGCTACGCCCTTGCCCGGAGTAAAAAAGCCTTGAACATTGTCATCAGGAATAGGGCGACAGCACCTGGCCATATACAAGGCAGAGCTATTAGCCGTATCAATCACAATGGGTGCGACCTCTTTTACGGGTTGCAGTGCGATCGAGGCGGCCTCATTGCCTTCTTGCAAATCGATCAATCGTTGGGCTATCTGACTGGGAAGATAATTACCTAAACCGATATCGGCGTACAGCGCATCGCTATCTAGTAGACGCCATTCGGCCAACAAAGCGTTGTGCGTTTTTTCGGTTATGGCTTCAGGCAATATATCGTGACGCGCCAGCGCACGCTTTAGCAGACGCTTGCCGAAGCTTACAGCCTCACCTCGATCCATAGCCCGTAAATAATGGCGTATTGCTGTTCTCGCTTTAGCTGTAACCACCGTGTGCAGCCACATAGGACTAATGGCGATGTTTGTGTCAGTAATGATATCCACAGTCTGGCCATTCTCAAGCTGACTGCTGAGCGAAACAGTACGCATGTCGACTCTGGCTGACACACATCGATCGCCAACCTCAGAGTGAACAGCGTAGGCGAAATCCACCGGCGTGGCCTTACGCGGCAACTGCACAATGCGCCCCTTTGGAGTGAACACGTAGATCTCTTCTGGGAAAAGATCGATCTTGACGCTCTCCACAAACTCCATTGAGTCTGTGGCTGATTGCTGAACATCCACCAGCTTCTCAAGCCAGACCGGTGTTGATAACTGGTCTGCACCAGTGGAATCATTTTTGTAAATCCAGTGTGCCGCTATCCCAGACTCGGCGGTGGTATGCATATCGCGCGTGCGAATCTGCACCTCTAGCGGGGTGTTTTCAGCGCCATGCTGCAACACCGTATGCAAAGACTGATAGCCGTTTTGTTTCGGCAGAGCTATGTAATCTTTGAAGCGCGAAAAAATGGGAGGAAACAACTGATGAATAATACCCAGTGCTCGGTAACAGTCGTTGGCATCGTCCACCAGTATGCGCAAAGCTAGCATGTCGAACACGCGTTGCACACTGATGCGCTTTTTTTCCATTTTTTTGTACAAGCTGTACAGGTGTTTTTCACGCCCGTACACGCGTGCATTGATACCTTTTTCACTCAGGCTTGCCTGAATCCGATCAATGACTCGTTCAAGAATCTGATTATGGTGCGTTAGTCGTGCAACGGTTGCCTCAAGCACTCGACTACGCATGGGATAACAAGCGGCAAAGCTCAGCACCTCAAGCTCGCTTTTTATCAAATACATGCCCAGCCTTGAGGCGATAGGTGCGTAAACCTGAAGCGTCTCTTTACCTATTCGCCGTTGCTTATCAGCGCTACAAGCGCCAATGGTACGCATGTTATGCAAGCGGTCACCCAACTTAATCACAACAACACGAATGTCTGTGACCATCGCCAGCAACATTTTCACAAAGCTCTCAGCCTGTGCCTCCTCTTTTGAACGGTACTCCATATGATTGAGCTTGCTGACACCGTCAACGATATGTGTAACCTCTTCGCCAAAGGCTTGCACAAGGGTATCGCGCGTAACCGGGGTGTCTTCAAGCACATCGTGCATCAGTGCAGCCATGACACTGGAGTGGTCAAGACCCATGTCGAACACAATGCCCGCAACAGCTATGGGGTGCGTGATGTAAGGGTCACCCGATTGCCTGACTTGCGTGCTATGGGCATCTCTGGCAAGCACAAAGGCACGTGACACATCGGCTAGTTGTTCACTGGTAAACCGGCTGCTGAGCTTGTCCTGCAGTGCCGAGTAAGCCTGCAACACGTCTGATACGGTGGACTTTGGCTGCTCAAGAGGTGGCGGTGGGACACTGTTACTGTCGCACTGCATTGGTGGGTCGCCAAGAAGGGACGACGAGGATTCGGTCAGATCTGCTGCACTGGCAAGAGATTGACTGGAATCGACAACAAGCGCTCTTTCAACAGATCGCTTGTCAGACACAGATTGCGATCCCGATTCGGTGCGGGATCGCTTATTCACAGAATCAGAATTCTGCTCGCAGGTCTTTGTCATACATTACGGGTTCAACGGGGGCAGGAGGTGGAGATTCCTGCAGGATGTCTTCGCCAATAAGGCCGTCAGCGATTTCTCGCAGAGCAATAACGGTGGGCTTGTCGTCATCTTCTGGGACAAGCGGCTCAGCACCCATTGAAATGTTACGAGCACGTTTCGATGCGATCAACACCAGATCAAACCGGTTGTTGACCATCGACAAACTATCTTCAACAGTAACTCGAGCCATGAACATTCAAACCTATTTATAAAGATAACCGCTTAGTTTAACGCTTTGCGCTCCACTCCGCTAGCACATTACCACTCGTTACGCGCAAACTATGCCACTTACATGTAATTTACTGGTATTTATTGCTTGAAATAACCGATATATTTGGAAAATCACTTTTGACACTTTGACAACAATAGGCCAATTATTCGTGTGTCAGGCTGGTTATCAGGCCTGCATGACGATGCGCCTGGCGTGATTTGAGAACCCGATGACTCAAAATAACCGCTTTGAGCTCTGCCAAGGCATCGTCAAAGCTGTCGTTTATTATCAGGTAGTCGGCTCGGTGATACTGCTTCATTTCCAATACGGCCTCGGCAGTGCGACGTTCAATGACATCGGCAGAATCCTGACCTCGCCCCTGTAGCCTCTCAATAAGCGTCTGGCGCGAGGGAGGCAAAATGAACACCGATATAACCTCCGACAACATTTTTCTTACCTGTTTTGCGCCTTGCCAATCGATTTCCAGAATCACATCCAAACCCCGGCCCAACGAGGTGTTCACCGAATCCATACTCGTGCCGTAAAAATTGCCAAACACTTCAGCGTATTCAAGAAACTGATCAGAATCGATCATTTGCTCGAACTGTTCTCGAGACACAAAGTGATAATGCACGCCATTTATCTCACCCGGACGCTGTGCACGCGTGGTGTGGGACACCGCGACAGTGAGCTCTTTCAACTCCTCGATTGCTTGTCTTACCAGCGAGGTCTTGCCTGCACCTGATGGAGCGGACACAATAAAGATAGTAGCCTGATTGCTTTGCATGGTCTCAGCCTTGGACGGAATGAATTCTACAGCTTGATACTATAGCGCCCAACAGAGCATTCAGATACACCCAGTGGCACTCGCACTCTTCTCATAAATCATGATAAAACCAAATTTCGATGGCAAGCGCTTCAGCTACCCTGACAATGCTGACCAAGGGTCAAGATGGGATGTTTTACGCTGGCTAACAACACGCAAAAAAACACGGTGGCCGCGGGACCTAACGAACCCTCCGGCGGCAAAGGTGCAGTCGCGCGCAAGCGATGGTGAGCTTCGGGTAACGTTTATCAACCACGCCACTGTTTTAATCCAATGCGATGGCTTGAATATCATTACTGATCCAGTTTTTTCATTCCGAGTTAGCCCTTCTCGCTTTGCTGGTCCAAAGCGCTTGCGAGCTGCAGGTTTAACGTTAGAGTCTCTGCCAAAAATTGACGCTATTTTGATTAGTCACACGCATTACGACCACATGGATCTACGCTCTATAAAGCAACTATGTGAACGCGACGCACCGCAGATCTTTGCGCCTTTAAAAAATGGCCAGTTCATCAACAAAGTATCAGCTAACAGCGCAATTGAGCTGTCTTGGTGGGATTCACATTCAATTAACGAAAGCATCGATGTCACCCTAGTACCTGCCAGGCATTGGACATCAAGAAGCCTAGGTGATGAAAACAAATGTCTATGGGGAGGGTTTGTTATTAACTTTGATTCCGGCTCTGTCTATTTTGCCGGTGATACCGGCTATGGTGATGGGGAGCACTTTCGGCAAGCTGCAGCTCAGCTTGGGCCGTTCAGGTGTGCCTTCATTCCTATTGGTGCTTACGAGCCACGCTGGTTTATGAAGCCTCAACACATGAACCCAGAGGAGGCCGTGCGCGCATTTAACGATCTGCAATGCCAATACGCACTTGGCATTCATCACGGCACTTTTCAACTCACCGATGAAGGACACGATGAGCCTGTGATCGCTTTAGCCAAAGCGTTGCAAGAACACTCTATTGATGACACTCGCTTTATCACACTCGACAATGGGGCCGCCTGGGACGTACCCGCAATCGATGCGCCTGCACTTATCGATTAACGCTGTGGGCGAAGGGTGCAATTACGTCAGTTGAGTTCAGTAAATATTTGTCAATGCTACGCCTATGCCAATACGATGCTGACGGTGGTCGTACTCGATAAGTGATTCACCATAGCCATTGAAGTACTGAACGAAACCTCGAAACTTGGCGAACAACGGAAACGTCATACCCAGCTCTATGGCACCATTACCTGTCGCTGTATTGCCGCGCACCAATGCAGAATACTCGTAATTGGTCGTTCTCCATGCGGCAGTGAATTCACCGTGGCCCATAAAATCGAGAATATCGGGGTTGTCATCACCTTCAGCATCTCCGGGGTTTTCTTTCTCATCTTCTGGTAGGCGATACCAAGGACGAATCCCCATCACCAGATTTCCTTTCTCGTAAATAAGCTGCGTATAAACTCTATTCCAACTTCTTGACAGCCCTTGCACTTGTCCATTGGATTCGTGCTCCAATCCCAACACAACCGCTGTCTTCCCACCCAATGGCCCCCACAACAAGGGAACTAGATAAAATATTTCCGGTTGATAGTTCGTCTCCCGAAACGGACTGGACAAATCTTCAGAATAGAGTTGCCACCAAGCTTTAAGCGTTATACCTACCGATAACGCATCGTTAGCAAACAATAGATTGTTCTCATTGAGTCGTGTTTTAAGGCTTATCTGAAATTTCACCTCTGTCGATCGCAGCCCTTCACGCAGTGCCACATCGTTTAACTGATAGGCCTCCTCATTCACTGACGAGGTATAACTGACAGGTAGAAAAAAATTGTGTTTATGCGCAGTAAGCACATAGGGATTAAAGGCTGTCTTACGCTCCAGGAGTACGCGCTTTGTCAGCGCTCCCGGCGTTGAGTTGGCAGAGGACTCTACAGTTTGATCGTCTACTTCGCCCGCTAGAACCGCCTCAGCGGGAAACCCCACTGCATCGATACCGATGGGAACGATCGGCACATCCTGGTTCGACGGTGCAGGTGAAGTACTCGCAGACGCTACAATTTCAGGCTGTTCGTAGGCCACAGGAGTTTTCACCAGCGCACAAGCCCCTAAACCGAGCGAGACACTGAGACTCAACACCTTCGCCATTGAGCCTGTCTTTGTCGCCTTCAAGAATCAGACAACCCAACAACCTCATCCAGAGCACCACCCGGCTTAATATTGATCGCACCTGATTGCTGATCAAATTCAAACGGGCAAGCGCTACATTGAACACGCCTCTGCGTGGGTGGCACTGCGCTAAGCCTTGGATCGGCATCTCCACTGGCAAGGAGCGGCTGATCACCTGCATCAAAACGCTTTTTCAACAGATCTAGCAAAAGATCATCAATCCCCAACGGCTCAGCAATCTGGTACGTGGTCCCTGGAAATCTAGCAGCTGCTTGCGATGTAAGACTGGGTATGTCGCGCGTCCAGTGCTTACCCTTCGCCAGAAATAAAGGCAACACGACAATATGTGTTGCGCCTTTTTTTACACAACTGGCATAAGCACCGGCAATATCAGGCATTGCAAGCTCCATATGTGCGGGCTCCACTATCTGACATTGCTCGTTGAAGCGTGACGCAAAACGTATGGCAAGATCGTTGAGATTGTCGTTCGACTGCGCGCGCCTGCTGCCATGATCACAAATGATAATGCCCGTAGGCGGGGCGTTTTTTACAGGGTGCGACATAGACATAAGTAAACAGCGTCAATTTCATTAGGTCTCATCTTATACGTTCTTAGCTCACAGGTAACGACCCTTTCATTGACTGACATCAAGTCTTAAAGCGTATCTATTAAGAGACAAGCTTGACTTGAATCAGATAGAACGCTTGCTTAACTAAGCACCAGCGTCAAGTTTGGATCGAGTGAGGCCTGCCATGGAGATAATACCCACTAAAGGACCCAAGGCAAGAATACAAAACAAGACAGGCCAACCGAAAGCTGCTGCAAGCTGTGGTGTTAATTGAACAGTAAAGATAGTGAGACAAAATCCTAACGCAGTTTGCAAGGACATCAGACTACCGCTGATCTCTGGTGGTGAAAGGTCAGCGACCATGGCAGAAAATTGAGCTGAATCGGGAATCACAGATAACCCCCAAAGCACGAATACCAAAGACACCAGCCACACCGGTCCACCAAAAACCAGAGCAGCCAACAGCGCAGACGCACCGCTGAAACACATGACAATGATAGTCAATTCTGCCTTACCAACAGCATCAGCTAATTTACCAGCGAACGGGCAAAGCACAGCGCCCATGCCGATGGCAACAAACGCTGTCAGCTTTGACCACTGGGTAGCGGTTGCTGCATCTACTTGAAGCAGGTAGGAGGCAGCGGCTGCTGGCGCAATCCACGCCCATAAAGCATAGAGCTCCCACATGTGCCCTAGATAACCCAGAAAAGCTCGACGTAGTCGTTTATCGGTCCACGCCACCGTTATGGCACGCGGATTCAACTTGGCACCCACAACATGATGTGGGCCTAACCGAGTAAAGAGAATCATGATAGCCGCTAACAACGCGAGCATACTGGCCACTCCGGTTGTTAGACGCCAGTTGCTTCCGCCCATGAAGGCCAACAAATGCGGGGCTGCGGAGCCTAGTGTTAAACCACCCACCAGTAAGCCCACTAGCCAGCCACGATCTGCAACTCCCCAGCCCACAGCGATTTTCATTCCTACCGGATAAACGCCGGCTAGAGCAAACCCCGTAACAATACGCAAACCAATGGCTACAACGCCACCAGGCTCTACCAACAACAGACCACCGTTAGCAAGAGCCGCAAGCACAGCTGCGCTTGCAAACACGCGTCGAGCATCAAACCTATCAGCGATACCTGAAATAGCAACAAACAGTGCGCCTACGACGAAGCCTGCAGCCACTCCAGCGATTAACAGCGCCTCCTGCACCGTGCCAAGAGTAATTTCCTGACGTAGGTCTACGAGAATAGCCGATGTCACAAACCACAATGACATCGCGCAGACTTCCGCCAGGACCAGCAAACTCATAGAACGAATTTTCAAGACAGCGCCCTGTTCTTAAAAGCTAGTACATGTTTACTTGCGTTTGCGATTGGCGATATGAATAGCACGACCGTCAGCACTCAGAGCGGCCTCATGCATAGCTTCAGAAAGCGTGGGATGCGCATGTATGGTGTGAGCTATATCTTCAATGGTGGCATCAAATTCCATAGCAAGAACCGATTGAGCGAGTAATTCTGAGGCACTGGGACCAATAATATGAGCACCCAACAGGCGATCGTCGCCTTTGTCACGGATAACCTTCACCATACCCGTTGTGTCGCCTTTAGCTTTTGCACGACCACTAGCAGCAAAAGGAAAACTACCCACCTGATAATCCACACCCTCACTTTTCAGCTCTTCTTCGGTTTTACCCACCCAAGCTACCTCGGGATGTGTGTAAATAACATTAGGCATGACAGCATAATTTACCGAACTGTTTTTACCCGCAATAAGTTCTGCCACCATAACGCCCTCTTCAGAGCCTTTGTGCGCAAGCATAGGGCCTCGAACCACATCGCCAATTGCGTAAATGCCCGGCACATTGGTCTCGCAATGATCATTAACATGAAATAAGCCGCGCTCATCCTGCTGCACATTAGCTTCAGGCGCACAGACGTCATCAGTAAATGCACGTCGGCCAACAGCCACAATCAGCTTGTCAAAGGTTTGTTCGTGTTCGCCATCAGCATCCTGAAAAGACACTTTGACTTTCTTGCGCACAACCTTACTACCCATAACCCGGGTGTTTAACCGAATATCCAAGCCTTGCTTGGCAAAGGTTTTTTGCGCCTCTTTGGCGACGGCCTTATCAACCATGGGTAAAAAAGTGTCCTGAGCTTCCAGCAACACAACTTCTGAGCCCATACGTCGCCAAACACTACCCAGCTCAAGCCCGATAACGCCAGCGCCAATAACACACACACTCTTCGGTACGGCTTCCCAATTAAGGGCACCTGCAGAATCAACGACGATATCTTCCTGTAGAGGCGTTGCAGACAAGTTAATCGGCACAGACCCTGTGGCAATGATGACGTTGTCAGTGTCGTAGATTTTGACTTTACCTTTATGGTTAGTCACCTCTATTTGCTTGTCAGCTAACACCTTGCCACTGCCTTGCAACCAGTCAATGCCATTCTGCTTGAAGAGCATGGCAATACCACCGGTTAGCTCCTGCACTACTTTGTCTTTACGACCAATCATTTTAGGTACATCAAGCGTTACTTCGCCCACGTTAATACCTAGATCGGAGAAGTTATGTTGGGCGGTTTCGTAGAGTTCAGTACTCTCAAGCAATGCCTTAGAAGGTATGCATCCTACATTCAGGCAAGTACCACCCAGAGCGGGTTTATCCTCTTTATTGATCCACTTTTCAACACAGGCAGTTTTCAAACCCAACTGGGCTGCTCTAATAGCAGCAACATATCCGGCAGGGCCACCACCAACTACGATAACGTCATAGACTTCGGCCATAATCAGTCCTTGGGTTTAGATTGTGAATATTGTGGTACACAGTATATCGCGCATCACACTTAGTTTTTCGTTGAAGCAATTACACGGCCACAACCTGGCGCTCTCTTGTCTACGCTGGCAGCTTATCTGTGGGTTCATGGGCGATTGATAAATTCACGCCTAAAACGCAAAAACCGCCCATAGGGCGGTTATGCAAAACAACTAGTCTGTGCGTGTCAACTCAATGCCATTGCGCTGAGCACCGCTGACTTATAGATCAAGAACGATTCTGGCTGGATCTTCAACCATTTCCTTGATCGCCTTGAGGAATCCAACCGCGCCCTTGCCATCAACAATTCGGTGATCATAGCTCAGAGCGATGTACATCATAGGCCGGATAACCACCTGACCATCGACAGCCACTGGCCGATCCTGTGTTGCATGCATTCCCAGAATGGCACTCTGCGGTGGATTAAGAATAGGCGTTGATAACAATGAACCAAACACACCACCGTTAGAAACTGTGAAGGTACCGCCGGTCATCTCTTCAAGAGACAGCTTGCCGTCTCGCGCCTTCTCGGCGTAAACACCAATTGTTTTTTCGACATCTGCCAATGACATGAATTCTGTGTTGCGTAACACCGGCACCACAAGACCACGCTCTGAAGACACAGCGACACCGATATCGCAGTATCCGTGGTAAACCACATCGTCACCATCTATCGAGGCGTTGATGTCTGGGTAGCGCTTGAGCGCCTCAGTAGCGGCTTTGAGAAAAATTGACATGAAGCCAAGCTTGATACCGTGGGATTTTTCAAATTGCGCCTTATACTGATTGCGTAGTGCGATGAACGCACTCATGTCTACCTCATTGAAGGTGGTGAGCATGGCAGTCGTCTGAGTCGCTGTTAATAAGCGCTCAGCAATGCGCGCGCGCAAGCGAGTCATAGGAACCCGCTCCTCAAGGCGCTCGCCTTGTGGCACAGCAGGTGCGGCGGCAGCTACGGTTGCAGGCGCCTTAGCGGGTGTTGCCACAGCAGCGGCAGGTACTACCGCAGGACTTGCACCACCAGCAATATGTGCATTCACATCAGCCTGTGAGATCCGACCGTTTTTGCCTGTGCCATTAACTTGCGCAGCAGTGAGACCGTGTTGATCCAACAGCTTACGCACTGACGGACTAGTTTGCCCCGCACTATCACTACCACCAGCACTACCAGAATCAACTGCAGCGGCCTCTGGTGCCACAGGAGCCGCCGCCGCAGCTGCAGGTTTTGCAGCAGCGGAGGCCTTCTCGATAGAACCGATAACCTGGTGGGCAGCAACAGTGGTGCCCTCAGGTTCTATAATTTTACCGAGAACTCCGTCTTCGGCAGCTGGCACTTCCAAGACAACCTTGTCGGTCTCGATGTCAACCAAGACTTCGTCTCGACTTACCGCATCGCCTTCCTGCTTGTGCCAAGTGACGATCAATGCATCAGCAATTGATTCAGGCAGTGTTGGCACTTTGATCTCAGAAGTCATCTAGAGAGTCTCTTATTTAAGTTTTTAAAATGTCGGGTTTGATACGCAATTGTAAAACTTATTGCGCCGGCTTGTTGGGAATCACACCTAAGGCTTCTTCAACCAGGCGCTTCTGTTCAATCAGATGTTGGCTCATGTAACCACTAGCAGGAGATGCCGAAGGCGCTCTACCGGCAAATTCTAGTGTTTTCACCTTCTTAGGTAACACTCGCTCAATGCGGTGTCGATTGGATCGCCACGCACCTTGATTACGCGGCTCTTCCTGACACCACACAACCGTTTTGGCATTCGGGTAGGTTTTGATCACCTCTGTCATGGCATCGTAAGGAAACGGATACAACTGCTCGAGGCGGATCAACGCCACGTTGTCGATTTCTGCACCACGTCTGGCCTCTAACAAATCGTAGTAAACCTTGCCACTACACAGTACAACCCTGTCTACCTTCGAAGGTTTGAGATCGTCGAGCTCACCCAATACTGGCAGGAAGGTGCCCTCGGCAAGATCTTCTAAGGTGGATGTTGCAAGACGGTGCCGCAGTAAGCTCTTAGGAGACATAACAATCATAGGGCGGCGCATGGGGCGAATCATCTGCCGGCGTAGCATATGGTAGGCCTGTGCCGGCGTACTGGGCACTAACACTTGCATGTTGTCTTCAGCACACAATTGCAAAAAGCGCTCAAGTCGGGCTGACGAATGCTCAGGACCCTGCCCTTCATAGCCGTGTGGCAACAACATAGTTAGCCCACATAAGCGTCCCCATTTAGTTTCACCTGAACTGATGAACTGGTCGATGACTACTTGCGCACCATTGGCAAAATCACCAAATTGCCCTTCCCATATAACCAAGGTGTTGGGATCAGCTGTTGCATAACCATATTCAAATCCGAGTACTGCCTCTTCTGACAGTACAGAATCGATAACCAAAAAGTTACCCTTACCATCAAGCTCACGCAATGGCACATAGGCCCCCATAGTCGCTTGGTTGTGGAGTACAGCATGACGATGAGCAAATGTGCCTCGGCCACAATCTTGTCCTGATAGTCGTACTGAATAACCCTCATGCACAAGCGTTGCATACGCCATGGTTTCGGCATAACCCCAATCTAACGGCAATGCACCGGCTGTCATTTTGCGTCGATCTTGGACAATTTTATTAACGCGCGAATGCAAAGCTAACCCATCCGGTAGAGTCGTTAGCTGTGTGGCTAATGATTGCAACGTGGCAAGATCAAACTTAGAGGAATAAGGTATTTTCCAGTCAGTGGCGGCGTACTTCGACCAATCAATAGCAAGTTCGGGCGCCCCAGCTAAACCTTCAATCACACCGGGAGCCACATTTTTTCCATCATCAAGATCTTTTCGATAGTTCTCCACCATGCTGTCAGCATCAGCGGTTGCAAAAACACCGGATTCATTCAGCGCGTTCGCGTATAACGATCGAGTGGTTGGCAATGCTTTAATCAGCTTGTACATCATGGGCTGAGTCACTGAAGGTTCATCAGTTTCGTTATGCCCATGACGTCGGTAGCACACCATATCGATGACCACATCTTTCTTAAACGCCATACGGAAATCCAACGCCAGCTGAGTAACAAAGTACACAGCTTCTGGATCGTCACCGTTAACATGGAAGATGGGTGCGTTGATCATTTTCGCCACGTCGGTGGCATATAGCGTGGAGCGCACATCATCCACATTACTCGTGGTAAAACCAATTTGGTTGTTGACGATGATATGCACGGTACCCTTGGTGGAGAACCCGCGCGAGTCAGCCATGTTGAATGTTTCCATGACAACTCCTTGACCAGCAAATGCTGCATCGCCGTGAATCGCTATGGGCAGCACCTTATCGCCTTCCTTGTCACCGTAGCGATCTTGTCGAGAGCGCACAGAACCTTCCACTACCGGCGATACGATTTCCAGATGTGAGGGGTTAAACGCCAATGACAAATGCATGTGTCCGTGCGCGGTTTTGATATCGGAGCTGAATCCCTGATGGTATTTCACATCACCCGAGGACAAACTCTCGTTGTACTTCTTGCCTTCGAATTCAGAAAATAGATCGGCAGGATTTTTACCCAGAATATTGACCAGCACATTGAGGCGGCCACGATGGGCCATACCGATAACAATATCTTTTACGCCGGCTGCACCTGATCGACGCACCAGCTCGCTCATCACTACAATCAGGCTTTCACCACCTTCCAATGAGAAACGCTTCTGACCCACGTAGCGTGAACCAAGATGTCTTTCCATGCTCTCGGCCGCAGTGATACGTTGTAGAATCCATTCACGGGTTTCAGCATTCAATGCAGGTGCTGACGCCACGCTCTCTATGCGCTGCTGAAGCCAATCTTTTTGAGGCGTGTAATCGATGTACATGAACTCATAACCGATAGAGCTGCAATAACACTTCTCCAGATGCGTGATGATGTCGCGCAGTGGCGCTTGATCAATGCCTTCCAGGGATGGGGTTGGAAAAACGGTGTCAAGATCAGCATCGGAGAGTCCGTTTTCACGCAATCGGACTTCGCGAACCATGGCATCGCTTTGCTGGCCCAAAGGGTCAGTCTTGGCTAGCTGGTGACCACGAACACGATAAGCGTTGATGAGCTGCGTGACATAAATCTGCTTTAACTCAGCAGTTGAACCTGAGCTCGCTGCAGCAGTTGAACCCGCGCTGGGCCTTTGCGATCCTTTAGTAATTTGCTGAAATTTAGTTCGAATTTCGGAATGCATCGCCTCGCGAGTGTTCTCATCAACCATGGGGAGATTACCAAAGTAATCCCGCCATGATTCATCAACCGAGTTGGGATCTTTCAGATACTGCTCGTACTGCTGCTCCAACCACGGCGAGTTCCCCCCCGCAAGCACGGAAAGATCCCAGTGCTCTTGCATTGATTGTTTATGATCCACGGATTTTGATGATGCACTCATTGGTTCTTTCCTGACCTTACCTGCCACTCGCAGGCTTGAATGATGTTAGCTATAAATGTGCAGGGATGCTGTCAATGACAGCACGGGTGAATTCATCGGTATTGAGCTTACCCCCCAAGTCACGAGTACTCTGCCCGGTTTCGATACAACCCAGAAGACTCATTCGTAAGGCGTGGCCCAGATCGTACCGATCAACATGATCAAGCAACATGCCAAATGCAAGCAAGGCTGCGGCCGGATTAGCGATATTTTTTCCGGCTATGTCAGGTGCAGTGCCTCCAGCGGGATCAAACATGGCGATGTCGACTTCGTTGTTGTCGTCAAAAGAGTAATTTCCCGAGGCACCCGTACCCAGACTGCCCACCAACCCAGACGCCATGTCAGACAAAAAATCGCCGTATTCGTTCAGCACCAGAACCACCTCGTAGGCCGATGGGTTAATGATGATTTTAGCCAGCAAGGCGTCAAACAATTCCACGTGATGCTCGACATCGTCGAACTGTTGGTGGATATCGGCGACAACCGACTCGAATAATCCATCAGTCACTCGCTGAATAGTGTGCTTGGATGAACTGGTCATTGAATAGTGGCCGTTGCCATAGGCGAGGCCTTTGCGGCGTGCCAGCTTGAACGCAAATCTGGCGGCTTGTTCGCAGGGACGTCTTTCAACCATACGCAAAGAGACTGCAGCGTCTTTACCTATTAACTGGCCAGGATCATCGTAAGTGCCGCCGGTTGCAATTCGCACGATGTGTAAATTGACATCTTCCTTGAAATTACTGTGTATGCCTTTTATGGAAATAGCAGGCCGATAAATGACACTGAAGTCACAGCGTCGACGGATCAGCGCATTCGGGCTACTGTCTCGAGTAACAGTGGGGTATTTGACAGCCAGCTTTGTCTGACGCATCGAGGCCTCAGCCTCGTCAATGACCTCATCACCACGCTTCTCGCGATTGTCCAGACTCCAGTCCACAGCTATAAAATTGACATCCACGGGTAGAGCTTCAGCCACAGCTCTGACCGAATCAGCCAATTCGGGGCCAATACCATCCCCTTGAAGTTCTGTTATCTGAATGGTCTTTGTGTTGCTCAACTTAGTCTCCTGTTTACCCATGTGCCATGCTTCTCTTCGTAAGCTGGCACACAAGCGCTCCTGTTAATTCCTGTAGCTCAAACTGACGAAGCATCTAGAGGCGCAACGATAGCAGCCATAGAGCCGGTTTGCCGAGCTAAAGCGGCTACTAGGGTTCATCATCGGCTTCCATGTCAGATTCATCAAAATCTTCGTAGTCGCTGTCAGGATCCTCATCATCACCAAACCTCTCAGGGTTAGCCCAGAATCTGGCATTTAGCCAATCCGGTGCAGCCTTGTATTGGCTGAGACGGTATTCGTACCAAAGCTGTGTATCGAGCCCACCAGCATCCAGCATGGTTAATTTCTTAAATCCCAGAGAAAAAAACAGTGTATCCAGATTGCCAGATTGACTTTGACCACTGCGACAAGCGACCACAACCCGATAGGGAAAAGCTCGAATTGCCTTGCCCAATTGCTGCTCAAGCTCAGTGCCGAGCGTATCAATCACCCACACCAGCATGACCTCAGAGGAGCTAGCCCCACGGAGTTCCCTCGCAAATTGTTCCGCCGCACTCAGTTCAGCCAGCTTGACAGGAGCATTGGCGGTTCCAGCAGACTCAACGAGTCGGCTATCCAAAGACCCAACAATTACCATCTTTATTTGCGGGTCGACTAATAGATAGTCACCAAGAAATTTCTGTTCTTTGCTTGTGTCGATTTTAGCCATGATTCAGTCACCTTGCGAACACGGTGCGGGTTTGTTCATTATTACTTAACGCGCGCAGTGGCATTCGCCGCGAATAGTTAGCCGTGGGTTTCTTTAAAGGCGGCTTTTTGTTCAGCAGTGGCTTCTGTCTGGTGTTTTTGCTTCCATTGGCTAAACGGCTCGCCGTAGATATGTTCCCTGGCCTCTTCGTAGGGCACGTCGATGTCACGTTCTAGTGCTGCAGCCACATAATATTTCGACAGGCAGTTTCGGCAAAATCCAGCCAAGTTCATCAGGTCGATGTTCTGCACGTCCGTGCGTTCTTGCAGATGTGCAACCAATGTCCGGAACGCCGCTGCCTCAAGCTCAGTGCGCGCTTGCTCGTCCAGAAAGTCGATGCTATTCATTTTTTGTAGAACCCCTAGGGTTGATTCCGAGTCGTAGGGTTGACACTATAGACCACACGACGGCGCGTGAGAACAGCGCAGTCGAGCATATAGCTCCACATACAGAAAAATAAACCAGATACACAAGCCTGGTGTCAAAGACTGGGATTTACATTGGCTGCAACTGTACATGTCAATAAAGTAACATTCGATCTCATCTCCACCATAACGACACAGTTGGAACGAAATGACCGGAAACGCGCTGTTGGACTTACTTGTTATTGCGCTGCCAGTATTAGCGTTTATTGGGTGGTGGACAGGCTCAAAAGCCCACGAGCTTGCCACAGCTGTTGCACGACAGGCGTGCAAACAACGTCAGCTTCAGCTTTTGGATCAGACCACAGCTCTGACCCAATTAAAGCCTACCCGCGATATCAAAGGGGTATTTTGCTGGCAACGCACGTATCAATTCGAATTTACCGACCAGGGCCAGTTCCGAGATACGGGCACGGTCACCCTGCACGGCCAGAAGTTAAAAGAGGTACTGATCCCTTACACACGCGACATTGATGGCAATCGTATCTATGTGCAGTGAATCGCACGCATTGAACCGTGTTGAGTGCGTTACCATGTCGCTATCTGAAACAGCTTGAAAAATACCCATCACCTATGAATGAATGTCCTTGCGGCTCCAGCCGCGATTTGAGCGAATGCTGCCAACCCATTATCAACGGCGATAGCCGCGCCTTAAGCGCAGAAGAGCTTATTCGTGCGCGCTACACAGCACACACACGGGATAACATGGAGTTCATATTAGCGACCCATCATCCCTCCACTCGCGCTGAGGTCGATGAAGTAGCCACGCGCCGATGGGCCAACGAATCCACATGGCTAGGCCTGGAAATCATCAAGGTCGACGGTGGAACTGCCGAAGACACCTCTGCGCGTATTGAATTCATTGCGCGTTACAGAGATTCAGCGCGTCGGCGTCATGCCCACCATGAACGCGGTGTATTCGAGAAATATCATGGCCAATGGTACTTTCGGGATGCTGAAGTACCCGATGTTGATCAATTTCGGCGCGATACTGTCAAACAAGGGCGTAATGAGGCTTGCGCGTGCGGCAGTGGTAAAAAGCATAAGAAATGTTGCGCTGCCTGATTCGTTGTACAGTGAACTATCGTTGTGACCTTGGTGGCGACGATGGCTTTTGACTAATCGTCGTATCGGACAGCACTGTCCTTCATCGCCCACACTTCGAGGATGCATCATGGAAAAACCTTGGCTAAAATCCTACCCCGAGTCAGTTCCTGCCGAAATTGATATCAGCGCCTACGCATCGGTTGTCGATATCTTTCACGAAAGCTGTAAACGCTTCGCTGATCGGCCCTCGTTTCACAATCTGGGCACAACGATTAGCTTTCAGGAACTAGAAGAGGCAACTGATGCCTTTGCCTCGTGGTGCCAACATGAAGCCGGCCTAGTCAAAGGAGACCGCATCGCTATCATGATGCCCAACCTGCTACAGTACCCGGTCGCTGTGTTTGGCGCACTGCGTGCCGGTCTGGTGGTTGTGAACACCAATCCGCTGTATACCGACCGCGAACTCAAACACCAGCTGAAAGATTCAGGCGCTAAAGCCATTGTGGTTGTTGAGGCATTTGCACACACCTTGGCGGATGTTATTGATGACACAGAAATTAAAACAGTCATAACAACCCGCTTTGGAGACATGCTCAGTTTTCCCAAATCGATCCTCGTAAATTTTGTCCTGAAACACGTCAAGAAAATGGTGCCTCCATTTTCTCTGCCAGGCTCGTTCAGCATGAAAGAGGTGCTTGCCAAGGGCGTACATTTACCCCAAGCGCAGGCTGACTTAAATCACGATGACGTCGCTTTTCTGCAATACACAGGTGGGACCACTGGCGTAGCTAAAGGCGCCATGCTGACGCATGGCAACATGGTCGCCAATATTTTGCAGGCGTGGAATTGGATCAATGCCGTGGACCAGGATGAAGGCCGCGAGCTTATCGTCACCGCTCTGCCGCTCTATCACATCTTTGCCCTAACAGCCAACTGCCTGACTTACATGAAGTTGGGCGCGATGAACTTACTCATCACTAATCCACGTGACATGCCCGGTTTTGTCAAGGAATTGAAAAAATTCAAATTCACAGCCTTCACAGGTGTGAACACACTATTTAATGCCTTATTAAACACACCCGGATTCGACACCATTGACTTCTCCAAACTCAAACTGACTCTTGGGGGTGGCATGGCGGTACAAAAATCGGTAGCCGAGCAATGGCACGATGTAACGGGCAGCACCCTCATTGAGGCCTATGGACTGACTGAAACAAGCCCCGCTGCCTGTATCAACCCTATGGGTATCGGCAAGTACAATGATTCCATCGGCTTACCCCTGTCCTCCACCGATGCGTCAATACGTGACCCTGATAACAACGCATTGCCCATCGGCGAAAGGGGCGAGCTGTGTATACGCGGACCTCAGGTTATGAAAGGCTACTGGCAGCGTCCAGAAGCCACTGCCGAGACTATCGACAGCGAGGGTTGGTTACACACTGGTGATGTCGCCGTTATGAATGAAAAAGGATTTTTCAAAATTGTTGACCGACTCAAGGATATGATTTTGGTATCAGGATTCAATGTCTATCCCAACGAGATAGAGGGCGTTATTGCCTGTATGCCTGGTGTTCTAGAGGTGGGAGCTATTGGTGTACCAGATGAGCACTCTGGCGAAGTGGTAAAGGTGGTCATCGTAAAAAAGGACGAAGCGCTGACAGAAGAAGACATTACCGCTTACTGCAAAGAGGAGCTAACCGGCTATAAACGCCCTAAGGTCATTCAGTTTGTCGATGAACTTCCAAAGACCAATGTGGGTAAGATTCTGCGTAGGGAACTTAGGGAGCTATGACTCCACTACGGGTGGCGCACTATGTTTAGTGCCTCACCCGGTCGGCTACTAATATCAGCCACGATCACATCCTGCCTGTCAGTATCGGTATTGGCGCGCTCGAAATAGCGTTGCAGCGTATCCACAACCACCGGAAATGCCAACTCCTCCCAAGGTATGTCAGCTTCGGCAAAAAGAGCCACCTCCAGAGTTTCTTCGTTGGCCTTTGCAAAGCCATCCCGCAGGGTACCTTGGTACATGAGATAAACCTGACTGATGTGCGGCAGATTGTAAATACCGAATAGTCGCAAATCATCACCTACCGCAGACGCCTCTTCTAGCGCTTCTCGGGCTGCGCCTTCCAGAGTTGTTTCTTTATTCTCCATGAAACCGGCTGGCAAGGTCCAGTAACCCAATCTGGGCTCAATAGCTCGCTTGCATAAAAGAACCTTGTTTTGCCACTCAAGAAGGCAGCCTACTACGTTGGTGGGGTTTTCATAATGTATATGTTCACACTGAGAACACACTCGACGCAGTCGATTGTCACCCTCTGGCACACGGCTTGTGCAGGACTGACCGCACTGAACGCAAAAACCTGTTGACATGCTAGTACACCTTGTTCTGGGAGAAAGCTATTTCAACATAACCCGAATGGCATCAGGCAGCGGCACAGACTTGCCGATCGCTGTGTTCACCCAAACTACGCGTGAGCTTCCCATGGTATACAACTCTTCGCCAATGGTGAGCGAATAGGTACTGACAAATGAACTTCTACCGGGCGAATGTCCGTACATTTTAATACACACTGTGGCCGGATAGACCACCGGTTTAATGTATTGGGCGTGATTATCAACAATCACCATGCCTTCGGCGGAGGAGCCAGCCAAAGGAGAAAAACCCGCTAGCTCATACCATTGCAAACGGGCTATTTCGAAATACTGGAAGTAGACGATATTGTTGACGTGACCCAGAGCATCCATGTCACCCCAACGCACAGGGAATTGAACCTGATGCAGGAAATTCCCCTCTACGTGCCCGTCCAGTTTGTCCATCAATTCAACGTCATTTTTCGGTCGGTAGACCCCTGCGCTGAGTTTACGGCATTACCGCCTGAATTCAAGCAGCCGTAACAACCGACGCCTGCCAGCCTTTGTCACTTTCAGTGGCTTCAAACTCGACCACCTGACCCTCACTCAAGGAACGATAACCCTCTCCTTCAATGACACGGTAATGAACAAAAACATCTTCACCGGCAGGGCTAATAATAAACCCATATCCTTTGGCGTTATCAAACCACTTAACCGTACCTTGCTGTCGCTCTGACATGCAAACCTCCGTTCCAATCTTAAACTCTTGGGGCAAAACAATCGACCCAACCCTGTAGACTAACAAGCTACCATGCAGTCATTGGCAGAATCTAGCAAAGCTACAACTATGTAACTCTTGTTCACAATACCAGTTACTTTGCTCAGGGCTTGCATTATGCCCTAGCTGTTTTTACACCTACGTTTTACCATTTTTAACTGATAAAGCTCACCCATTGCTTAAGCAACTAAACAGCATGTAACACGTTAACTCGCTGACCGAATAAGCCATCAACGTTCTGCCAATGACTTACTTACCAGTTCGTACACATCAGCAGATAACGGCTTGATTTTCATGATATTCACAAGCTGTTCGCGCATCAGATGTTGAGATGAATTTACTAGCCTATCCCAACGTGTCAGCGACTTAACCAGTGCTGCGGCTACTTGCGGGTTTATAGCATCCAGTTCTATCACTCGCTGCGCTACAAAAGCGTACCCACGACCATCACTTGCATGAAATGCAACAGGATTGTTGAGTGCAAAACTTGCCACCAAGGCTCGCACCCGATTAGGATTCCGATTATCAAATTGCTCGTGCTCGAATAGTGCAAGCACGTCATCAAGAACCTGCTCACGCCTTGAACTTGCTTGTATCGCAAACCACTTGTCTAGGACAAGTTTGTTATCAAGCGATAAGTCAAAAAATTCTTGTAAACTTTGATCACGAAAATCACTGTGGGTATGACATAGACAAGACAATGCTGCCAATTTGTCAGTCATGTTGTTAGCGTTAACAAACTGTGCTCTGGCAGTTCGCAGCCACAAAGTCTCTGGCAACAAACTCAGCAAGTTCAGTGCAGCATTAGCCAAACGCCGAGCACCCATTGCATTATCGTCAAGAACACTAGCTTGTATATCGCTTTGCCTTGCAACCAAATCAAGTAATCGTGCTTGACTGTGCTTGGCAAAGCCAATTTGCACAGCCTCACTTGCATGGCCTAATCGCTGATAGTCAACCTGATCGAGCTCCTCTGCTATGGTATCAATTGAAGGGAACTGCAAGGCGTCGGCTTTGAATGCAGGCTCCAAACTAGCATCGCTTAACAGCGTACTCAGGGCCAAATTTAAATGAGTCAGCTTTTTATCAACATTAGTATTATCAAGCTGTGCCATCACGGCTCGTGTGGCCAAGCGCTGCAAAGCTTCCCAACGATTAAACGCATCAGAGTCATGAGCCACCAATAGACCGAGCTCCTCATCTGTCAAATTGTGTTCAAGTTTTACAGGCGCTGAAAAACCCCGTAGCAATGAGGCAACAGGCTTTTGCGCAATACCTTCAAAAACAAACGTCTGAGCCTGACTAGTCACATTTAACAAGATACTTTTGTTGTCCTGTATATCAGCTGTAGCACCCTCCACATCACGCGCTTGCAGCGCTATGGGCTTGCCCGATGCATCTAGCAACCCCATGCGTATTGGTAGATGTAGCGCCGGCTTATTGCACTGACCAGGGGTGTCAGGATTGCTTTGCTCTATACGCAGTGTGTACCGGTGAGCTTGCTCATCATATTGCTCCTGAACGCTCACTCTGGGCGTACCTGCTTGGCTATACCAGAGTCTGAATTGTTCAAGCTCAATGCTGGTTACACTTTGCATGGCATCAATGAAAGCATCACACGTGGTCGCGGTTCCATCATGCCGACGGACATATTCATCCATACCGGCTCGCCACGATTTTTCTCCCAGCAAGGTATGCAACATACGAATAACCTCTGCACCTTTTTCATACACCGTAACGGTGTAGAAATTATTAATTTCGATAAAACTATCAGGACGAATCGGATGTGCCATGGGGCTAGCATCCTCAGCAAATTGCCGAGCGCGTAGTAAGCGCACATCAGCAATGCGCTTTACCGTTGCAGAGTGCATATCACTAGAGAAGCATTGATCACGGAATACTGTTAAGCCCTCCTTCAAACTGAGCTGAAACCAATCCTTGCAAGTAATCCGGTTGCCCGTCCAGTTGTGAAAATATTCGTGCGCGATGACTGCTTCAACACCGAGAAAATCTGCATCTGTGGCGGTATTGATATCAGCCAGCACGTATCGCGAGTTGAAAATATTAAGACCCTTATTTTCCATGGCTCCCATAGTGAAATCGTCAACAGCCACAATCATAAAACGCTCAAGGTCGTACTCAAAACCATACATCTGTTCATCCCAAAGCATTGAGCGCTTTAAAGCACCCATCGCGTAGTCACACAGCATGACGTTGTGAGCCTGAACGTAAATCTGTAACAACACCGACTGGCCAGAAGCTGTAACAAACGTGTCTTCGATCACCGATAACTTACCTGCCACCAACGCAAAGAGATAGCAAGGTTTAGGGTGTGGATCGTGCCAGTGCGTCACATGCCGCCCACTATCAAGAATGTCACTGGAGACCAGATTGCCATTGCTTAGCACCACAGGACAAGCCTCGGCGTCGGCTTCAATGGCCACATCAAAAACCGACAATACGTCTGGGCGATCAAGGTAGTAAGTGATTTTGCGGAATCCTTCCGCTTCACACTGCGTGCAGAAATTCCCACTGGATTGATACAAGCCTTCCAGCGCCAGATTGGCCTTTGGATTTATTAGTGTCTCGATACTCAAAACGCAAGTATCTGGCAAAGTGCGTAAGGTCAAACTGGTCGCGTCGATCTCATAGTCATCATCACTTTGTACGACACCGTCCACTTTCACCTCTTGCAGTTGCAAGCCCACCCCTTGAAGCACCAGCGGCGAGTTGTTGATGCTCGCTGTGGAGCGTTGTAGATGCAACTGGCTCACCACTGTGGTGGCATCAGCTTCCAGTGAAAAATACAGACTGGTTTTTAAAATCTGCCATGAAGATTCCTGATAATCTTTTCGCAGAATCGTATTGGGCATATGAGCAACCATAATTTTCTATTGATCTTTGGAGAGCAGTTATGAGACAGTTTTTAAGAGCAGACAGACGTCACAGAGTCGACTTTGTGCAATTCAACACCAACAATGGTACTTGATTACTCTTTACTCACTTTTCGCGCCTGCTAAATTTGAGCCTGACAACTACACTCTCCCTCATGAGCCTGATTTCTACATCACGTACAGCGTTTTGCCTATGCTTTCTATTTTTAGCATTGCCTGCACCCGTTGTGCTGGCAGAAAATGCTCGCAGCCTTGAACAACTGGCTGACGATATCGACATAGCCGAACAGCAGCTGGAGGTACTCAAACAGCAACTAGAACAGAACCAGTCTTTGAAAAACGATTTGCAATCGGTATTTGCGGCAAGTCAGGAAAAGCGTGGAGAACGCGACCAACGCTTGGCCGAACTGGATCAACGTATTGGTGTTTTCAGCGCACGCCTTGACGAGATGGATGCAACAGTTAAGGCGGCAGGCGACAACATCACCAAATACCAATCTACACTTTCGCAAGCACTGATTAACGCTCAAATTGTCGGCACTGATACTCGGCTGAAAGCCCTATTGCAGCACAGCGACCCAGTCGCGGCACTGCGCCTCTCCACATTCACCGACTATTTGTTTCGCGCCCAAAGTGAGCAATTGCAGATCGCCATCGCATTCCTGCAGCAAATTGAAGATGCTCGGCTTAGCACGTTGAAGGATAAAAATTGGCTGGAGCACATCAGAGCCAAAGCGACAGGTCAACGCGATGCGTTTGCAAAGGCCGAAGATTCAACTCGCGTGAAAATTGAATCGGTCAATAACGAGTTAGAGCAGACCACTCGCTCAGTAGCCGAGCTAGAACAGGACCAACAGCGCCTGCAATTGCTTATGGAAGAACTAGAAAGACTACAGCGATCCGGCTCAGGATATTTTGCAGCCTTTAAAGGTCAGTTCACAATGCCAGTAGAAGGCACCATTGCCGCTCGGTTTGGAACTAAGAAATCGTTAGGCACGCTACTGTGGGATGGCATGTATATAAACGCAGTGGCTGGCAATCCCGTACAAGCGATAGCGGATGGAGAAGTTGTCTACAGTGCCTGGTTACAGGGCTTTGGAATGTTAGTCGTCATAGACCATGGTGACGGTTATATGACGCTTTATGGTGGAAACAGTGAGGTCACAGCGACTGTTGGCGCATGGGTATCCAGTGGAACAACCATTGCATCTGTAGGTGATTCGGGTGGTCAGAACGCTAGCGGGTTATATTTCGAAATTCGCCACAACGCACGTGCACTAGACCCAGCTGAATGGCTGTCGGACGTAAGTTCAGGAGCATAGGCTAGCCAAATGTACAACAACGGTGAAACTTTCAAAAAGAGGAAGCCTCACGGAACAGTGTCCGTCTGATATGGTCTGAACGACGATAGGACAGGTATTGTTATGACATTGTTAAGAAGAACATCAACACAAATGCCCACCGAGGTGGTCAATGGCCTGTGTCATTGCAATCCCCGAAAAGTCATCCTCAATTGGAGAAGCATTGCATGAAGGTAAACACACGCTCGGTTGGCCTAGTACTAGCAGGTGCCATTATCGGTGGCTCACTAACGCTCACACAACACGTAATGGGGGCCCGAAGTAGTGAATTGCCTCTTGAACAGATGCGCACTTTCACCGATGTGTTCAGTCGAATAAAGAATGATTACGTCGAAGAAGTATCCGATGAGGAACTTCTCGAGTATGCGATCCGTGGCATGCTCAATGGCCTAGATCCGCATTCAGCTTATTTGAACACCGAAGAATTCAATGAGCTGCGTATTGGCACCACTGGAGAATTCGGTGGTTTAGGCATCGAAGTGGGTATGGAGGACGGATTCGTAAAAGTCGTAGCGCCGATCGACGATACCCCAGCCGCACGCGCTGGCATGCAATCCGGAGATTTGATTATTCGCCTCGACGATACGCCAACCAAAGGGTTGTCGCTCAATGACGCAGTCAAACTCATGCGCGGCAAGCCGGGTAGCATTCTCACTCTAACGGTTATCCGAGAGGGCGCAGACCAACCATTGAGCATCGACATAGAGCGCGCTGTCATCAAAGTCACCAGTGTGCGCACCCGAATGCTTGACGACAAGTACGGATACCTCCGGATCTCCAACTTCCAAACAAAAACAACAGCCGATATGCTCAAGGCTATCAACACCATGCAAAAAGAAGCAGGTGACGAGAAACTACGAGGCCTCGTACTTGACTTGCGCAACAACCCAGGCGGCGTGCTATCAGGTGCGGTGGGAGTATCCGACGCATTCTTGAACGACGGCATGATTGTCTACACAGACGGCCGCGAGAGCGATTCAAAACTTCGCTATGACGCCACCAATGGTGACATCCTAAATGGTGCACCGTTGGTAGTTCTGGTAAACGGAGGCTCTGCTTCGGCTTCTGAAATCGTGGCGGGCGCCATGCAGGATCACGGCAGAGCCGTGGTTCTGGGCAGCAAGACATTTGGCAAAGGCTCGGTCCAAACTATCCAAGACTTGTCCTCAGGCGGTGCCGTTAAGCTGACCACATCACGCTACTACACACCCAATGGCCGTTCTATTCAAGCCTTGGGTATAGAGCCTGATGTTAAAACACGGCCAGGTTCATGGGTACGTCCAGATCAAGAGAATAACTTCACACCACTCACGGAATCCAGCTTACGCGGATCGCTCACTAACGAAAATGATGGAGCGGATGAAGGCGAGGAAGTCGTAGACGCTGAAGACAATCTGGTGTACGACGATTACCAGTTGTTTGAAGCTTTGAATTTACTCAAGGGACTCACTATCCTTAGCAAGAAGTCCGGCTAAACAGAGCGGTAAAATCAGCTTAGCGCAGCTCACGCTGCAACGACTGGTCCTCACGTATCAGAGGATCAGTCGTTAGCGCAGCAAGAACTCTGTGCACGGCTTGCACTCTGCATAAAATGAGCAAATGGCACCCTGCCCGTAAAACATCTGCGCTTGTCTTAAGTGCTATCATAAAGCTCAACGGCTGAAGGCTGTGTTGCTTCGCAACTGCCAGTAAATCAATAGGGTTTCAGTATGGGTTGTCAGTATTTCGCACCGTCTACTCACGGTGCCGATTCATTTACAGTTGCCATGCCTCGATTAACAGTGGGCCGCGGCACCTTACACGAATTAGGTGAGCGCACAGCCGCGTTAAGTGCCAAGAAAGTTGCTCTTTTCACAGACCCTTACCTGCTAGATGGCCCCTTAGTCGCTATTGCTAAAGACTCCTTAAAAAAGGCAGGAATATCGTTTACGATATTTTCAGACATCCGCGTAGAGCCAGACGACGAATGCGTTAGCCGGGGCGCAGCATTTCTACAACAGACTGCTTGTGAAGCCTTAGTATCGGTGGGTGGTGGATCAGTGATAGACGCCGCAAAAGGCTCCCTGGTACTTCACAACCAAGGTGGACGAGTCATCGACTACTTGGCCCCACCCATTGGTGGTGGCAAAGCCATCACAGCTCCGCTGCTACCTCATATTGCCTGCCCGACAACTTCAGGTACAGGCTCAGAATGCACCTCCATCTCTGTGCTGCGCATTAACGAATTAAACACCAAATTTGTTATCGCGCATCCTAGCCTGTTACCCACACTGGCTATTGTTGATCCACAAGTATGCGACTCTCTGCCAGTCAATGCCATCGCATCCACAGGCTTTGATCTGTGTTGTCATGCATTGGAATGTTATACCGCAAGAGCCTATACCCAGCATGAAAAAATTGCATCTCCCAACTCACGACAATACATTCAAGGCGCGAACCCCTTCAGCGACATAGCCGCACGTGAGGCTATTCAGATAGTTGGACAGTATCTTGAACGCGGTGTGAATGACGCCAGCGATACACAGGCACGCGATCAACTCATGTGGGGCGCTACTCTGGCAGGCATCGCATTTGGCAACTCTGGCACCCATCTTCCTCATGCGATGTCTTATGGTATTACACACCTGATGGCTGACATCACAACCAAAGGTTACCCAGTAAAAGATCCTTTTGTGCCTCACGGCATTAGCGTGATAGTCACAGCGCCCGCCATTTTCCGCTATACGGCTGAAGCTACACCCACTCGCCATCTCGAATGTGCCCATTTATTAGGGGCTGATGACAAGGGAGCAACTGCTGATGATGCCGGAGAAGTATTGTCGAAAAGACTGATACATTTGATGAAAGCCACGCATATGCCTAATGGCATTAGTGGTATCGGATTTGATAAGACACACACCACAGCGCTTGCGAACTCTTCTATACGTCAAGGCCGTGCAATTGCTAATGCCCCACGTGACTCGAACCTTGTCGATCTGGAAAATCTGTACGGTAAAGCGCTCAGTTACTGGTAGAACGCAAATCGGGTTTTATTGCCTGACGAATGTTGTAATCGATCTTTGCCATGTTTGCAGGTTAACGCCACTAGTGCTGAATTAGCAGCGTAAGGCTTACTTGAGAGCAACGATCGTCAACAACCCCTGTCAATATGACCTATCGCTGGCTCGATGCTTATCATGTCAGGCACGATTACAGTTGTTTGTCGACATTCACCCATGTTATTTCCCATGACATCAATTCACCTATTTCCACACTGAAGCAATTACTGGAAATGCTGCACGAAAGCCATTAGCCATTACGAACACCTAGATGAGCACTGTCAAGAAGTCTTGGATGTGACCTTGCTATCAGCGACAAGAGCGCACGGCTTATCTACAGGGCTTCTGACATATTCCCAGCAGTGTCGCTCGTCCAGTGTTCGAGAAACTGTGGACACGGCGCTCATGATATCTGATGTCGTAAGTTCTTACGAAGGACAGGTCCAAAAACAGAACATCACAGTTAATGTAGGCGAGATAGCACCCATAATCAGCAACGCCGATGCCTTAACTAACTTGTTTTCCCAATTTCTGGATAATGCGCTTAAATTTAATCCTTCGGATAACCAACACAGACAATCAACATCCGCTGCGAGCAACACGAACAACACGCTGAGTTTCAGTTTGAAGATCAAGGTATTGGCGTAGCGCCGCAGAGAGTAGAAAAGCTCTTCAAACCCATGGGACGCTTGGTCACCCGTGCAGAGTATGCGGGTGCTGGTCTGGGCCTAGCGTTGTATACGATCACTGCGCACGCGTTGAAGGGCTCGCTATGGGTAACACCAGGCACATCAGGTGGCAGTATTTTCCATGTACGCCTACCTAACTTAGAGACCTCGACCTCAAAGATTCAGAGATTCAGAGATTCAGCGTTGAAATCATCAGTGAAATAAGGCACGTCCGTACCGCTAGTGCAGTACGGACGAGCATCGCATTCTGGCAAAAGCACAATGGTTAGTTCACTTTCGCGAACCCAATAACCCTTACAGAGGCGACATTGACTTATTAACTTACTTGAACAGACCTTTAGCCGCATCGAGTGGATTACCCGACGCCATACCTTCTAACAGACTGCCACCAGAGCTCATTTTGTCCATCAATGCAGGCATTGCCTGAGACAAAGACTCAGCAGCTTTACCAGGCTCAATTCCCATCTTTCCAGCCATTTCAGCAATTTTGTCTTCACCTAATGCGCTGGTTAATTCATCAGCAGATACAGGAGCGTTGTCTCCATCACCCATCCACGAGCTGACTTGATCGCCCAGGCCACCAGCTTTTAGCTTTTCAGCAATACCGCCAACATCGAGTCCTTCACCACTAGTTAAGCCGGATAGAGCATCCATGATGCCACCCATATCGCCCACTTTATCGCCAAGAAGCTCCTGCCCCATTTTTAATAAATCCATAATACAATCCTCTTTTGAATGTTAAGGCAATCGATTGACTACCTTGAATATCGACCCAGAGGCCGGCAACAACTAAAAGCCGCCACAACTGGCGCAAATAGCAATTACTAGCCTATCGTTGGTAACCGACCGTTTGGTACTGACCGTAACTCACCAACAGACCACGAGGATACACAAACACACGCGTGCACGCCGCCCTGACCACGTAAACAATAATACACAGCCGTCAAACAATGTGACACACACCAGCGACCTTGATTACACATTGAATCGCCAGCCACCCTAAACAAATTGTTCCTGGCACGTCACGTTACCCATCAGCTTGTCTTGACTGCGACCTAAGGTACACACCATACAAAATTGCCATGCGAAATGGCACAGCTCATGGGTACAATGCGGAAAATTGGGTTTTTTGTATTTCGCATGCTGCTTGTACTCAGACAATCATGGCCGTTGATGCTTGGCATACTGTTGCTCATGCTTGGCAACAGCTTACAAGGCACATTACTCGGTGTGCGTGGCTCTATGGAGCAAATCGACTCTGCCACCATGGGCTATATCATGGCAGGCTATTTTGTCGGCTTTCTAGGTGGCTCGAAACTGACGCCTCTGCTCATACAGCGTGTCGGCCACGTTCGCGTGTTCGCAGCGTTTGGCTCACTCGTTTCGGCCGCTTTCATATTATATGCAGCAGTTGTTAATCCCTATGCCTGGTGGGCTTTACGTGTTTTAGTTGGCTTCTTCTTTTCGGGTATCTATGTAGTTGCCGAGAGTTGGATGAACCATGCCTCAACCAATGAGACACGCGGCAAATCGTTGTCCATGTACTTGATTGTGCAAATGGCAGGCATGGTACTCGGGCAATTGTTGCTGAACCTAGGCGATCCCACCGACTACAGTTTGTTTGTGTTGATGACCGTCATGGTGTCGTTGTCCATAGCGCCCATTTTGTTATCAACTTCAGTCACGGCGCCTATAGAGGAGTCACCGCGCTCAATGCCACTTAAAGAGTTGGCAAAAACGTCGCCGTTAGCCTGCTTTGGCATGCTGCTGCTAGGGGGTATTTATGCTGTGTTATATGCTATGTCTCCTGTGTACGCCACCGAGCGTGGCCTCGATATTCAGCAAACGTCCTATTTCATTGGCGCTATATTTACGGGTGCCATGCTATTTCAAATCCCGATAGGTTGGCTATCAGACAAATTTGATCGAAGAATACTCATAGTTAGTGTAACCGGCATCGGCGCTATGGTTGCTATGGCTTGCCTGTATGCAAACGACAGCATCACACCCTTACTAATAGGTGCCTTTCTTCTGGGCGGAATGGCCAACCCGTTGTATTCGCTACTGGTAGCGTACGCCAACGACTATCTTGAATATGATCAGATGTCTGCAGCTGCAGGTGGCCTCCTGTTTATCAATGGCTTTGGTGCAATGCTTGGCCCCATCATTGTGGGCTACGCGATGTCAAAGCTTGGCGTTGAATGGTTCTTCATCACATTACTACTGCTGATGAGCGCAATCTGCCTGTATGGCATTTACCGGATGAGCCAACGAGAGCATGTTGTGGTTGACGAGCAAGCACCGTACTTACCTATTTCAGCTCGAACTTCAGGTCTTGCCACAGGCTACGCCATAGACGCCGCCGAAGAGCAATACCAAGACGAGTTGGAGGAAGCTGAAGAAAGCTTCGAGCTTAGGGCACCGTATGAGGAGGAGGAAGAGACGCAGGATAGACATGCCGAGCAGAGAAATTAGCGTAGCTAATTTTTCTTACTCTTCCAAGTCCCACCGTATTGGTAGGTGGGTGCAAATTCAGTTTTTACGTTTGTTAAGCACTTCCCACACAGAAATAACCAATTCTTAGAATTGGCGTATCTGCACCTATATAGAACTTCGTGGTTCTCACTACACGAATCGCAGGCTTTGGTTCTAGCTCTCATAACACGATGTCGAGCTTTGTATTAAGACTTAACAAGACTGATTACGCTATGGTTTTGACAAGCGGTAACTGGCGGATAATTCTAGAACTATCCGCCAGCCACTCTAAAGTTTTTAAACTTATTCAACAGTCACAGACTTTGCCAAGTTACGCGGCTGATCCACGTCTGTACCTTTGATCACTGCCACATGATACGAAAGCAGCTGCAAAGGCAAGGTGTAGATGATGGGTGCAATTAAAGCATCACAGTGCGGTACTTCCAGTACTTTCATGGAGGTATCGCTCGCGAACTTGGCATCCTTATCAGCGAACACATACATCAAGCCACCACGTGCACGTACTTCTTCCACATTGGATTTAAGCTTCTCAACCAACTCGTTGTTTGGAGCGACCACTATCACCGGCATATCAGCATCGATCAACGCTAGCGGGCCATGCTTGAGTTCTCCCGCAGCATAGGCTTCAGCGTGAATATAGGAAATTTCCTTGAGCTTGAGAGCACCTTCCATAGCAATCGGATACTGATCACCACGCCCAAGGAACAAGCTATGATGCTTATCGGCAAAATCTTCAGCCATTCCCGCGATAGCTTCATCCATACCGAGCACTTGTTCTATTTTTGCAGGCAGGCTTTGTAGAGCGCTGACAATGTTTTTCTCTTGCTCACGCCCTAATGTCTTGTGGTGACCAACAGCTGTGGCCAGCATAAGCAACGCTGATAATTGAACAGTAAATGCCTTAGTAGAAGCAACACCGATTTCGGAACCTGCTCGCATTAGATAGGTCATGTCCGACTCACGGGTCAGGGATGATCCTGCCACGTTGCAGATAGTCAAACTGGCCATGAATCCTTGCTCTTTTGCGAGACGCAAGGCGGCCAACGTGTCAGCTGTTTCTCCCGACTGAGAGATGGTGACCAGTAGACTGTTAGGGCGAACAAACGACTTGCGGTAGCGATACTCTGACGCAATTTCTACATTACACGACACACCACCAAAATCTTCGAACCAATAACGCGCAGTCATACCAGCATGATAACTAGTACCACAAGCAATGATTTGTACATGCTCAGCCTGACTTAGTAAGGTTGCAGCGTTTTCACCAAAGGCGGCATCCAGCACCTGGCCATCTGCTAAGCGATCGTCTAGGGTGCGCTGAATGGCTACTGGTTGCTCATAGATTTCCTTAAGCATGTAGTGGCGGTAATTGCCTTTGTCACTGGCATCATTCGACAGTGTGGATTCTTCAACGGGCCTGTCAACCTCATTACCTTGTACATCAACAACATGCACAGAGTCGCGGGTGATCTTTGCCACATCGCCTTCTTCAAGATAAGCGAACCGACGTGTTACTGGTAACAAGGCTAATTGATCTGAAGCAATAAAGTGCTCACCGATGCCATAACCGATAACCAGAGGACTTCCAGAGCGAGCAACAATCAATTGTTCTGGCTGAGTACGGTCCATGATGACAGTGCCGTAGGCACCATCGAGTTGAGGTACCGCGACTCTTACCGCCTCAAATAAATTGCTAGCAGTTTTGAGTTCATGCTCTACCAAGTGCGCAATAACTTCTGTGTCAGTGTCAGATTCAAAGGTGTAACCCAAGCCTTGAAGCCGCTCACGTAACTCTGAGTGATTTTCAATAATACCGTTGTGCACCACGGCAATACGATCAGAGGATACATGTGGGTGAGCGTTGGCTTCGTTGGGTTCGCCATGGGTCGCCCAACGTGTGTGCGCAATCCCCGTTCCACCTTGCATTCCAAACTGATCCACTGCTTCGACCAGCTCTTTAACCTTGCCCACTCGACGTAGACGGTTGAGTTCACCATCGGCGCCAACGGTGGCGATACCCGCTGAGTCATAGCCACGGTATTCAAGGCTCTGTAATCCCTTTAACAGAATTTCTGAGATATCACGCTGCGCTACCGCGCCTACTATTCCACACATGTGTCATTAATCCGAGTTTGTCAGAGACGATATGAACAGACGTCTATAGCCTGACCACTGTTGCTGATTGTTTGCTAGTTCTTGGAAGGTCTTGTCCAATTATCGATATCGGTCTGTTTCGAACGCGTCAGTGAGAGCTTCTTTGCAGGTACATCACGTGAGATAGTTGATCCAGCACCGATAGTGGCACCAGCTCCGACCTTAACGGGCGCAACTAACGCCGTATTTGATCCTATATGCACATTGTCTTCCAAAACTGTCTGATGCTTGTTTGCACCATCATAATTACACGTAATGGTACCGGCCCCAACGTTCACATTTTCCCCTAGCACGGAGTCGCCAACGTAACTCAAATGATTGATTTTGCTGCCTGCCCCAACCTGAGTATTTTTTGTCTCAACAAAATTACCAATGCGCGCAGCCTTAGCAAGTTCGGTTCCAGGACGCAGCCTTGCAAACGGACCTACATTAGTTGCTTGGCCCAGTCTTGCAGATTCGAGTACGCAATTGGCATGTATGATTGAGTTGTCCTCAATATGTGAGTCTGTGATAACACAGTTAGGACCTATCACCACGTTATTGCCCAAAGTGCAATGGCCTGTAAACACACAGTTGATATCAATGCTGATATCTGTTCCAGTCACAAGTGTTCCTCTAATATCAATGCGGGCTGGATCCGCCAGTGTGACACCAGAATTCATCAGTTGCTCTGCCAAGTAGAGTTGATGCACACGTTCAAGCGCTGCAAGCTGCACCCGGCTGTTTACACCATCTGTTTCTGATGCGTCCTCGGGGTGCACAGCCTGAACACTAAGCCCTTGCCGTACAGCCTGTGCATGGATATCTGTCAGGTAGTACTCGCCTTGAGCGTTGTTGTTATCCAGATCAGCTAGCAAACTGATTAGATTTCTACCTTTAATAGACACAACACCGGCATTAACTTCAGTGATGGTTAGTTGATCAGGGCTTGCGTCTTTTTGTTCAACCACACCGACAATCGCACCACCTTCACGAACAATTCGCCCGTAACCTGATGGGTCATCCATCATTAACGTCAGTAGGCCAATAGTCTGATCATCGCAGACATCGAGCAAAGCTTTGTAAGTCGAGGCACGCGTAAGGGGCACATCCCCATAAGTAATTAAAACAGTGTCGTCTTCAGCTATGCCTTCGAGTGCCTGCTGCACAGCATGGCCTGTTCCCAGTTGTTGTTCTTGTGCAGCCCATTGAACCGAATGATCGGTATCTTTGTCTATCGTGGTTTTTACCTGCTCTGCCTCGTGACCCACCACCACAGTGACACCAGCAGGATCAAGCGCTGCCAATGTATCCAGAACATGGGTTAGTAGCGGCTTACCAGCCAGTGGATGCAAAACTTTGGGCATCGCAGATTTCATGCGGGTACCCTTGCCAGCGGCAAGTACGATAAATCGGGTTGACATGTGGACTTCCTGAATTGATGCAGCGCATTATCACATGAGAAATGCAGCTGGTTATAGACACGCTCGTCTTCGTATCGGCAGGAACAGCGGTTAAATACACTGATTGACTTGCAAAGCCAAGATGGAAGCACTAAATCGGCCATGTGACAACGTTTGAGCAAGGTACGTTAACGTTGTAGTGTTTACCATTGTTATCAGTGGATTTGTTTGATATTTAAGGCGAACACTCAATAGTCAATTTCATGACGATCTGTGACACTGATAATGCCACCAGATCAAGCATTTTTCCAAGATGTGATCTTTGATTAAAAGAGACTAAAGTTTAGCATCTGCCTATGAAAACGTTGCGTAAACTCAGACTCAGCGTCCAATCAACACTGATCAAATGGGGTTCGTCTAAAACGTTTTGGTCTACTAGTAGATAGCTTGGTACTGTAACCGGTAGTCTTTGCTGATGGCAATAAAACGGCATTGTAGATATAGCCAACAGGTGCTGGCACGTTCAGTACACTGGCGGCAGTGTTAGAGGTAACAGAACTGGATTCATCACCACCAAGTGCTCGATTTATTTCACCTGTCTATGGTGAATGGTGCCATTCATTTACAACGTCAAAAATCAAAAAAGCCAGCAATATTGCTGGCTTTTTTGTTTCTGTAAACAACGAATTGCTTTGTATTACTTACGCAGTTTCTTGATAAATTCTAGCTGTGCTGCAGCCTCTGCCAACTGGGCTTGAACCGCTGCATAATCGATCGTTCCAACTTGGCCACCGGCAAGGGCAGTTTCCGCTTCTTCTTTCGATTTTTGCGCTGCAGCTTCATCAATATCATCAGCACGAAGCGCCGTGTCAGCCAAGATCGTTACCACGTCAGGCTGTACTTCAAGCAAGCCGCCAGATACATAGATATCTAACGCTTCGCCTTCGCCAACCGGACGCACATGTATTTCACCCGGTCTAATGCGAGTGATGAACGGTGTGTGACCAGGAGCGATGCCTACTTCACCCATTTGCGCTGAAGCAACCACCATGGAAGCCTCGCCGCTATAGATGCTTTTCTCAGCGCTAACAATTTCAACTTTGAGTGAAGCAGCCATGATTACGCCGCCGCGCTCTTCTTATGATTCTCAAGTACTTCTTCAATGGTGCCTTGCATGTAGAACGCCTGCTCTGGCAAATGATCATACTCGCCAGCAACAATGCCATTGAATGCTGAAATTGTGTCTTTCAGTGATACGTACTTACCAGGGGAACCGGTGAATACTTCAGCCACAAAAAACGGCTGTGACAAGTAGCGCTGAACTTTACGTGCGCGTGAAACAACCAGTTTATCTTCTTCAGATAGCTCGTCCATTCCCAAGATGGCAATGATGTCACGCAGCTCTTTGTAACGCTGAAGTGTGTTTTGCACACCACGAGCGCAGTCGTAGTGCTCAGCACCAACAACCAATGGATCTAACTGACGGCTTGTTGAGTCAAGTGGATCAACCGCTGGATAAATACCTAACTCAGCAATGTTTCTGGACAGTACAACGGTCGCATCAAGGTGAGCAAACGTTGTCGCTGGAGATGGATCGGTCAAGTCATCCGCTGGTACGTAAACGGCTTGGATGGAAGTGATTGAGCCAGTCTTTGTAGACGTAATACGCTCTTGCAGCGCGCCCATCTCTTGAGCAAGTGTTGGCTGGTAACCAACCGCTGAAGGCATACGACCTAGCAGAGCTGATACTTCAGTTCCTGCCAGTGTGTAGCGATAGATGTTGTCAACGAACAGGAGTACGTCACGACCTTCGTCACGAAAATACTCAGCCATAGTGAGACCCGTTAGAGCAACACGCAGACGGTTTCCAGGAGGCTCATTCATCTGACCATAAACAAGAGATACCTTATCGATAACGTTGGAGTCTGTCATCTCGTGGTAGAAGTCATTTCCTTCACGTGTTCTCTCACCGACACCTGCGAAAACTGAGAAACCTGAGTGCTCAGCCGCGATGTTACGGATAAGCTCCATCATGTTTACTGTCTTACCAACTCCAGCACCACCAAACAAGCCGACCTTTCCGCCTTTTGCAAACGGGCAAAGTAAGTCGATTACTTTAATACCAGTTTCTAGCAGCTCGGTAGAACCCGATTGCTCAGCATAAGTAGGTGGCTCACGATGGATAGGCATACGCTTATCAGTAGCAATCTCACCAGCTTCATCGATAGGTCGTCCTAGAACGTCCATGATACGGCCGAGGGTGGCTTCACCAACAGGTACAGAGATAGGCGCACCTGTGTTTGTGCACGACACGCCACGTCTGAGGCCATCAGCCACACCCATAGCGATGGTACGAACGATGCCATCACCTAGCTGTCCCTGAACTTCAAGAACCGTCTCACTGCCTTCTACAGTCAGTGCGTCGTATGTTTTAGGTACTGCGTTACGTGGGTATTCCACGTCGATTACCGCGCCGATGATCTCGACGATTTTTCCTGTGCTCATGATGCGTATCCGGGTCGAATAATAGTCAATTTTATCTATACAGCTGCCGCGCCACCCACGATCTCAGAGATCTCTTGGGTGATAGCAGCTTGACGAGCCTTGTTGTAAACCAACTGCAGTTCGTCAATCAGCTCGCCTGCGTTGTCTGAGGCGCTCTTCATGGCAATCATTCGAGCCGCCATCTCGCAGGCAATGTTTTCTACTACTGCTTGATATACCTGTGACTCCATGTAACGTTCCATGACGTGGTCGAGCACATCTTGAGCATCTGGCTCGTAGATGTAATCCCAACCGAAGTCAGTGTTGTTTTCAATGGAAGCCACTGCAGGAATCAACTGCGTGACGTTTGGAGTCTGAGTCATCGTATTAACGAATTCATTCTCCACAACGAACAAACGATCTATTTCGCCTGCTTCGTATTTGTCCAACATGATTCGGATACTTCCAAGCAATGTAGCCAGCTCTGGGGCATCACCAATATCAATAGTACTTCCAACCACGTTTCCACCAATACGCTTGAAGAACGCTTGCGCCTTCTTACCAATTGTACAAATGTCGATGGCAACGTCTTGATCGTTCCACTGCTTCATTGACGCAACAGCTGCCTTGAACGTATTGGTGTTCAGACCACCACATAAACCTCTGTCAGTGGATACCACAATGTACCCAACACGCTTTGGTTCAGGACGATCTTGCAAGTAGGGATGCTTGTACTCAACGTTCGCTGACGCTACATGCCCTACGACTTCGCGTAGTTTTAACGAATAAGGCCGGTTCGCTTTCATGCGATCCTGAGCCTTGCGCATTTTTGACGCCGCCACCATTTCCATGGCTTTCGTGATCTTTTGAGTATTTTGGATACTCTTGATCTTTGTGCGTATTTCCTTGCCGGAAGCCATGAGCCCTTACCAGCTTCCGTTTGCCTTAAAGGCGTCTAGGCCTTTGGCGAACGCTGCTTGGATATTCTCGTTCCAATCACCCGACTGATCAACTTGATCAATAAGTTCTTGATGATTAGATCGGAAGTAATCATGCATAGCTTCTTCAAAAGCTACGACTTTGCTTACTTCCACGTCGTCGATGTAGCCTTCGTTAGCTGCGAACAATGAAACGCCCATTTCACCCACTGACAGAGGCGCATATTGCTTTTGCTTCATGAGTTCTGTGACACGTTGACCACGCTCGAGCTGCTTACGCGTAGTTTCATCAAGATCTGATGCGAACTGGGCGAAAGCTGCCAACTCACGATACTGGGCAAGTGCAAGTCGAACACCACCGCCCAACTTCTTGATGATTTTGGTTTGCGCCGCACCACCAACACGAGATACAGACAAACCCGCGTTTATTGCTGGACGAACACCCGCATTAAACAAGTCAGTTTCTAGGAAGATCTGACCATCAGTGATAGATATCACGTTCGTCGGTACGAAAGCCGATACATCACCCGCTTGCGTTTCAATGATTGGCAGTGCAGTTAGTGAACCGGTCTTGCCTTTCACTTCACCGTTGGTGAATTTTTCTACGTACGCTGCGTTAACTCGAGACGCTCTTTCAAGCAATCGAGAGTGAAGGTAGAAAACGTCACCAGGATAAGCTTCGCGACCTGGAGGACGACGTAGCAGCAGTGATACCTGACGGTACGCCCATGCTTGTTTTGTAAGATCGTCATATACGATCAGTGCATCTTCACCACGATCACGGAAATATTCACCCATTGAACATCCAGCGTATGGAGCGACAAACTGCATGGCTGCAGAGTCTGCTGCACCAGCCGCAACAATGATGGTGTTTTCCAAAGCACCATGCTCTTCGAGCTTGGTAACAACGTTCGCGATAGTAGATTGCTTCTGACCGATCGCTACGTAGACACACTTGATACCAGTACCTTTCTGGGCAATGATTGCGTCGATAGCAACTGCTGTCTTGCCTGTCTGGCGGTCACCAATGATCAGTTCACGTTGGCCGCGGCCCACGGGTACCATCGCATCGATAGCTTTTAAACCAGTTTGAACTGGCTCATCGACTGATTGCCGATCGATAACGCCTGGCGCAATTTTCTCTACAGGTGATGATAACTTGGCGTTTATTGGGCCTTTACCGTCAATTGGCTCGCCTAGTGCATTTACAACGCGTCCTAGAAGCTCTGGTCCAACAGGCACTTCGAGTACCTTACCGGTACAACGGACTTTGTCGCCTTCTGACAAATTTTCGTAGTTGCCCAATACAACCGCACCTACCGAGTCACGCTCAAGGTTCAATGCCAGCCCAAATAGGCCATCATCAAAAGCGATCATCTCGCCTGACAACGCGTCGTTAAGTCCATGAATACGAACAATACCGTCGTTCAGGCTTACGATAGTACCTTCGGTACGAACGTTGGCTGACGTATCCGTTTTGCCAATTTTTTCTCGGATCAGGTCACTGATCTCGGATGGATTCAGTTGTTGCATGAGTATCGTGTTCTCTTGAAATTCTATTTAGTTCGAATCGGTTTACGAATTGACCGACAGTTCGGCCTTGAGCGTTCTAACTGGCTACGCTCTGTTCTAGTCCGGATAGTCGGCCGCGCAACGACCCGTCAATGACGAGATCACCTGCACGAATAATGGCACCACCGATGAGTTCGGGATCGACTTCACTGGTTATTCTGATCTTGCGCGAAAGCCGTTTACCTAAGGCTTCCTCAATGCTTGCTTCTTGATCACTCGTTAGCTCGTAAGCACTGATAATGTGAGCATCGAGCTCGCCTTCTGCTTCGCGTCGTAGTAATCCGAACTGCTGGTGGATGTTAGGTAGCGCTGACAATCGGTCATTTTCTGCTAACAGGCCAAGTAAACCTTTACTGTCCTCGTCCAAACCGTCAGAGACGCTGGCAATGAGATCTGCTTTTGCCTGAGCAGTTACACCTGGTTCACCCAGACGTGTACGAATGACGTCGTCTTGCACAACCGAACCCCAGTAGGCGAGCCGGTTTTCCCACATGTCATAGCCGCCACGTTCCGAGGCCAGCTCGAAAATAGCTCTTGCGTATGGTCTTGCTGTTGTCGATTCTGATGCCATTTAAGTGACTACCTGTTGACAACCACTCGCGCGGCTGTGCTCACAATTTGTTCCCTGCCAAGATGACCAAGCAAATGAAGACATCAAAGCTTTCCAGTGTTTCTGAACCACCGAGTTAGCCCTGCGGTTGATAGACGACCCTACATTCCGATGAGTTACTATCGAATGACGGGCGCTCGCCATCAACACCAATGGATTACTGGTGACTCTGCTTGAAGGTGCGCGGCGCGTTGCGCCACACACTCTTCGGGTACTGTTGATCTAAAGTTGCTTTACTAAGTCGTCAATGACCGAGTTGTGCTTGTTTTGATCGATTTCAGTGCCAAGAATTCGTCGTGCACCTTCCACTGCCAATGCCCCAACCTGCTGACGCAAGCCCTCTTTAGCACCCACAATTTCCTGCTCGATTTCAGCTTGTGCGCTTTGCTTCAGTCGGTCACCTTCACTGCGAGCAGTGTCTTTAGATGACTCAACAATCTCGTTACTACGCTTTTGAGCTTGAGCAACTATCTCGGCAGCCTGCGATTTCGCATCCTGCAACATAGTTGCGATCTCAGCCTCTGCTTCTTCGCGTTTCTGTGAGCTTTTTTCTGCATCTGCTAAGCCGCCAGCTATCAACGCCTGGCGCTCACGCAAGCCGTTGATAATAGGTGGCCAGACGTACTTCATGCAGAAGTAAACGAACACAGCAAACGAAATAGCCTGGCCTAGTACTGTCAGGTTAACGTTCATGTGCCTTGCCTCTCGTTAGTCGAAGTGTCGATCAACCTGCGATCTGGCCCACGAACGGGTTAGCAAATACGAAGAATAGAGCGATACCAACACCGATCATTGGGATAGCATCTAGCAGACCTGCAACGATAAACATTTTCACCTGCAGCATAGGCACCATTTCTGGTTGACGTGCTGCGCCTTCGAGAAAACGACCGCCAAGAAGAGCAAAGCCAATAGCTGTACCAAGTGCAGCCAGACCAATCATAATCGCAACAGCCAGAGCGGTGAACGCAACTACAGTTTCCATGAGAACTCCAAGAATATTAAAAGATTAAAAGTTATTGAGAAAAAAGATACGACGGAAGAACTAAATCAAACTAATGACTTTCATGAGACATGGCCATGTAAACAATGGTTAGCATCATAAAGATAAAAGCCTGCAGGGTAATGACCAAAATGTGGAAAATCGCCCAAGGAACAGAAAGTGCCCACTGCGCCCAAAATGGTAACAATGCGATAAGAATGAATATCAGCTCTCCAGCATACATGTTGCCGAATAGTCGCAGAGCCAGAGAGATTGGCTTTGAAATTAGGCTCACTCCCTCAAGCAGCAAGTTGACAGGGATAAGGATCGCTTGAAGAACAGGATTTCCACTACTGAACGGCATCAACGTCAATTCTTTGATGAAACCACTCGCACCCTTCACTTTGAAGCTGTAGTAAATCATCAGTGCGAACACAGAGAGCGATAAGCCAAGCGTTACGTTCACATCTGTGCTCGGAACGATCTTCATGTATGGGATGCCAATGGCTTCACCCAACCGTGGTACTAAATCGACCGGCACCAGATCCATCAGGTTCATCAGGAATATCCAGACAAATATGGTGAGTGCTAGCGGCGCTATCAATGGGTTGTTAGCGTGGAAGGTATCGCGAACGTTTGTGTCTACGAACTCGACGATCACTTCGACAGAGCTCTGTAACAGGCCAGGGACTCCAGCATTGAAATTATCAGCGGCTTTCTTGAATAGCCATATGAAAAATGCACCCAGCACAATGGAGAAGAACATGGAATCGAGGTTGATTGACCAAAACCCCATAGCTGCGGCTTCATCGCCACCATGGGCGATCCCCAAGCCATTCTCGGGATGATATCCAAACACCAGATTCTGCAGGTGATGCTGGATGTATTCTGACGATGTTGGTGCTTCGCTACTAGCCATATGTCAACAATTTACCTTGCGTTTGTACTTATCAATGCGCCGTTTGAAATAACTCGGCAGATCAATATACTTTAGCTTTGCGTTTAGTAACTACTGTCTATGTACTGCTTCTTACACTATTGTTTGCGCGCTGCAAGTAGTGGCACTAACCAACTCAAGCTCTGAACACCAATAAACCCCAAAAAAACAGCGGGTGCATTAAGAGGCCTGAGGTTAATAAAAACAATGACAAACAAACTGGCTGTAATAACAATCTTTCCTGTCACACCAGCATAGAACGAATGCACTATTTTTCTAGCTGCTCGAGCTCCAGTAAACCGAAACGCTCGATAAGCAAAATATGCATTCGGCAAAAACGCAATCATGCCTCCAGATAAAGCACCTAAGGCTCCATTTAATCCCCAAACACCACCAACAACCCCCGCTACTAAAGCACCAACCAGCTGTGCTTTGAGTAATGTTTTAACGACCTGCAAACGTTGCTCTGCTTGTCGCATGTACATGCCTTGGGGACGTGAATGTATCGGCAGATCGGATAGTGACCTTAAGACCTGACTTTTAGCAGCGCGAGTATACCAGCGTTTTTTCGCTACGAACGCTCAAACGGATCAATATATTGAGTGCAGGGTAATCACAAGGCCTTTGAAGGAAGGCACAAACACAGGGTTATTAACGTGTTCTTTGATCAATGTGTGCAATATATTGCCTTTTTTCTGGTTTAGTGAAGAAATCACTTAACTGAACATTGAACCGGCTTAATCGTTTTCGAATACCGCAAGTCGACCTTAGAACAGCGCTGTACCGGCGGCTCGAGTCCTGATTACAGATTATTTAATGTGCGCTAGTATTCCCTGAAGCTCGCTGACAGAGGAGTAGCTGATCTGAAGTTTTCCCGCCCCGTTTCCCTTGTGTGAAATCTGCACCTTCGCCCCTAGGGTTTCTCCCAGCTTTTTGCTTAAGCGCTCAATATCTGGATCAAAAGCTGAATCAGTAGGGCTAGCACGTACCTCTTGACCGTCTTCATCCAATGAGCGAACGTAGGCCTCTGTGGCTCGTACTGTCATTGCCTGCTGGACTACGCGCCTAGCGACATCACGCTGGACGTGACGTGGCGCACCTAGTAAAGCGCGGGCATGTCCCATCTCTAACTCGCTCTTGTCGACCATGACCTTAACCTCATCATGCAGCTCTAACAAGCGCATCAGATTGGTTACCGAGGCTCTTGAACGCCCGACCGCTTCAGCGACCGCTTTATGAGTCATTCCGAATTCGTCACAAAGACGCGCAAATGCTTCGGCTTCCTCTAATGGATTGAGATCTTTACGTTGAATGTTCTCTATGACAGACACTGCCGCCACCGATCGGTCTTCCATTTCACGCACAATGGCAGGAATACGATCGATACCTGCTAACTGTGAAGCACGCCAGCGTCGTTCACCCGCAACCAACTCGTAGCCGTCAGCAAACGGTCGTACGATGATCGGTTGGATCATGCCTTCGGCTCTGATTGAATCAGCTAGCTCTTGTAAAAGTTCCTGATCAAACAGGCGTCGCGGCTGATAGGTTCCACGGCGGATTTTCTCAACGCCAAGCATAATCAGCTGTTCTGATGTGCTGCTGGTAAGTGCTTTATTATTATCTTTTTCGGGCTCTTTGGCCTCACCGCTCACCACAGTAGAAACGCTAACCTCCTGCTGCGGCTTTTCTTGTTTTACAGCAACTTCAGGCTCTGTCTTGTCCAAAGGAGCCGTTGTAAAATCCACACCTGCAACACTGTCAGCATCTGTATCGGCTGTGGTATCGGCTTGCGCAGCTGTTTGAGTTTTCCGATCCTTGGCATTACTGCCGAGCAACGCATTGAGGTTACGGCCCATACGAGGTCGTTTAGCCATTGACAGACTCGGTATCGTTTAAGGAAGGTTGGTCAGTAGTTGCAGTGCTCGGAAGGGAATCTGCAACCTCCGCAGATGAAAGGTTTGCCACCTCGGTTGACGGTGTGTCGGCCGAGTCAGCCGCTGGCTCAACTAGAGAAGGCGTTTGTGCAACGCTATGCACAGCGCGCGCTAGCTTGCGTACTATTTCTCCGGCAAGGGCCAGATACGCCAGCGCTCCCCTGGAGGTGTTGTCGTATTCCATGATTGAAAGGCCGTGACTAGGGGCTTCTGCCAATCGAACATTACGCGGCACTACGGTTTTGAACACCTGTTCACCGAAGTGCTCAATAAGCTGGGCCGATACTTCCACCCCTAGCTTATTCCGTCCGTCGTACATGGTTCGCAGCAAACCTTCAATCTCGATGTCAGGATTAACGCTTTCACGAACACCTTCAACGGTCTCTAGTAGAGCTGACAGCCCTTCAAGTGCATAGTATTCACATTGAACGGGGACCAAAACGCTGTCAGCGGCTACAAATGCGTTCAAAGTCAGGATGTTCAGCGACGGCGGACAGTCAATTAAGATGAAATCATAGTCTTGGCGAACAAGCTGCAGCGCATTGTTTAATCGCTGTTCTCGCTCGTCCATATCCATGAGCTCAACCTCAGCTGCAGTCAGATCGCTATTAGCTGCCAATACAGCGCATGTGTTTTCGGCCGCCTTTTGCTGAGCTTCATTCACGCTCATGCCGTCGACCAACACATCGAATATGCCTTTTTCTACCTCGTGCTTATCAATGCCACACCCCATAGTGGCATTGCCTTGCGGATCTAGATCGATCAGCAGTACACGCTTGTTCATGCTGACAAGTGCAGCCGACAAATTGACGGTAGTGGTGGTTTTTCCAACCCCACCCTTTTGGTTTGCAATGGCAATTATCCGACTCATGTCTGCCAGTGTAATCCATTAAACCTCTTTACAGCGACACACAGCCACATGTCGAGCAGCTGAATTGCCAGGTATGTCGACCGGAACCAGTTCTTCTAGGTGAAACGGCTGGGGTAACGGCATCTCCAAACGCTCCACTTGGCCCAACATGATGATCGCTTGAGCATCTGATGCACACAATGGAGACGCTATTCGCAGGAAATCGTGCGGCGCTGAAAAGGCTCTGGAAGTAATGATTGTTGCGCGCAATTTGTCCTGCGCAGCAACATCTTGTACGCGCTTATTGAGAACTTTTACATTCTTGATGCCCAGTTCTACCAACACTTGCTGCTGAAAACGGGTTTTTTTTCCGTTGGACTCTATGGAAATAAAGTGCAAATCCGGTCGAGCTAGTGCCAATGGTAAAACGGGCAATCCTGCACCGCTACCCACGTCAATGACATCTGTATTCGCATCGCTCAAACCAGACTCAGGAGGCAGCCACGCACACAGCACCAGGCTATCGAGCAGATGTCGTTGCACCATCGCGCGGGTCTCACGAACTGCAGTGAGGTTATACACGCGGTTCCATTTTTGCAGCAAGAACACGAATTGCAGCATTTGCTCGCGAACACTGGTATCCAGCTCAAACGGTATTGATGCGGACAGCTGTAGCAACCCTGAATCAAATGTTTCTGACAGCTCGCTAACGTTACTCAATGGCTGCATTCGATGGCTGGTGTCATGAAGAGCACAGGCTAGGCACTTTGCCGAAGTGGATGCTTTTTGAGATGAACCAACAATAGAGAGATAGCAGCTGGCGTCACTCCAGAAATCCGCGATGCCTGACCAATGGTTCCCGGCCGATGATCGGTAAATTTCTGTCGAACCTCATTGGACAGGCCGTTGACTTGGTCATAGTTGAGACTGTCAGGCAACGCGATCTGCTGCTGCGTCAAGGTTTTATCGATATCAGCCTGCTGTCTGTCGAGATAACCGGCGTATTTTCCCTGTATCTCTACTTGCTCAACAACGGCTGCGGCAGGAGTTTGCTGTCCAGGTTCCACGATGGATAATAGAGTGGCAAGCGTCATTTCAGGCATTTTTAGAAGGTCTGTAAGTCGCTTTTCCCGTGGAAAGCTCATGTCTGTAGCCGCTTGTAATGCGTCTGATTCTGGGGTTTTGGGCCTAACCCATAAGGTGTGAATATGCGACTTAAGCTTTTCAATAGCTTCACGTTTTTCGCTGAAAGCTTGCCATCTCACATCGTCTACCAGTTGCAATTTTCGGCCGATCTCACACAGACGTAGATCAGCATTATCCTCTCGCAACATCAAGCGATATTCGGCCCGACTTGTAAACATGCGGTAAGGCTCAAGGGTGCCTCGCGTTGTCAGATCATCGATAAGAACACCGATATAAGCTTCATGTCGACGTGGGGACCAAGGTTCAAGATCTTGTACCTGCCGGGCAGCATTAAGCCCTGCGATAAGTCCTTGTGCGGCCGCCTCTTCGTACCCAGTGGTGCCATTTATCTGGCCAGCAAAAAACAAACCCGCTACGCTTTTTGTCTGCAATGAGGCTCGCAGTCCTCGAGGATCAAAAAAATCATATTCGATGGCGTACCCCGGCCGTGTAATATGCGCTTTTTCAAAACCGCGTATGGATTGCACATAGGCCAGCTGTACATCGAAAGGCAAGCTGGTTGAAATGCCGTTGGGGTAAACCTCGTGTGTGCTCAAGCCTTCGGGTTCGATAAAAATCTGGTGGGAATCCTTGTCACTGAAGCGCACTACTTTGTCTTCTATAGATGGGCAATAGCGAGGCCCAACGCCTTCAATATCACCAGAAAATAGCGGTGAGCGATGCAATGCATTGCGTATTAAATCGTGCGTTTTTTCATTGGTATGGGTAATGTGGCAATGCACCTGCTGCGGATGATCATCAATGCTCCCCAGATAAGAGAACACAGGACGTGGCTCATCACCCGGTTGGCTCTGAAGTGAACTGTAGTCTATTGACCGGCCATCTATGCGTGGCGGGGTACCTGTTTTCAGCCTACCGGTATCAAAGGGCATTTCACGAAGCTTTGCTGCTAGCGTCATAGACGGAGGGTCACCAGCCCGCCCTGCTGACTGATTGGCTTCACCTACATGGATTTTTCCAGCCAGAAAAGTCCCTACTGTGAGTACCACCGTTTTCGCATTAAACTGAACACCCATCTGAGTAATGACACCACTGACCCGAGCTTGCTCAAGGCCGGTGGCAGAGACCTCAGTGAGCACCAGATCATCCACCGCTTGCTGGAAGATTGTCAGGCCATCCTGATTCTCAAGAATTTCTCTAATCGCTCCTCGGTAAAGCACACGATCGGCCTGTGCACGAGTGGCCCTCACCGCTGGACCTTTGCGTGAATTCAACGTACGAAAGTGGATACCAGCTTTGTCTGCGGCGATACCCATAGCACCGCCCAGAGCATCAATTTCCTTAACCAGATGTCCTTTTCCAATACCGCCAATAGCAGGGTTACAGCTCATCTGACCGAGTGTGTCTATATTGTGCGTTAGCAGTAATGTATTGGCACCTGAACGTGCTGAGGCCAGCGCCGCTTCCGTGCCCGCATGACCGCCACCAACCACAATGACATCAAATGTAACGGGGTACTGCATGAATCTGACTCTTAAATTGACTCTAATTGCGTAAAGTATACGCAAGTCATCAATACCTGTTTGCAAACGCCGTGGCAAACCTTAAGTCTCAATGTTTGGCAGCGGGTGAAACAACGGCCAGTTCTCTATGGCACTGCCTGCACTCATGGGGGGAGCTAGAAAGAAAGATCCAAACAAACGACCTTCAGCCTGCAACAGGACACGCACCCGCTAAAATCTGGACTGGGCGTGCTCTAGGTTCTAGAAATTGTTCAGGCTAGCAATAGCGTATCAAATGCAATACATCCCGAGAGTTACACTGGCTGCTGAGCAACTGATTAGCGCACTGTAAAAAATGGGTAATCACCTGCGAATAAACTGGCAAAAAAGCACCGTTGAAAATTAGCAAAAAAACACCCTCGGCTTCTGAGAAATCAACTTGGGACACGTTAAAACAACTACAGCCTTTTTTGAGACCCTATCGGCTAAGAGTATTGGTTGCAGCCACAGCGTTGTTAGTGGCGGCTGCGGCTACGCTGACCATTCCTGCCGTCTTTAGATTACTGATTGACCGAGGCTTCAGCACTGCCGACAATCTACAAGGCATTGGTTCAGCAGATATAAACCGTGTATTTCTTACGCTGTTCGGTGTGGCAATCGTATTGGCCTTAGCGACAGCCACGCGCTTTTACTGCGTATCGTGGCTGGGAGATAGAATCACTGCCGATCTACGCAAACGCGTTTTTTCGAAAGTGTTACGACAGGACCCTGTGTTTTTCGAAACCTTACGCACAGGTGAAGTGCAGTCTCGCTTATCAAGCGATACCACATTGATTCAATCACTGATTGGTTCGAGCATATCGCTTGGCTTAAGAAACGCCCTGTTGTTTGCAGGTGCACTAATCATGATGATTTGGTCCAGTCCCACACTGGCGAGCATTATCGTTGCACTGTTAATCGTCGTGGTTCTGCCCATTCTGATCATCGGCAGACGTGTTAGAAAACTATCACGCGACTCACAAGACAAACTAGCAGATACTGGTGCATTGGCCAATGAAACCTTGAACGCTATGCAGACTGTTCAAAGTTATGTGCGTGAGGATATGGAATCGCAGCGCTATGACCTAGCCGCTGACCACGCGTTTGAAAGTGCACTTAAACGAAATCGTAATCGCTCCTACCTTACAGCGTTGGCTATTACGCTTGTTTTTGGTTCCATTGTTTTTGTTCTATGGCTAGGTGCACAAGCAGTGAGTGATCAACGCATGAGTGCCGGATTACTTACGCAATTTATGTTGTATGCAGCCTTGGTTGCAGGCTCTACTGGTGTACTGGCTGAGGTATTCGGCGACGTGCAACGAGCTGCTGGTGCTACCGAGCGATTAGTAGAGCTCATGCAAGATTCTGCTACGATAACTTCAGGCCAGCAAAAACTTAAGACAAGTAGTGAGGCTGGTGCGTCGCTGCAACTCATGGATGTGTCTTTTAACTATCCCAGTCGACCCGATACTCCTGCCTTACAAAACATCAGTTTTGATTTACAACCTGGTACTACAGTTGCATTGGTAGGCCCATCAGGTGCCGGCAAAACCACTGTATTGCAGCTATTATCTCGATTTTACGACCCTCAATCTGGTTGTATCCTTTTAAATAATTCAGCCATAGACACACTGACATTATCTGCATTACGCAATACTGTAGGGTTGGTGTCGCAGGAAAGCATCGTGTTCTCCGACAATGTCACTAACAATATACGTTACGGGAAGCTAGATGCTAGCTTTGAACAGGTACAAGCTGCAGCAAAAGATGCACAAGCGCTCGAGTTTATTGATCGACTTCCAGAGGGCTTCGACACCTACCTTGGTGAAAAAGGCGTGCGACTATCGGGCGGTCAGAGACAGCGCTTATCAATAGCCAGAGCACTATTAAAAAATCCACCTCTGCTGTTACTCGATGAAGCCACTAGTGCTTTAGATGCTCAAAGTGAAGCCAAAGTACAAAAAGCACTCGACAGAGCAATGAGCGGTAGAACCACATTGGTCATTGCTCACCGACTAGCCACTATTATTAATGCTGACAAGATCATCGTCATGGATCAAGGACGGGTTGTAGATAGTGGTTCGCATCAAGAGCTGTTAGATAATGGCGGCTTGTACGCAAAACTTGCAGCTATGCAATTTGGCCTTTCAAACTGATTCAACATCATGTTTAAGCTAACTTCATTGACGGCCTAAGCGATGTTTATGCCAGAACCCTAGTGTTATTTACCGACACAGAAATTTGAAAAAATCTCACCTAAAAGATCTTCTGTATCAAAGCGTCCAGTGATTATTTCTAGAGCTTGCTGTGCATGCCGTAACTCTTCGGCAGCAAGCTCAGGCATTGTATTAACCTTCAAACGCTCAAATGCTTCTCTGGTTGATAGCAAGGCCACCTCAATGGCATCAATGTGTCTTCGGCGCGAGAGATAAACGCCCTCTATCTGTTGATCGTGACCCGCCAGTTTTAGTATGTGATCTGCCAAAGCGTCCATATTACTACCCGTCTTAGCCGATACGTGCAGCGTTGAATTAAATTGCTGCTGCAAAGTATCCAACGTCGATCTATCGACCAAATCTGATTTATTAAGCACTACAGAGACTTGTTGTGCGTTTAATTCTGGTAACTCTGGCATCACAGGGGTTAGCGCATCTAATACAATCATTACATGATCTGCAGACGCGATGGCTTTTGTTGCACGCCTTATACCTTCTAGCTCAACAACATCTTCAGTATGTCTTATACCTGCGGTATCAGTGATATGAATAGGCACGCCCTGTAAGGTAATGTCGGTTTGCAACACGTCGCGAGTTGTGCCTGCAATATTGGTCACGATGGCCGTGTCATCCCCCGCCAATTGATTCAAGAGACTGGATTTACCAGCATTGGTAGACCCTGCAATGACGACATTAAAGCCGTCTCGTAATCGTTGTCCTTGTTCAGCGCGCGCCAAAAGAAGCCCAAACTGATCTATTAAATTCACTGCGCGTTGCTGTAACTGAGGTTCTGCTAGGAAATCAATTTCTTCTTCAGAAAAATCCATAGCAGCTTCCAACCAAACGCGTAGCGCCACTAGCTCTGTATTAATCAGCTCTATGTGTGCTGAAAATTCACCTCGCATAGAGCGTACGGCTGCCCTTGCTGCCGCAACACTGCTACTTTCAATAAGATCGCTGATAGCCTCAGCTTGCGCAAGATCTAGCTTATCGTTGTGGAACGCACGTTCTGAGAATTCGCCTGGCTTGGCAACACGTGCGCCCAGCTGCAACACACGCTGCAATAATAAATCGAGAATGACAGGGCCGCCATGGCCTTGCAGTTCTAAAACATCTTCGCCAGTGAAAGAATGCGGAGCAACAAAGCGTATCACTATCCCCTCGTCCACCACTTGGCCGTGTTCATCTAGAAACGAAAGGTGATGAGCATGCCGAGGCATAAGGGCCTTAGCCGTTATACCCGTAGCTATTGTTTCGACAAGCGAGCCACTGATGCGTACAACACCAATGCCTGCCTTGCCCGATCCAGTGGCAATCGCGGCGATAGTGTCAGTTGCTGACTCCATAAAGTGTCTCTTGCTAAAGAGTATTGCCTAACGGAGCAACAATACTCTTTTCATCCTATTGCATTACTTTGACTTACTGATACTGACTTTGTTGTTTTTTTCAGCAAGTACATGTCGCGTAATGTAGTACTGCTGAGCCATCGACAGCGAGTTATTGACCACCCAGTAGAGTACGAGGCCAGCTGGGAAAAAAGCGAAGAAGATACCGAATATCAGTGGCAAAAACTGGAACACTTTGGCCTGTATTGGATCAACCGGCGCTGGATTGAGCTTTTGCTGGAAATACATCGTCGCCGCCATAATGACCGGCAGTATAAAGAATGGATCTTTGATGGAAAGATCTTGTATCCACAGCATAAAAGGAGCCTGCCGCAATTCAACACTCTCTAATAATGTCCAGTAAAGAGCAATAAATACCGGAATTTGAATGATCATAGGCAGACAACCGCCCAGAGGATTCACCTTCTCTTTCTTATAGAGTTCCATGGTGGCCTGTCCCATCTTAGCTCTGTCATCACCATGTCGTTCTTTAAGCGAAGCCAGTTTGGGTTGCAACACCTTCATCTTTGCCATAGATCGGTAGCTGGCTTCAGAGAGTTTGTAGAACACGGCCTTGATAATAAAAGTCACGAAAATGATAGACCAACCCCAATTACCAATAAACCCATGGATGGTGTTGAGAAGCCAGAACAAAGGCTGAGCAATAATCGTAAGCCAGCCATAATCAACAGTGAGTTCTAGATTTGGAGCGGCAGCTGTCAGTTTTTTCTGGATCTTCGGTCCGATAAACGCTTGAGTACTAAACGTACCTTGACCACCTGCTGGCACCACCTGGCTCGATGAAACCATACCTATCAGGTATCGATTTTCATTGGCAATATGCCGTGAGTATGCGGTATTGATTTCTCCTTCGGTAGGAATCCACGCGGCTGCAAAATAATGCTGAATCATGGCCACCCAACCATCAGTCGCGTCAATAGCTAAGTTTTCATCTTCCATATCGCCGAACGAAACTTTTGAATACAGGTCATCGACATTACTGACTACAGCACCGATATACGTATTGACGAACTGCTGCTTCTCGTCACTAGTACCCGGCTTTCGCTTGAGCTGTCTGTATTGATTGACAGACCAGCCCTCTGACGATCCATTCTCAATGGCATAGTCGATTGCCACCTCATAACTTCCACGTGTGAAAGTAAGTGTTTTCGTTACTTTGATACCCGTATCAGATTCCCAAGTGAAGGGAATAGACAATGTGTCCTGTCCTTCAGCTAGAACAAAATCGTCACCCTCGACTGACATGTTTTCGCGATGAGTCGGTGCCGGCTCGTTAGCTTTGGATTGCAGGCCCGACTCGGCAACTAAAAAATGAGTCGGGTCATCACTGACCAATGAAAAAGAGGTGTCTGGCATCTCTATTGAAATTGGATAATCTTTTAATTCAATTTTAGTAATCGTTGCGCCTAGAGTGCTGATAGCTCCGTCAAATACATCAGTACTGAAGCTTACTGCTCTGGCTGAGCCTGAGCTAGTAGCCGAAGGCGCACTAGATGTGGCACCCGTTGCGGCATCAGGGAGATCGCCAGGAGTTACATTTGGCACGGAACCCGTTGCTTGTTGCCCTGCGATAGTCGGTACTTGCGAGCTTGTCTGTGCCACAGGAACAGGCGTGTGGTAATCCTGAACCCACGTCTGATAAATGATCAGACTCAAAAATCCGAAGGCAAGGTACAAAAGGAGTCTTTGAGTTTCCATTAATGATTTACTGTGTTCTGTCTGTGATTGGGAGCCTGATCATGGCTGGTTGACATAATCGTTTGTTTCTTTGATACCACTGTTGATTCGTCTAGATTGACGTCAGTGGGGACAGGATCGTATCCACCAGGATGAAAAGGATGGCACTTGCACACTCGCCTTACTGCGAGTGATCCTCCGCGAGCCATTCCATATTGGCTAATGGCTTCAGCAGCATAAGACGAGCAGGTTGGTATAAAACGACAGCGTGGTGGAAGCATGGGGCTAACCCAACGCTGGTAAAAAGCGATCAAACGTAGCATGTCTTATTATCGCCTGTTTTATCGCCTCGTGGCGCACTTGCTTGCAGACTAAGGCTGCAATATGAACAAAAACTCGAATGCGATGTCGATCTAAAGGTTTTTTATTCTGGATGTTGCGGCTGCGAAAGGCTTCTGTAAGAAGTGTTCGCTTATTATTGTTGAGTAGATGTTCGATAAAGTCTTAATGGCTAAGAGACTTTCGCCAGCAATAATTCAAGTGTCTCTCGCAATACGGCGCTAGTTGCAGTAGCTGTGGCATCACGATTCATCACCACAATCTCTACGCCTTCTAACGGAGCTAGATTGTGCCGAAAAGTTTCACGAGCTATGCGCTTGATACGGTTTCTATCTAGTGCCCGCTTGGCTCGCTTTTTGGCAATGGCTAAACCGAGCCTTGCTGGCGAGCCAGCATTTTTCATCACCAGTACTGTCCAGTATTTGTCAGAAAAGCGCTTGCTCTTCTTAAAGACAGCCGAATAGTCAGAAGCTGTTAGCAGGCGAGCTGATCTGGGGAAAGAGCGGGAGGTTTGGATAGCGTCTGTCATCACTACAAAGGAATTACCGCATTTTGAAACCACTCGTTGTTAACACCAAACGAGCTATGACCTCGGCACGGCCGATGTCTTTACTGTAAAAAAGGCCGCTGACTTGATTCTGTTAAATAGAAGACTGGTGTGTACCAACAGCTATTGGCCTAAGCTGCAACCTTATTGCTTAGCGCCCGAGTTCTCGCACCATTTGCCAGTGCCTCACTCGTGGACAATATCTAACGGTGCAACAATGGGCCGCAGTTTAACCCGCAGCCACTAACACCGAGACACAGAATTGCCTTTAGGCGCTTAAGCGCGCTCTACCTTTTCTGCGACGTGAAGCAAGTACCGCCCTTCCGCCACGAGTGGCTTTGCGTGCTCTAAAACCATGAGTACGCGCGCGCTTAATTTTGCTAGGTTGAAATGTTCTTTTCATGCTAATGATTCTCTTTAGTAACGCGCTGCGTCACAAGATGTTTTACCGAACTCACAATTATAGTTCGTAAGACGAGTCAGGTCAACACTCACATGGATAGAAATGTAAGAAAATAACGTGAACCCTGTTCGTGGACATTCTCGGGGGTTAGAAGCAGTTTGTTTTTAAAAATTGCGCCTCATTTCTTGTTAATACACTGAGTATTCGCGTAAAGTTCTTTGTCCCCAGTAATCCTTTCATTTTTCGCTATATTTACGTTTTTGCGAAATTGAGGCGATTGCATTTCAACAGAGTCGGAGACACGTTTGTTAGGCGAATCACTTTGGGATCGTTGTCTTCAGCAGCTAGAAGGCGAACTGTCTGATCAACAGCTCAACACTTGGATCAGACCATTACAAGCTCATTATCTTGACGGCGTGTTGAGCATACTTGCGCCAAACCGATTCGTACTTGACACGGTGCGGAGCAGTTTTCTCGCCCGCATACAGGAAATAATTACCCAACTAGCGCATCCCAAAAAGATCGAAATCATGTTCATCATTGGTTCTGATCTCTTGGGCGTTGAAGCTTCCTCGCAACAGGAACAAGAAGAGAACACGAATCTATCGCTGGATGCAAAACCAAACCATACCCGACCAGGCAATGCGCCTGCCTTGTCGCAAATTGCGCAAACTGTTAGGCCCAACTTACAACATTCAAATCTCAAGCCTCAGTTCAGCTTTAAAACTCTCGTCGCCGGAAAAAGCAATCAACTAGGACGGGCAGCTGCTCTGCAAATTGGCTCAAGCCCGGGCACCGCGTACAATCCGTATTTGATTTACGGTGCATCAGGTTTGGGTAAGACCCATATGATGCAGGCAATCGGTAATGAGATCATCGCCAACAAACCTGATGCTCGAGTTATGTATCTCAACTCTGAACGCTACGTGCAAGAGATGGTATCTGCACTTCAACACAACAAAATGTCAGATTTCAAAGCATTTTACCGTGGCCTAGACGCCCTGCTGGTGGATGACATTCAGTTCTTTGCAAATAAAGAACAAACGCAAGAAGAATTTTTTCACAACTTTAATGCCTTGTTCGAAGGTGAACAACAAATTGTCCTCACGTGTGATCGGTACCCAAAGGAGATTAATGGATTAGAGGAACGTTTGAAAACTCGCTTTGGCTGGGGATTATCAGTGGCCATTGAGCCCCCTGAGCTAGAGATGCGGGTTGCTATTCTCAACAGCAAGGCCGAATCCATGGGCATCGAACTGCCCTCTGAAGTCAGCTTTTTTATCGCTAATCGGATTCGCAGCAACGTACGAGAGCTCGAGGGCTCATTGCGTCGTGTCATTGCTTACAGTCAACTGAATGCAGACCCAATTAACTTGGACACCACTCGCGTAGCGTTAGCTGACCTACTAGCAGTGCAAGGGCGTGCAGTATCTATAGAGAATATTCAGAAAACCGTTGCCGAGTACTACAAAATCAGATTGGCTGATTTGTCAGGCAAAAGTCGAGCACGGTCACTGGCCAGACCGCGTCAAATAGCTATGGCGCTAGCCAAGGAATTGACCAGTAAAAGCCTTCCTGAGATCGGTAGGGCTTTTGGTGGGAGAGATCACACCACCGTATTGCATGCTTGTAAAAAAGTAGTGGAGCTTCGGGACAATGACGAAAATGTTAATGAAGACTACAAGAACCTACACAGAACCTTGTCCAGTTGAGCGTTAACGCTTCAAAATTTGCCTATTTACTGCTGTGGATAACTTTAGTATTAAACGCTTTAACCGTTGGATTAAATTCGAATAGCACTTTCGGCTGTAATTTATCCACAGCTTATTAGGCAATAAGTAGGCGTTTATACATGCCATTTTTCACTTCCAAGCTACTGATTTTAAAATTCTTAGTCATCTTATCCACGGAGTTATTGTTCAGTAATAGTAGTAATAATCTTTTGTATAAAAACCTCTTCTCTTATTAGCTTGTTAAATTTGGTGCACAAGTTCAATATCTGTTTGTCCCTATGGCGAATAAGCGCGCGGTTGGATCCAACACATCAACAACCTCAATATTTTTTTCAAGCAGATAAAAGTGACTTAACTAATATGTTCTGCCACTCAAGAAACAATCTGTATTCTAAATTAACTTGGATTTGAACAACGTTGCCTTAACAAATTGACGAGTAGAAGAATTCTAGGATTTGAGGTCAGCGCTTGCAGGTTACTTTGCAATTGGTCGGCCACTTTTCTTAAGTCAATGAGATAGAGGTAAATGTATTCCAAAATGGCCGATTTACGATATTACAAAGGCTGCTTTAATTCCTGTTGATCTAGGTTCAAGTTATAAGTCGTTCTCATAGTGTATATCTGTGGATAACTCACGTATAACTTCCGATCATCAAGAGAACACTTTTGCAGAGGACATGGTGAAGGTGAATTATCCACAGCTTGTGCAACCTTGTAAATCAGTTTATACAGGGTCTTTTTTACATATAAACTATTGAAATATAAGTACTTTACGAACTTATCAACAAAGTTGTTGTTGAGTAATAACAGTAAACATCTTTTATAAAAAAACACGGTCTTTATTTAGCCCATGAAATTCAGTGTACAACGTGAATCTTTGCTCTCTCCGCTACAGCATGTAGTAGGAGCGGTTGAGCGCAAGCAAACCTCCCCTGTTTTAGGCAATGTTCTAATCGAAGCAGATGATGGATATCTGACAATCACAGCCAGTGATTCTGAGATAGAGATGCAAGCCAGAGTGGAGATGCACATTGATCAAACAGGATCGACCACTGTGCCAGCTCGAAAGCTATTGGAAATTTGTAAGAACCTCTCAGACTCAGCGCGTATAGAATTTACCTTGACAGGTGAAAAGGTTGTTTTTAAATCCGGACGTAGCCGTTTCACTCTAGCGACACTCCCCGCCGATCAGTTCCCAAAAACAGCACCACTGAAAGAACCCCAAAGTGTTCAACTCACAGCCACCGATCTGCATCGATGCATTCGGAATACTGCGTTCTCAATGGCCCAGCAAGATGTTAGATTTTATCTTAATGGTATGTTGCTTGAGATCGGTGCAGACAGACTGTCATGTGTGGCAACAGATGGTCATCGACTCGCTTATTCTCAGTGCACTACGGAAGCCGATCCAGAAATGCCTGTCAGGGCAATTATTCCAAGGAAAAGTGTCGGCGAACTACAACGTCTGTTGGGAAGTACCGACACAAACGACAAAGTAGGATTATTGGTGAGTCCTCAACACCTTCAAGTACAGGTTGGCGGTGTTCGTATCACTACAAAGTTAATCGATGGACGATTTCCTGACTACAATCGTGTGATCCCAATCGACGGTAACAAGGAATTAGTTATCGACTGCCAGACCTTAAAACAATCATTAGTTCGCGCATCAGTACTTTCTAACGAAAAATTTCGTGGTGTGCGTTTCGCACTGCAAGCTGGGCTTTTAACTGTTTCCAGTAACAATCCTGATCAAGAAGAAGCTATTGATGAACTCGAAGTAGACTACCAGGGCGAATCAACAGAAATAGGGTTTAACGTCACCTATCTGCTGGATGTACTTAATAGTCTGGAAGTAGAGAATGCTCGAATTATCGTTAAGGACGGTAATAGCAGCACACTGATCACACCCGATTCCAACGATAATAACGACAGCAAATATGTTGTCATGCCTATGCGTCTGTGATTCTGTCAAGTTTCGAGGCAACTGATGTTCGTTGTCTCGTTGATCTGTCAGTAGCACCTCACCCTACTCTGAACCTCATTACTGGCAATAATGGAACGGGTAAAAGCTCTATTCTTGAGGCCATACAATGCCTTGCTACTGGACATACCTTTAGAACTCGACGCCCGCGAGAGCTTATGGCGCACAATGCGCCCAGCCTTCGACTCACGGCCAAGTTCTATGATGAGCGATCTGAGCGAGAATATCGTGTGGGTTGTGAACGCCTCAGAGATGGAAGCGTTAATTTCCGTTTGAATTTTGAAGATATTAAATCTCAAGCCGAGATTGCCAGGCTAATGCCGGTAAAGGTTCTCTCTCCTGAAAGTCACCAATTAGTTCAGGATGGGCCAGAAGAAAGGAGACGTTTTCTAGATTGGGGACTGTTCCACGTGAAACCTCGGTTTATGCCTGTTTGGGGGCAGTACAAACGTTCGCTATCTCAACGCAACCAATTACTGCGTGAATCTGCGCTTGATAAAGATATCGACACTTGGAATTCGCCCTTATTGGCAGCTGGACTCGAGCTTCATCAAGCAAGAACCGAATTCACTGCTCTACTCAACAGTGCTTTACAACGCAGATGGGGTCTATTGAACGAGGTGTTCCACGTGGAACTCTCTTATCGACCAGGATGGGACGTCAATCATTCGTTAGAAACTGCACTGACAAAGAACCTCACCTACCATCGACGAATGAAAACCACAACAGATGGGCCTCACCGGGCAGAGTTAACCATTAAGGTCGATGACAAACCTGCTAAACAGGTGCTTTCAAGAGGCCAACAAAAAACGCTAGTCTACGTCCTTCACTTATCACAGTTGGATGTGCTCAAAGAGGCCGGTATTGCTAGCCCCATGGTTCTGTGCGATGACTTGTCATCAGAATTGGATGAAAATCACACAAACTATCTCGTAGATCAACTCCACACATTACAAAGCCAATTGTTTGTTACTGGTGTGGATTTAAGCATATTAACCGGTCGTCCCTGTAAGGAGTTCCACATGCAAGGCGGAATAGTTAAAAACGGTCTATAATCAGATAGATAAATAAACCAGCTTAAATATATGA
>JALZWO010000013.1 GCA_023300375.1 Granulosicoccus sp. | reverse complement strand
CGGTGCAGATCCTAACGGTCGTGCCAGCCACGGCGGGATCCTGATGCATCATGTGGTGAATAGTGGCAGTGCGGATATGGTGCGGGCAGCTCTAGAGCATGGGGCAGATCCGAACGGGATCAACCGTGATCAGGAGCAACTCATTCACATCGCCAGACGCGCGCGCAAGTGGGATGTGATCGAAGTGCTGTTGGACTTTGGCGCAGATATTGACGCGTTCGATGGCGAACTGTATGGCCGCACCATACTCAGTACGACCACCGGTTTTGGCGACTTTGAACACGCTTACTGGCTCATGGAACGGGGTGCGGATCCGACTTATGAAATTAGGCTAGCCCCTGCCAGCCATCAAGAGCGCATCGGTGCGATGCCCATACTAGAAGATATATTTCATCGGCCAATTGATGCGGAAGCGTATCCAGAGGCCAGTGCCTGGCAACAGAAGTGTCAGGCCTTACTGCGCTCGCGTGGCATTGAGTCGCCGCCGCGACCAAGGCGTCATGGTGGCGATGCTTGAGGGCGGGATTGCTATGGTGTGGTTGGATACTGTTCTTGTGCTGATACAGTGCAAAAGTGAATCTAATTACAAATGTCAAGGCTACCGCGTTGTTGCAGTTGGCAATCATTGGCCTATTGCTACAATTATTGAGACAGTCCCCAAAAAATAATTGCATTCACGGGCCTTAAGGCAATCAAACTAGTAAGTTTCCTAGTTGCTTTGGCGGTTCATTGCGCATAATCTCATCAGGTGGATAAATTATCAAACAACTCGGCACTCGGCGCTAGCCTTCGGCCTCTAGGCGACTCATCTATCGGACAGCAGGTGGGTGGTACTACCTTAGTCGATGGCGTATCACGTTCGAGAAGCCTTGAGGCATGGGTTTCTGCGCCATCTACAGATACGCTGATCACCATTGACCCACCTGCCAACTACAGATCCATGACGCCTCAGCAGTTGGCTGATGAGGTGCTGAGTCACCTTCAATAGCGGCTCGCGACAATGTCGCTATCCTTACATTCAAACCCCGATTGGAAGGGAGCTGCAACGGCTCTGGTCAACGGTTTGTCTTGTTTGCCACAAGCTGAACAAAGGCTGGATCTTCTGGAGTCAGTCTGTACCAAGCTTGGCACGCAGTTGTACCCGGCTTTTCTCAGTATTTTGTTTCATATAGAGCGCTCGGCGAATGCAGAAACACGGCAACTTCTGGCTAGCGCACTAGTTGATTGCTTAGCGTCTGGCAGATTGCCATCAGGGGAGGCGAACGCCTGGGGTGCTGCGTCGGCGTCTAAGCCCTCAGGGTTTCACTTGGCTAGAAAGCTTGGGCCTATAGAGTATTTGTGCGCCTTGCAAGTACAAGGCGATCAACAGGATCAATTGCCGCCGCAGATATTTGTTGATGTACTGGGCAGCGTAATAGCACTTACCAATGCGGATAACAAAGCCCGCATGTTGTATATCAGCAAGCTGTCTCTTGAGGCCACCGATCCTATGACAGGCTCCTTTTCACGGTCAACACGCACAGGTATGGCAGCGTTGGTAGAAGCATGGCAGCAGGAGTTGCCGGCACACATCATTGCGGATCGTTTCCTGAGTAAGACTAAGCCTGTGGGTTTGTTGGATGCGGCTTCACAGTTTTCGAGATAGTGTGATGCTTGTCGATCATGCAAGTGCTCGGTTCAGTCCTCTTGTTCCAACTACCTTTGACAGCGCTGTATCAGGGTAAGGTTCAATGCATATACAAACAAACCTGGCAAGGCAACACACTATGCAAGGAATTGAAATAGGGGTATATTTCTGACTTTTTCGCGAGATATTTCGTTAAGCAGTTTCAGGCCACCGCGGTATTGTGGAAAAACGTTGTATATTACGACGGCATTCAAGCAGCCCACTGCCACGAATAAATAGAACCCAGTATGAAAGGTAAACAAAAAGACAACAGCGATTGTATATCCTGTCGTTTAATACATTTGCTAAGGCTTTTTCGAAGCTCCTCTTGAATATGTCAAACTAGGGTTTGTGTGGTGAAATGCGGCAACGCTGTTGTAACCAGAGACCTGAATTGAATAACGATCACCGTCGTAGCGTATTCTTAACCAACCCCAACGCATCTGAGTCTTAAACGCGCTCATTCTCTTTGATGTATGAGTGAAGTCGTGCAGTTCGTAGTGCGCGTATTTGTGCTTTTTCAGGTCTTTCACTACAAAAGCTGTGAAATTCCCCTTTAATTTCTCAGTGTCTTTAACTGTCATTTATATTAAAATTCTCAGCTTTGGTTGCGTATTTGTTGAGCTATCTTTTACGTGTTTTGGATGTCAATGCCCAATTACTGCGCGGATCGATCGCCGATCAATTGAGACCGGATCAACTGCCAATTTAATAAACCCGTACTGGTGATGTGAAACGCCTCTTTTGTGTGGTTGTCAATTTATGGCAGGCATTTAGAACCATGATTTGGTCCAGCTCCACGCACCTGTGGCAGCGGATGCTATCGCGTCACGGCTTTGGTAAATAGCAGCTCCTCCGTATGCTATCGCTCCACCAGCAATCAATAGAGGGTTCGCAGTAGCGACGCCCACTATCATAGCGGTGCCTGCACCAGATTTTACAACACCTACTGCAGTCTGCTCAACGTTAGCGTCGCGCACGCCTACATAAATATCTTTCGCACCGTCCACCACAGCTACAACACCTCCGGTTGCAGTGCCTGCGGCTATTCTACCAGTGGTTAGCGCCACGCCGGATATTACGCCGGTAGATCCTGCTGTGACATCAGCAACGCCTTCGACAGTATCACCGCCAGAACGCAGTATTTGCACACCTTGATTAACTTGATATGCGCTACCTGTGATATCCAATACACCTAATCCTCGTGCACTCACGTTACCCAATTTTGCACGTGTAGACAATTCTGGGGCAGGCGGTGCGCTTAATTTTTCTGGTAGGGCTCGTTGCACTTCATCGATGTAGAGAGATACTTCATTTGCCACAGCTGGTACGTCTGCGATGCTGTGTCCAGCTCGATTAGTCTGGGTTATCTTTACTGCTTCAGTTGAATTTGACAGTTGTTCGAGACGGATATCCGAGGGGCCTGCAAAATCATCAGCTCCCAACCCTTTATAAGCCTCGTACGCGCCAGATTGTGTCAATGGCATGTGGGTAAACTCTCGACGCGCAGCCATTCCGGCGGGCCCAGCCAGCGGGCTTAGATTAGTCAGTTGCGTGGGTTGTTCTGCCAGAGCTTCAGCGGTAGTCAGCTGATTAGCAATGTGTTCTGTACTGGTTAACGCCTCACCAGCATTTTCTGCTTTGTCGTTTCGCGGATTAGCTTGAGTGTTATCAGGCCTAGCTATGCTGTCAAAATTAGTGCTTTGATTATTACCATGAGTTGATTCTGGGCTATTGTTTCCACTCCAGACTGGCTCTGAACGCTGACCACTATTCGATGTATTTGTGCCGCTTACGCTATCCATACTCAACCCCTATGCTATTCACCTGCAAGGACAAAGTGTACCGCTCAACAAGTTGAAATATAACTAGGAAACTTCCTAGTTCTGACCTCTAGTTAGCGCAGATGTAGGAGTGATCATGCGTAGTTGGGTGAAATTGTCGAATATTGACCGTTCCCGACGTAACCAAAACAGGTGAAGGCGTATCTGGGGCAATGTATGGGTGGTTTGCCTGGCCAAGCTGTCGACGTGATAATTCTGGTGTCATACTTTTAGCACAGCAGACATATGAGCGTTCATGAAGCTTAGCTTCTAAAGCTTCTCACGAGTCATTTAAAAAGCTAACTCGCATACTCATTCACTGGACATCCGGATAAGTAGTTCTGCGGTAAGTTTCGCCATCTTGCACAAGTACAGAGTCATTGCCAACAAAGCCAACTAGCCTGTTGATCCAATTGATTGAACCTGTTGCTGCATCGAAAGAACCAAAACCACCTGGTTCGCCAGGCTTGTAGTTCATGTTGTTGTAAAACAATGAGCCTAGTGCAGCAATGGGTTGAAGACAACACTGTAGTTCTTATCCCAAAGCCCCGCTCAAACGACTACGTTGATTTATGCATTATGTTGAGATATATGTTCGTACAAGGCACTCTATCGCCGCGACTCAAAAGTAGGGTGT
>JALZWO010000012.1 GCA_023300375.1 Granulosicoccus sp. | reverse complement strand
CTCAGACCAACAATCATTGGATCTTCCGTGCTCTTGGCTTTTTGCCAATTTGCATACGCAGATCAACCGTCTACACCTGCCAACTTCAATGCAGTGGTTTACTCACAAACGGCGGCTGAACTTTTCTGGCAGCGAACCACTGACAGCAGCTCAATTGATGCTTATGAAATAACCAGAAACGGAAGCGTACTCGGTGTATTCGATGCGTTGAGCCTGTTCCAGAACGATCTCACTGCTGGGGTCAATTACACCTACGACATTGCAGCCATCGATCGTGAGGGCAATCGTTCCGCCACAAGCACCATCTCATTCACCGGAGGCGTTAGAACTGAAATTCCCGAGCAAGAGCGTCCAGCGGTCCCAAACCCTACCAACTTAAGTGTCACCGTTTATTCAAGTTCTGCACTAGAACTATTTTGGGATAGGGTAACAACTGATGTGCTTCGGTATGAAGTGATGCGTAACGGACAATCACTAGGTATTACTAATGGAACAAGTTTTTTCATTGAGGGACTTGCAGCTAACCAGCTTTACGCATTTGATGTACAAGCAATAAACAACGACGATGATAGATCAGTTGTCTCAAGTGTTGAAGTAGGTTCCAGCACTCAACCTCCCAACAATGACAACCCAGAAGCACCGGATAACGACGGCCCACTACAGCCTCCTCAAGATCCCACGCTTACCGTATATTCAACCTCAGCGGCTGAACTATTCTGGAGCAATTTATCGACCACGACTCTGGGAAACACCGTAGAGGTTGGTCGTAACGATGTCATCGTTGCAAGCTCCAATGGGTTTTCTTTTTACGATGATGCGCGCCCTGTCGACACTAACGTTACGTACTCTTTAACCACAGTTGCAGCCAATGGCCAGCGTTCCGAATCTATACAAATAGGTCAGTTCGAGAGCGCAAGGCTCGACACTAATGTGGGTTTACTAGCAACCAACGACGACGGAAACATCGCTGTGTCTGGCAACACCGCCGTACTGCCTGCTGATCTTGAAGTCACAGATTCTGATGTCTTCATTCAAGGCGCTGTTTATGTATTCACTCGCGACAACACAGGTGTCTGGGGGCAAACGCAAAGGATAATCACTGATGAAAACAGCGAGAGATTCGGCAGGTTCGCCGCAATTGATGGGGATACGCTGGCTATAAGTCATCGAGACAGCGGTGACATGACCCCGCCTACCGGAAGCATAAGGGGCGTTACTATGTACACTCGCGACTCATCCGGGCAATGGGTAGTATCGCAGCGCATTAGTGCTCAGACTGAAGCCTCAGCCAGAGGCCTTGGCCGCAACATCGCTATCTCTGGCAACACCATGATGATTCAGGCAACCGTCGATCTCGAGGGAACCATGGTGTTTGTCTATGAGCGCAATAGCGACGGCGAGTGGATCCAGCAACAAGAGTTATTACTGGACGATGGAAACAACAGCTTTGGCTTCGGCTCTGCTATAAAGATTGCTGGTAATACCGCAATTATAGGGGACCCTCAAGACCTTACCAACGGCTTCTCCTCTGGTGCTGCATGGATTTACACCAAAGATGCTTCTGGTAGCTGGACTGCCCAACAACAACTGCAACCCAATGCGAATAGCGAAGGTGATGAAGTGGGCTCATCAGTGGCACTGGAAGGCGACGTAGCTGTACTCGGCGGCAATGAATCCGATACCGTTTACATCTTTCGTCGCGATACCAATGGCAACTGGAGTCAGACACAAACTCTCGATTTTGATCTCACTGACAATGTCACCTTCAACGATCCTGGCACATCGGTTGGACTTGATGACGGTACGTTAGCCGTCGGCGCCAATGCGGCATCTGCGTTAGGGCGACTAACTGGCGCTATCTACCTTTACAAACAAACAGATAACGTCTGGACCCAATCCCAGATCCTTGCTTCCAGCAATGGGCAAGGCAGAGGCCTATTCGGCACGGCCGTCGATATTGATGACGGCACCGTCGTGGGCAGTGCATTCCCACCATTCATAGGCAATAGACCTCGCGGCTTTGCCGTCACAGGATACGCTTTTGATGTGAATTAGAGCTCGGCATATCCCAGCATCGAAATCCCTGTAAGCTCCCCCACTACACAGCTTCACGGGGATTTCGATGACAAACAATCACGAACAGGATGAACAAGGCGAATCCAGCGACCTGAACGCTGCACAATCTAGTGTGGAAGATTCAAATGCTCCAACCACACCGCAACTATCAGCAATAGAACTACGAGTTCTGGGTGCGTTGATGGAAAAACAATTAACCACACCCGACGCTTACCCGTTAACACTGAACAGCATCATTACTGCGTGCAACCAGAAATCCAGCCGTGACCCAATAAGCCACTACGAACAAGGTGATCTGAAACGAACGCTGCAGATACTCGAAGACAAACATTTTGTTCATCGGGAATACGGCTCTCGGGCGGAGAAATACAGCCAGCGATTCATCAAGGCATTAGAACTGGGTAAAAAACAGCAGGCGCTGTTATGCGTCATGATGCTACGTGGCCCGCAAACCCTGAGCGAGCTAGATACCCGCACTCAACGCATGTGCGAGTTCATCGATAAAAACGATCTTGAGCACAGCATTGATCGCCTGTGTCATCGGGAGACACCCTACGCCATCAAGCTGGGCCAACAGCCCGGCCAACGCGGTGAACGTATCACGCACCTGTTTAGCGGAACACCTGCAATAGGCGCTCGTATAGATAGTGCATACAATGAAACGCCGCACGCCAAAACAACACAGGTTGGTACAGCACCCGCCTCGGCTAACACTGACTTGCTCGAAACCGTAGAGTTGCTGACCATGGAAGTAGCCGGGCTTCAATCAACAGTGAGCACTCTTGAGAATGATATTAGCGAGATCAAAAAAGAGCTGGCTGAGTTGTATCAATTGAACAGGCCTGATGCGACTGAACCGCGTTAGTGAATTTTATAGTCCACACACATAACCCTTTGTCAGAACCACAATACGCCAGCCGGTCTGTGAATACCTGCACACGCACCGCTCAGTTTTGGAACTTGAATACATGAATGGCATTCTCTGGGGTTTGGCTGGCGCTGTCTTAATCGGCGCCTCTGACTGCATCGCTCGAGTCACGAGCCAAAGGGTCGCAATCAGCATTCTGTTCCTTTGCATAATGGGGCTCTCATTCCTGACCCTATCAGCTGGGTTAATGCTGTCGATGAATTGGCCAACGTGACACCCTGTTGCATGGGGCGCCTCTGCTATTTCAGGCCTGCTCAATCTCGTTGCGCTGTACTTTCAAATGTGCAAATAATAGGGCGAATCATAATCTAGCTATGTTCAATATATGTTGGGTCTTAGGTACCTGGTTCCATCTATCATTTGACCACCTTGGATCGACGAGGCAGTGAAACACGGTATTCAAACTGTTCGATAACTTTTTCGATCAGCTCGAGACGTTCACTGCGCACCGAGTGTATGCCATGAACCATACGCTCAATAGGCTCTGCACCTTTCACCGGAAAGAGCTCTCCGAGCTTCACTGCATCGTGCACCATTCGTGTAGATAGATAGGCTGCACCACCAAACTGCTTGATAAAATCCATAGCTATACCCGCTTGGGCAATTCGCAAATAAGGCTCAGGCGCATCAGGGTAAAGTCGGCGCTGCTGCAGTGCTTGCCCAAGCCCCCAATCCACCATAATGAACTGCTCGTTCAAGGCCTGCTCTAAACTCACATCAGGCTTGTTGCTAACCATTACCAGCTTTAACAATGCAACCTCAACGATTTCTAACGCCTCTATTTGGGGAGGTTCCAGAATGAAACCGACATCCAGCTGCCCATCGAGCAATCGCCGAACCAGAGTGTCGGGAGTATGTGACTCGACAATCAAGGCTAGGTGGGGGTACTTTGTATAAACATCATGTAGCCACTCTTGCAGGCCGGCATCCCACACTCGCCAAGTGCCGCCCAGCGCCAGTTGCTCCTTGCCACTGCCCATGGCCACATCGTGCCGCGCCTTGCGCCAGTCTGCTATGAAGCGCTCAGCATAGCGTTTAAAGCGGTGCCCTTCGGGTGTTAGTTCAATCTGCCGAGACTGACGGCTGAACAAGCTTACGCCCAACAGCCCCTCCAACGACTTGACCCGAGCACTGACAGCCGCCTGAGTAACGAACAACTCGTTTGACGCCTTGCCAAAATGCCGCAAGCGCTCTACTTCCAGAAACGTTCTAACTAAATCAATATCCATGGATTAACCATAGATTATTTTTGTTTAATTGACCATTATTATTAGTTTTACTTATCAATAGGGGTGTCCGATACTTCACCTACTCCAGCAGCAGAGCACAACTCTACTGCAGAACTTAAACACCCTCTACGAGTAACAATAATCATGACTATCAACATAATAAAAGGCGAATTCAAAGGTAAAACCGCAGAACTTATTCAGCAAACTATCGGCACTGAATATAGGCTTTGCGGTGACCCAACGACTGACAACTCAGTGACCGTATTGGTCGAAGGCATGCTGTATCCGGTTCAGTTGAGCCTTTCCGATTTAGAACCCAACGCAACTATTCGATGAGTTTCGACGTTTAAAGTACGTAAGGAGCTCTTGTTACAACTTGCGATATCAGCGAGCCCTCTCCCAACAACGCACCGCGCTGCAGCCAATGCAGACAAAGGAATAACGTAATGATCTATCAAAAGCAATTGATCGCTAGTATTTTGGTTTGTTCTGCACTCCTACACGGCTGTGCATCAACGGGCGATGGCGTGAGCGATGCCGCTCTGTCTGGTGATCCTATCGCCATGGGACGTGATGGCGCCAAGCTCAACACACGAGGAGCCGAGCTTGTTAAGGACGGTGAGAAGCTACTGATCACTGGCCGCAAACAATTACGCGAAGGTGAGGAAATGATTCAGAACGGTGGTAGCAAGGTGACGACTTCTCGATTCGAATACAAAGATGTAGCTAATGCTGGTGGTAGAGCGTTGGACCCTGATGCGGTTGCAAAGGAGGCGAAGAGACTCTCATCAATCGGTAAGGACTGGAAAGATGCCATCGACACCATTCGTGACGGCAATGAGCTTGTAGAAAAAGGCAATAAGAACATTGATGAAGCCCAGTCATCCATCCGCAGAGGACGGCAGATGATGGAACGCGGAAGCGCACTAGTGCGTAATGGTGAGCGAGCGCGTCTTGGTGAGAGCTTGCTGCCTGTACCAAACAGACAACCCTAAAGATACCTACAACACATGGCGAGCACGAACACAAAAGCAGCTGAGTGTATGGACGTCGATGCACCCACGTGCAAACAACTACACGCTGCCAATGGGTTATATGAACCTGCCGTCTCACGGCAGGTTCAGACACTGGACGATAGGGTAGCTACCCTACCGACCAACAAAATTCCAAAATATACTTTTACACGCAAGGCTTTCGGCTCTGGTGACAAGCTCCCTCTACATGTCATCAACGATTCGGGCGATATCATTGTCGCTGCCCACATTTGCCTACTGGCTGTGCGTGGCTTCTTCGTAGAACTCTGTGCAGGAGGATCACCACTCTTACTGGGTGCCGATGGCTCGGGCGTGTTTGACGACCTACCCTATTATTTGCACGATCTTAGGCCGCAGGGGTTTGTTGGGCGACAAATCGCGCAGGCGCTTGCAGAGGGCACCAATGAATTTCCGAACGATCTAAACCGATGGACAGCAAACCATGTTGGAAGATACCTACTGTCAAACGGTGAAAATTTACCAGGCAATTTTCACCTCGGTGACGCAGCAAACGTAACGACACAGCGCGCCCCAATAGCGTATTCGCAAAACGACTACGCGGATATTGCAGACGCAGTTATTGCTGGCGAATTGGCTGGCTATGTCGCTGGTGGCGAACAGCCAAAATTCACCCTCTATTCGGCTGAAAGATCAGCCTTTGTACAGGTCAAATTTTCACCGGCTGGTCAGGACTCAATAGCAAGACGTTGGCGAGATATTCTAATCACCGAATACCACGCAACCAGAGCCTTGCTGGCTCAATCAATACCGACGGCAAACGTTGAGCTGATTGAAAGCGGCGATAGATTATTTTTAGAGTCACAACGATTTGATCGAACAGAACAGCACGGTCGCTCATCGATGATCTCCCTACAAATGATCGATGCAGAATTTGTGGGCAATGGCGCAGATTGGCCTGTGGTAATGAAAGCACTAGCCACTAAAAAACTCATCAGCCAAGAGCATTACGTTGATGCATGCATGCTGTGGGAATTTGGCTATCTAATTAACAACACAGACATGCATTTAGGCAATCTAAGCTTAGGAATGTCTGGCAATATTTTTAAGCTATTGCCCATGTACGACATGTGCTCGATGGGGTTTGCACCAGCACAGGCAGAGCTAAAGCCATTATCATTCTCGCAGCGCTCACCAAACAGCAGATTGAACTGCTTACAGGGGAATGAGGCAGCCCAAGCAAAGGTGCATGCCATGGCTCATGATTTTTGGCGGCGCGTTGCTGGTGATTCTAGAATTTCCGAAGAATTTGGGCAATTTTTAGCTGAGAGTAATCTTGTTGAAGGGCTGGGTTAATGATTAACCGTTTCGTTTTGCCGATGTATGTAGGGGGTTGAGTGAATGCACCGAGGTATAGACGCCGACCGGGAAACTCCAATCCACTTAGGCCTTTAGCTTGGCCGCCAAGCTAGGCTTTGTCAATAGAACGCTGCTTCTTGGCTCTTGAATTTAATGGCGTGATTGAAAGGTGTTGGTACACACGGCCTTTGAGGATACATGTGTATCCTCGTGGCACTGGGTCGCAGTTTTT
>JALZWO010000011.1 GCA_023300375.1 Granulosicoccus sp. | reverse complement strand
ATCTGGTCCTTTGCCGTTGATGTTGTCTGGCTAAATAATCATCGTGGCAGAAACGTTAGCCACGATGTGTTCGCGAACGAGAGCTAAGTACCAGCAGCAAACCGGGCAAGCAGCCCAACCATGATATGCCAGCGTACACAATGCTACTCACCACACCTGCTTCGGGTGTAAGGGCTACCAATGGCCAGAGCAAGGCGGCAGCGGCTTCGCGGATACCCCACCCGCCAACAGTAATCGGGATTAACATACTCAACAAAACCAGAGGCACAAGTGTGAGCACCGCAGCCAAAGGTAACGGCGCATCAACAGCGTACGAGCACAACCAGAAAACCAATAAGTACGTGAACACGATGCCAACACTGAGTGCGCCTTGAAGCAACCATTGTCTATCTGCTATCCACACAAAATAAGCCGCCTTTTGAAATCCCAGGATAGGCGTTTTCAATCGATCGGGTGCATAGCGTAATAGACAAAGGAAAGTTAAGGCAATGAGAGCCACTGCAATGAAGGTTGTGCCTATGAGTTGCATCGCCTCTTGCGGCATGCTGCGATCCATAAGCCAAGGCCATAATGACCAGCCCACAACAACAACAAGCACCAGAGCAATCTGCCCAGACAAACGCTCAAGAACAACGCTATGAATGGAAATGCCTTGATCGCCAGGCTCTCGATTACGGAACACCCTTGCAGCGTCTCCGACCACCCCGCCTGGCACGCTTAAATTGGTAAAGGTTGCCAGGTAGTATTCACTGATAGCGCGAGCGCGTGATAGACGTTGGCCCAGCCTGTTAGCTGTTATCTTCCAGCGCAGTGCAGACAAAACAATCTGTAATTGCACCACCAGCAAAGCTAGTGCTAACCAACGCCAGTCTGTTTTTTTTAGTAGCGCTATTGCACTTTTTACATCAACAAACCACGCTAGAAGTACCAACACACTAATGGCTATTAATGGTTTTATTGCTTTGTGTAGAGCGTGTGTCAACGGCTTAAATTTGGAGAAAATGACAAACCAAAATAAGCATTAACGCAAAGCAAGCGATTATTAATTACTTATCATTTGTCGGCAATGGCTTCCACTTCAATGATCATCTCAACTGAGTCCCCCACAAGAGCGTCGGCCACTCCGTAGTTCATGCCATATTGACTGCGCAAGAGCTCGCCCTTGGCAGAAACACCCAAGGTGAATCTTTTATGTCCGAAGGGATATTTGTCAGCCTTGTTCAGTTGAACCTCAAGCACTAAGGGGTGCGTTTGACCTAGTAGATTTAGCTCACCCGAAATTTCTCCGTAACCGTTAGCATCTATGACAGTCGACGCAGCTGTGAACGTCATCTCTGGATGTTTTTTTACGTTAAGAAAATCCTTGCTCCGCACATGTTTATCACGGGCTTCGTCGGCGGTATTGACGCTGTCTGTAGCAACTGTAATAGCGATGTCATTGACCGTACTATTCGCTTGGTCAAAATTCAAACTGCCAGAGACATCTTCAAACAAACCCAGGGTTTTTGCATAACCTACATGAGTAATAAGAAAAGCCACGGTGGTATGCGATGGATCAAGTGTGTAGCGATCTCCAGCAGCCCACGTATTGGATGCGAAAGTGGCGACAATCAGAACAGCTGCAGTACACATTTTTCTGAGACTAACTAATATCATGAGGGCAGTTTCCTGTGAGGTGGAAAAAACTAGTGACTAGTGCTTAGAACACGCTTCAAGGAAACGTTGCACGGAACTTCGGATTCCGTACTCTATTGCATCAGCTGTAAGCCCATGCCCAATAGACACCTCCGCGAGTGTCGGAATACGTGCCACCAATGGTGGTAAATTATTGACGGTTAAATCGTGACCTGCATTGACGGCAAGACCTAGCTCTATCGCAGCATCGGCTGTTGCACCTAACCTTTCAAGCTCTAACTCCATTGCTGCTGTATCAGCATAAGTAGCACCGTACGGCCCCGTGTACAACTCGATACGGTCACAACCGGTATCGCGAGCCCATGGCATTTGCTGTGGATCAGCATCAGAAAAAATGGACACTCGCATACCGCTGGATTGTAAACGCTCGACGATAGGTGTAAGCAGATTGTGATGCGCCTTGAAATCCCAGCCATGATCGGAAGTGGCTTGCGAAGGATCATCTGGTACCAGCGTCACCTGATCAGGTCTATTTTTTTCTACCAGCTTCAAGAAATCTGTGGTGGGGTAGCCTTCCACATTGAATTCGCAGTGAGGAAACTCATCATCAATGAGCGCACGCAACTCGCTCACATCTGTAAAACGAGTGTGTCGCTGGTCAGGGCGCGGGTGCACCGTGAGGCCGTGCGCCCCTGTCTGTAAAGCGATACGCCCAATTCCAGTGACACTTGGCCACGGCAGATCTCGTCGATTACGAAGCTGCGCAACGGCATTGAGATTGACAGATAATTGAGTAGTCATAACGGTGCCGGCGGTGTACCTTCAAGAACTTGTCTTAAGTATACGCAACTCACTGCGTTGCATGAATCGGCATCTGCTTGCACATCAAAGATCTGCAGTAAGTTACCATCCAGTATGTCTATTGAATCCAGTATTGGTATATCCAGCAGTCCTGAACAGATATTTGCTATCTACAAAGACATCTCAAGCTGGCCTGAATGGGATCCAGATATTGAAGCCGTAGGGCTCGATGGTGAATTTGAAGCAGGCACTAAGGGCTGGTTGAAGCCAGTGGGTGCACCTAAAACAGCCACACGAATGCTCAGTGTTGATGCACCTTACGCATTTGTTGTAGAGAGCAAACTGCCGCTGTGCACAATGCAATTTAGACATACATTAACTCGCAGTAATAATCAGACGATAGCCACGCACACGGTGCTTTTTGACGGCCCTCTAGCATTTATTTTCAGACCACTCATTGGTCGAATAATAAAAAAAGGTATTGGCAGTACAATGCAGGGGCTGAAACAGTATGCGGAGCGAGACAACCCAGCCTGAGCTGTTGGTGTTGAGTTAGCTTGGCCACCCACTTCAGACACGTTGAAACAACAGTTAACACGCCAAAGTGTCAAAAATGCCATTAAACTATCAACAGCGCCATAATTTAGTAAACGCCAAAGCTTAACAGCCGCAACAATGGGATCAGTGCTACAGGGTATCTTCTGGCACATTCAAACAGTGCTCTGTTAACGCGATCACATGAGCGTTTTTGGCACCTGTGAAAAACAAACTAACTAACGATTCCGCTGTCACAGCACTGCCAACCCTAACTACCTCTAGACAGCCTCGCTCTAACCAACCAGCCCATGCCACAAAACAACACTGCCGAATCATCCAGGCGACAGCGAACGGCTGCCATTTTGACACTAGTGGGTGTTGGTTTGCTATTCGCGTTGTTGCTGGTGCCAGGCCGCGCCGACCAATTCACGCTTTCTCATTGGGGAACCATTCCCCTAGACGCCCCTGCAGCTGTTTTACTACTGATAGTGGTTGGCAAACGCCTGTCGTGGGTCCTGCGATTTGTACTTAGCATTCTTGTTTTGTGTCTTGTCTTACTCAGACTTGCCGATATTTTATCGAGAATAGCGTTTGGCCGAGCTTTCAATCCCGCTGCAGAATGGCATCTTATCCAGCAAGGCTGGACACTCACAGCCAAAACCATAGGGCCAACAGAGGCGCTAGTATTTACCTCCCTTGGCGCCTTGGCATTGCTGTTGTTAGGGTTTGCTCTGTTTCGATGCCTCGGCGCTATCAGCCGCACTACTAAGAACTTTCGAAAAACGCTGGGTGCGGTGTGTGCGCTTGTGGTAGTTGCTGGTTTAACGAACTCGGCGCTATCGCTCTCTAGCTCGTTTTTACCACCTTTGCGGTGGATTGCCGCCGATGAATTAGTTGCCCGAGTCAAATACACACGCTGGGCGGTAAAGGATCAAGCCGAATTTTCAAAAGAGCTTGAAGTGGACAATCTATCAACCTCAGTTCCACGTTTTGCAGCGCTGGAAGGGCGCGATGTCATCATTATCTACGTCGAGTCTTATGGACGAACCTTCATCGATACACCACGTTTTGTGGACATGGCAACCTCCCGACTAGATTCGGTAGAGCAGCAAATTAGTGATGCCAATCTGTTTGTCAGAAGCGCTTGGATTGATTCACCTATCCGAGGTGGCAGGAGCTGGTTAGCTCATTCAACAGTGGCATCAGGCTTGAAACTAACCAGCCAAGCTAGATTTGATCGTCTGATTACATCCGAGCGCCCATCTCTGCATCATTTGTTTTCACAGGCAGGCTGGACAAGCTCTGTTGTATTGCCAGTGGTACAAACAAACTGGGTGGAAGGCGCTTGGTACAAGGTTGATCGCTTTTTCGATTACCATACGCTTGACTATCAAGGCAAAGGATTCGGTTACGTGACCGTGCCAGATCAGTACACGCTGACGGCATTTGAAGAAAAAGTGCGCGCAAGTGCTGACAAGCCACTTATGGCACACATCGGATTGCTAGACTCGCATGCGCCTTGGGGGCCCTTACCAAAACACCAAGACTGGGACAGTATCGGTGATGGCAGCCTATTCGATGGCACCCAACGGTTCGGTGACCGGCATAGTTGGGCAAAACCCGAACCCGTCAGAAAAGCCTACGGCATCGCTGTTGATCAGAATCTTAAACTCGTGGGCGAATACCTTTCTCGGTACGCAGACGACGCCCTGTTTATTATTATGGGCGATCATCAACCTGCCAGCGTCATTGCTGGCTGGGCACCGGACGCCTACGTACCAATGCATGTCGTTTCCAACGACAAAGCATTGTTATCCCGATTGCCCGACGAGCTGTTTAATCAGAGTATGACTCCCGACAAGGATGCTAATGCATTACCGATGGAATCTATTCGTGAATTACTGGGTACTGTGTTCGAATAGGTCAGGTGAGATATAAGCCCTAGCAAAACTAAACCTCACTTACTCAGCATCTACGGATGCCGAGCAAGGCGGTTTATCAACCTATATTTACTCCACTAGTAGTAATTTAGCATCGAGACGGCTACGCAGTTCGTTTTCGTCTAACGCTATATCGGTGGTCTCTAAGGGCTCTCCATCGGCCGAGAGAAATAGCGCTAAACCATCTCTCAAATGGTATTGCTCAGCGAATGCACGCCCGGCAGGCGTACCGATATCGGCAATAATAAAATTTATGCGCTCATCGTAATCACTGCGCACGTTTCGCAAGCGATTCAATGCCCCACCACCCGTCGGCGAATAATTTTCATACGCTAAGACAAAGGCCGGCTTACCCTGCCCTACTAGCGCTAAATTTGTACTAACCGGCGCACCTGCACCGACCAATAGATAATAACCAATGGCAACTACAGCCAACACACTGGTACCAATGATGAGCAGCGCTTTTTTCATTTTCTACTACGTCCAAAAAGGACAGTGTACAAAAGAAAATATGCGTTGAGAGCCTAATTGAGACAATAACTATCAATTCGCACCACTGCCTCACCTGCTAAGCTATCGGCTATCACGACGACAAGGTAAAAACTGGCTCATGCTAGCTTCACCTCTTCATCAGCTTTTTTTTTTGCTTCAATTTGCAAAAGGAGCTTCATCTTCGTATAACACCTAAAGCTTTCGAGGATTTTGCAATGCAGGATCAAACGTTGGGACGATTCGACAAGTCCTTTTTGATCCACATGATCAAAGATTTCTTCTTAGTGTTATTGCTAGTAACTTTGCTTGAATTTGCACTAAAAGCAGGCAAAGTCTATTGGGACTATCACACCAATGGGGAGTCGCAAGCGCTCGCCGTTGCCGAAGAACTTGTGTCCAACGTTCAATCCATCATGAGAAATTCTGGTGGCCCAGTCGCCGCTAGCTCTCTGTACCCCATTCTAGAAAAAAACTGGAGAACACTGGGCTACGAAATTGCCATTTCACCGTCAGAGACAACCGCGTCTGCAATAGAGAAGAATTTTGGCTTCGCCCCTCAGGGTATTCCATACGCCAGCATGGCGGAAGGAAAAAACAAATCAGCTTCAATAGATGTAAAGGCCGCTACCATGTGTCTGAATTGCCACTCGCAAGCTAGCGTCGGTGACGTCCTAGGCACTGTTACTGTCCGTAACTATCTCAGCAGAGACTTTCAGCTGTGGTGGAGTGATGTAAAGATAACGCTAGGCCTTGCAGTCGGCAAGATCGTCATGCACTCTATTCTGCTATTTTTGATATTACGCGCGCGGATGGAACCTCTTTTGCGTTTGCGTTCAGTAGTGAGCTCATTGTCAAAAGCGTACACCGATCTTGGCCAGCGCGCTGAGGTGCGCACCTCTGATGAATTTGGTGTACTTTCACGAGACCTGAATGTCTTCCTCGATCGCATAGAAAATTTGCTTGAGGAATTAGGTGATGTTCTCAATAGAGTAGTCAATGTGAACGACGATATCATGCAAGTACAAAGTGAGCTTCGCGTGCAAATAGACTCTGTTGTTTCAAATTCGCGGGCCTTGGAACGAGACGCCATGTTAAGCGCCAAACGCGAGCCACGCTTGTCCAATGCTTGGTTTGATTCGGTGAAGCGATCTATAAGCGACTTGGACAATGCACTCCCAGAAAACCAGCCGAATACCCAGGTAGCCGAGTTACTGGAAGACTTGCGCACTGTTGTATTCAACGCCGAAGAGCAAATTAAAAATTCAGAAAATATCTATGTCAAGTTAGGCGATCTTGGCGATGAAGCTGAAAATTTAAAGGGGCCTGTGTCTGAAATGATTCGTCTGGAAGAACGCATGCAGAGCATAGTAGAGACTGGCACAACTCTGGTCCTTAGATTACGCCCGCAATACAAAACACCTTCCGACTCTAAGTAGACATCACCATCCTAGTAAGCAATATCTAATCAGAAACGCATTATTCATGCGTTTGCTATGTGATGTTGTCACCGATGTCGGTCTCTAAAACTGATAACGTTCAAGACTGTCTTTCTTCAGCTTCCCTAAGATATGAACATCACTATGGTCGGATCTGCCCCAACGAACAAGACGTCGATATCGACGCTTAGCGCACTTCTCATCATGTTTATGCTCGCATTCGCATGTAACACGGCAGCGTTGGCTCAAAGCGCGCTTTCTGAAGGACCCGTTGAGGTTACACCTGAGGAGGCCGCACAACTCTTGGAGCAAAATCCGAACATCGTGGTCCTTGATGTAAGAACCCCTGTCGAGTTTTACATCTCCCACATTGAAAATGCAGTAAATGTTAACTACTACTCTTTCACGTTTAAATCCAAAATAAAAAACCTTGATCGCAACAAAATATATCTTCTACATTGCCAAACTGGAGTTCGTAGCGGCAAAACTCTGCCGATAATGACCGAGGCAGGTTTTACACAGATTTACCACATGACCGATGGTTTCAAGGCTTGGGAAAATGCGAACCTCCCAACAACCTGACAATTAACAGACAAATTTTCGTCGGGAACTCTACAAGCGTTCGATAGTCGTACTCCCTACCAGTGAAAATCTGCCGTCACCACAATTCGAAGACCCTATCTGCAATATAAGCGCTGAGCGTTTCACATGACACTGAAAACAGATCAAAAAATGGCTAAAGATGGCCATCGACGAAACTTCCTAAAGACATCAGCAGCACTGGCAGTTGCTGGTGTGTCTGCAGGAAAGCTTGAACTAGCTCATGCGCAATCAACGCCAGGTATTAAGGGGCAAGTTGCTCCAGAACTCGATATCGATTACTGGATAGACGCTAATGGAGAACCTACGACGTTCTCAATTGCAGATTCCGAGGGCAAGTGGATCTTACTCAAGTGCTTTCAGAACTGGTGTCCGGGTTGCCACAAATATGGTTTCCCCACATTAAAAGCATTCAGCGATCGCTTCCACGACAACCCTAGAGTTGCCATAGCCGGAATCCAAACGGTATTCGAAGGCCATAGCGTCAACACACAAGAAGCGGTGCGTGATCTCCAACTTCGGTACGAACTGCCTATTACTATGGGTCATGATCCAGGCAACGCCGAGACACATGCCAGACCCAACACCATGCGCGATTACAAAACAGGTGGCACGCCATGGATTATTCTGATTAATCCCGAAGGCGTAGTAACTCACAATGCATTCCACGCGCCCACTGAACAACTGATCGCCTATGTGGAAAGACAAATTTCGTAATCTAACCCTGACAAATTTAATAGGGTATCGCTTCTGGCACTGATCAGGCATAGGTTACATAGCCAAAATCTAACCTAAGCTAAGCTAAGTTACTTTGGACTTAACCAATGGCAAGGCTAACTTGCCATATATGGCCACACATTACGGTTTCTAGGTGCAATACCTATGAAAACTATCTACATTGGTCTGCTTTTGGCCTATGAAGGTCATAAATCATCAGATCATTAACTCTCTGATGATCAACACTCTCCAGCACCGCAAATCAACATTCCATTTGTTTGGAGACACCTGTTCGTCTCTCAAGCAATCAATGATCTCAGACACATCACGGTATTGTGTCTAAAATGGCGCCAGATTGAAATACACAAGAAGCAGGAAATTCACATGCGCAGCACACTATTAACAACAGGCTTTCTGGGTCTTATTGCAAGTCTGATTGTCGGGTCGGGCGAATTTCTTCTTCACTACGACACACTTTACCGCTTTAGTTCAGGAGGCTATGATTTCTTCCTTGGCATTGATGAAAGTCGAACCTCTCTAGGACATTTTCTGGGCGTTATTGGCGCTACTCTCTATCCTGTCGGTTGCTACCACATCTATTTGATGTTAAAGCCAGGCGGTCCTCGGCTCGCTTTTTCTGCGTTTGTTATCAGCGCTTTTGGTTTCATGGTTGGCGCTGTCTGGATTGGCTCCAGAGCATCCATATCAGCCTTAGCGCAATACCAAGCAGAGGCACTGCCTCATATAGAGGCGTTAATTGGTTTGTATGAAGTCAGATATGAAACATTGCTCTGGGTTATACGCATAACCACGTTGGTACTGTCACTTATCATTATCACCATGAGTGTACGAGGGCGAACGCATTACCCTAAATGGATCGCTATTTTTAACCCTATTGTGATTCTTCTCGCCTGCTTTGCGATATTTGTTGCAGCACCTGAAATTGGCAAATACATTATGCCGATTGCACTGAATGTTGCATTTTTCGTCTTCTTTTCATTATCGTTGATCATTGCAACACGGACAAAATAATGACGCACATCAAAAACAACTTAATGAGCGTGGGCAATCTTGTCCGCTCTATTTTCATATTCGTTGTCGTTTTTATCCTCTTTATCTTTGCAGGGCTTACGTGGGTCAGCTGGAATGACCGTAAGATCGACTACAACATATCCTCCGATGGCTTGGTGATTCCCAAATTCACTCATCAGACAATACCTTTCGTCCCCTCTTATGACCCAACACAAACATTGCCATTTGCCGCTAGTGCAGTTGTTGACATCGATGGCGATGGCATCGAAGAATTGTTTTTCGGTGGTGGAATAAACCAGCTTGATGCATTTTATCGCTTCGACAATGGTCAGTTCACAGACATCACTGACAGCACAGGTTGGAAAAAAGAGCTGCCTGATAAAACGTTCAGCTCGGTATCACTTGACCTAGATGAGGACGGCGATAACGATTTGGTAATAACTCGTCAGTCGGGGGTTTTCTTGTATGAAAACACTGATGGCCAGTTTGAAGGTAGAAAGCTGGACTTAGATCTAGACCCTGAAACTGTTCCATTGTCAGTGGGCCTTGCGGATTTGAATCGAGATGGTCATTTTGACATGTTCGTTGCTGGTTATATCGCGCGCCAGTTTGTGCAAGGTGAAACCATCTTCAATTTGGAATACGGTGGTGTTAGTGAGTTGTACATGAACAACGGAGATAACAGCTTCAAAAAGATCACCGCAGAGGCGGGCATGACCTATCAACACAACACATTTCTGGGAATGTTTATCGATGTTAATAACGATCTTCAAGAAGATCTTATGGTGGCACACGATACGGGTCAGGTTCGCACTTGGCAAAACAACGGCGATCTAACCTTCAACAATATGCCAAACCCGACAAGCGATGTGTTTGCATACCCTATGGGAATTGCTGTTACTGACCTTGGCAACGATGCCTTACCTGATTTCTTTTTCTCAAATGTGGGTACCACCACACCTGACTTCCTAGTCAGAGGCGACTTGCGCGAAGATCAGATACTTTATAAAGACTGGTATCTATTCAAAAACAAAGGCAATTTCGAGTTTGAAGATATCGCTGAACAGGCTGCCATTGCCGACTACGAATTTTCGTGGGGTGCCATATTTGAAGATTTCAACCTGGACGGCAGAGACGACTTGGTTGTATCAGAAAATTACGCTGGCTTTCCACTTCACAAGGTAAAGTTCTGGCGACTCGATGGTCGCTTTTTGCTTCAAACTGAAGAGGGGCGATTTGCAGAGGTCAGTAAGGAGGTGGGTGTATCAAACAGGGAATTCGGAATAACGCCACTCACAGCAGATTTCAATCAGGATGGCTACCCAGACCTGGTGCACGTGAACATATTGGGCGAAATGCAGGTATACCTTAGCGAAGGCGGTGATCAAAATCACTTGAAAGTGAAGCTACCCAATACATTAAGCTCTATTGGTGCTCGTGTGTCCGTCACATTGGACGGCGGCAACGTCTTGAACCAATACTTCGTTGTTGGCGAAGGCTTAGTGTCTGATCAATCTCACGTGCTAATTTTTGGTCTTAACGACTCAACAGCTACCAGCGTGTCAGTCCAGTTTCTCAATGGCGAAACTCGAGAGCAGACTGGTGATTTTAGTAATACCACTATAGAAATCCAATGAGGTGAACACAGTGAATTCCAAAAACCTGAAACCCAACAGACTATTGTTGCTTTTACTCATAGGGATCGGCTTTGTGTACGCTGGGTTGGTCAGCTTCAGAAATTTCACAGGCGACCTGTGCCCAGCCATTGGTCCGATACCCATTTGTTATATGGTTTTCGTAGCCTATGGCCTCATGCTCCTGTCTCTCGTCATCAAACACAGTGGCTGCAAACATTATTTCTTTACTGCTGGTTGGGGCATGGCATTTGTATTTGCCTTCGTTGGTTCTTTAGCGGAGTTCTTTGTACCCGGTGGCGGTGTGTGCCCCACTAGTGGTGGTGGAAGCATACGTGGCAGTGATGGAACAGGCATACCGATGTGCTACATCTCGTTAGCACTTGTGATGATAATTTTGATCTTGTTCTTGCGTGGCCCTTACCGTGATGCCTGTGAAATCCACAACTCAAAGGCTGCTGGTTAGTTTTTCTCTAAGTAAACTGGCGTGACATTGCTCACGCCAGAAACACCAATATTTCATGATTTTCCTGTTCAAATTAATTATTCGTGCTCGCAGGGCATGAATAACTTCATGAATGCACTCATCAATTCTTACGCTTAACGCGTTAGTCATTATCCTCAGCACACCCTCACTTGCAGTTCTCATTGGCTAAGGCACACTTGCATTACTGCGCTCAAGAATAAAAACCAAATTCAGTAGCATCCTCCACAGGTAACCAACGCAGAAATATCGTGTATCGGGGGTATTAAGAATAGCGCTTTTAAAGCAGTTCTCACCCTCTTTCAATGTATTAATAAATTCGACTACCATTCAATTATTAGTGATTTAAGCACTTATTAAAAATCATCACGAACACTAGAAATACACACTGTAAAAGAGAAAATTGAAATTAAATTTCTCATATTAAGAATGGTTTGAAAGTCAGTAAAAACATGTTTACTACTAATAAAAATCTTGGGTGAAAAAACACATACGATGCACATCAAGTGCTAAGCAGAGTTTTTTGTTAAACGTTTTACATTTCTTCTCCTATACTTTACTGAAGACTATTTTAACCACGATGTTTTTCAATGCAGCCTATCTAGGTGCTAGCGCTTGGATATACTATCCCGGAGATGTTATGAAATTGGTTCGTCTGTTACCCGTCTTGAGCGGTATATTGTTAGCCTCCCAGTCAGTCCATGCGGTGGAATTCAAATTGTCCGGCCAAGTAAGCCGAATGGTAGTTGCACCGGACGATGCCACTGGAGATGAAATTCAACACCAGGACATAGGATGGTCAGGAACGCGATTTCGATTTACTGGTGAACAAAATTTGAATAACGGCACAACGGTTGGCTTCAGGCTTGAACAGCAACTGCAATCAAATCCCTCTTTCACAGCAACAGGCGCTGGTCAGGTAGATGGAGGTAATGATGATTTTACGGATAACCGGTATCAAGATATATTTTGGCAGGGCGGTTTTGGGAAAATTGCTTTAGGCAAAGGTGATGGCGCTTCAAATGGCGCAACAGAGGCTGACTTATCTGGCACAGCTTTAAGTTCATCATCTAATCACCAGGACAACTGGGGCAACTATTTCTTAACCTCTGATGGTGCTGGCGGAGGTGCCACTTGGGATAGCCTATTCACCATGAATGATGGCCTTAGTCGCGTTAACCGTGTCCGCTACGACACACCTACCGTAAACGGCATTGGTCTTGCCATCAGTTCAGGCCAAGGAGGTTCCATTGAGTATGGGGCTAAATTCGTCGGCAACTTCGCAGCAGCCAAAGTTGATTTTCGTGCATTTTTTGCCGATGCACAAGATTTTGCAGCAGATGCAGAGATAGCAGGATTCTCTGCATCAGTCTTAATTAATAGTGGCCTAAACCTCACAGTGGCTTATTCCGACCGTGACAACTCTATCACCCCTGATCAAGAAGCAACTACCGTGAAACTGGGCTATAAAACTGGCCCTCATGCTGTAGCCGTTGATTACGGTCTGGGAGAAACTGGTGACATTGAAGCTGATACCTTTGGTCTAACGTACTCTATGCAACCGGCAACAGGTGTTGAGGTTTTCGTCACTTATCGTGAACTCGACTCAACAGATCTTATAGGTGCTGAGTCTATCGATATTTTTGCGCTAGGCTCAAGGGTTAAATTCTAATGAGGCTTCAATCACTTACTCTGCTAGCGATAGTCAGTGTAGTTGCCAGCGGGTGCGCAATCACCACAGGCCCTGTAAACGACGGATTCGAATTATCCAATGAATCACTAGACAACGGCAAGTTCTTTGGTGAAGACCTATTAACTCTTGAAGTGGACGCTGCTGATATCAAGAAGCATATTCCTTCAACAGGTGATCAGTAATATTTAATACCCAAAGCAAATCATGTGGGCAATATTGTTAACTCGAGGCGATTGCCCGTATGATTTATCTGGTATCAAGCTGAGCTGAATGAAGTGTTGCAAGGCTCCCATAGGGAGCCTTATTTAACCGATCAGGTACGCTGCGACCCATGATACAAATTAACCACATGGCGAGCCTCAGCAAAAAACAACCAACGCTCAACAAATATTCCAGCGTACGCGCTAATGGCAGCCACGGCCAATGCAATAAAACCTGTACCACCAAGCGCGCCAGAAATTAACATAGCGGGCAACACAAACGCCAGCACAATACTGATAACACGCAACCACTGAATCTTTGCGCGAGCCACTTGAAAACCAAACTCTTTGGTATGAAAGGTATCGCTTGAATGGCCCACGTCAAGAAGCTTGACGGTTGCGCGAGTAAATCCAAGCGCTGTGTTTATAGTAGGCCCCGCTGGTTGCCCTATCCAGTAAAAATAGACCACCTTTACCAAAGCACCGACACCTAATAGCACAAGTCCGAACGCCAGGACGCGATCAACAGCAAGGCCTTGTTGCGCAAACATGGCCGCTAGTATCAGGGCACCTGGCAACAAACCCAACAATACATAATTGACCGGCGTTAGCGGTGTATGCCATTGCCTGATTGTTTTGAGCGATGCGTAAATCATGGCGGTACACACAAGCGTGATGAGAGCCATAGCAGCCATCAATATAGCGAATACAGTGGTTAGCAAGCTATTACCTGTGAAAAATTGCAGAAACAGCCAAACAATACTCACTGGGTAAAACAACACAGCAAATACCGCTTCTCGTGAAAGCCATGACGTTTTAAAGCGAGTAAACGATCGCCACGCATTTTTAGGATTGGCCAAATGAAACGTAGACGATATGAGCCCAGCTGTGACTAAAATCAAACCTATAACACCCATAACGAAAATCTGATCAGGGCTAATTTTTTCGGCTAAATTAGCAAACTGGACAAACGCCAACACAAACAACAAGCCGTAGCCTGCACCTGCTGTGACGGTAAAAAAAATAACTGAGATGGCAGGGTTCATGAGTTAAGCACCCTTACCTAGATCATTGAAGGCATCTTTCTGTCGTTTCATCCACTTTGATATCAACGATGCAGCGCTGCTTTCAGGCTTTTTCTCAACAGTGGGGGCAGCAGGTCGTTGGCGTGGCGGAAGGTACCTGTTAACCGGGTTGTAGCCTACCTCTGGCATCATGGCGTAGCCACCACGCTCTCTCACCAAGGTGCTCACTTGGGAGTCTGGATCGTCGAAGTCGCCAAAGAATCGAGCGCTAGTGGGGCACGTCATAACACACACTGGTTTTCTTTCTTCTTCAGGCAGTTTTTCATCGTAGATACGATCAACGCATAGCGTGCATTTTTTCATCACACCCTGGTTTTCATCTAACTCTCGTGCACCGTATGGGCATGCCCATGCACACAAATTACAACCCATGCACTTACTTTGATCCACCAACACAATGCCGTCCTCTTCGCGCTTGTAAGAGGCACCCGTTGGACAAACGGTAACGCAGGCAGCGTCTTCACAATGCATGCACGACATCGGTGCATTCACTGTTTTGTTATTCGGGTACTCGTCAACTTCGTAATGACGTATGCGATTAAACCAGACACCACTAGGCTGTTCACCGTATGGGTCGTAGTCAGTTAATGGGCCGGTGGTACCTGATGTATTCCACTGCTTGCAAGCAACAGCACACGCATGACAACCAACGCATGTGTCAAGGTCAATGACTAAACCCAGCTTCATGATTTATCTCCAGTACCAATATGGCCACGTTTCAATGCATCTGCCATTGAGCGCTCAAGATTAATTGGTGTGTGCGTGTGGTACGTGAGTACGTCCGGTGCTACAGGCATATCAGGCAATTTCTTAATGGTATCGAATTGCGGATAAACTCCAGACTCTCCGGCCGCCGCAAGATACACATTTACTTTTAAGTCGTACCATGCAGCCTGACCGGTGACAGGATCTGAATTAGTCAAACCCCGCTCACCCTCTTTGGGAGGCAACAGCTCACTGATCAGATGATTCATCAAAAAGCCCTTCTGGGACTCTGGTGCTTTGTCTGATAATCCCCACGCGCCGCTTTGCTTACCTATGGCATTCCATGTCCAGACAGTGTCAGGATTGCATCCTTCCATCAGTTTGATCTGACAACGAATTTTCCCATGGTGACTCTCTACCCAAACCCAGGCTAAATCATATAAGCCCATCTGCTGCCCACGATCTCGATTCATGTACAAATAATTTTGCGTCATGATCTGTCGTAACCACGCATTCTGTGAATCCCATGAGTGATACATAAACATAGGCCGCTGATTCACTGCATGAAACATATATTTACTGTTATCGATTCGTTCCTCTTCAAGAGGCACGTACCAATCAGGCACTGGATCAAAATATTTCACTAAACGCTCTTTGTCTTCTACTTGAGTCGGCAATGGTCCGTCATACAAGCCCTGTCCCGCTAGCCTGAATTTCTGCAGCACTTCCGAGTACAGCTCCATCACAATAGGACCGCTGTGGTGGTTGAAACCAACACTCTTGGACCACTCCAGATAATCCTTGTTAGCAAACCGGTAGTAGTGTTGCTCAGGCGGTAACTTGTGTTCAAAGAAACAATCGTTATCCATGTAGGCCTGCCATTGATCTTTGTTAGGCGCACCCACCATATGCTCATCACCTGACTCACCGCGCCACCCTGCAAGGAAGCCAATACCTGGGGCTTTTTCCCAGTTAGTAATGAACTCTTTATAGCCAGAGAACTTCGCTGAGCCGTCAGGCTTAGTAAGCGCTGGAAATTCTAGCCGTGTGCCAATATCGATTAGCACTTCCTGCCATGGGCGCACATCCCGGTCAAGATCAACGATGGGCTGCCTGATGGAATCACACGCCGCATGCGGCTCAGATATTGGTCGATCAAGCATGGAGATAGTGTCAAAGCGCTCAAGAAAAGTAGTATCAGGTAGCACCAGATCGGAGTAATTCACCATTTCAGAATGAAACGCATCGCTGGTCACAATAAACGGTAGTTTGTAGTCACCGTTGTCGTCCTTCTCACGCAACATGTCCTGCACTTCGGCAGTGTTCATGCTGGAGTTCCACGACATGTTTGCCATGAACAAAATGAGTGTGTCGATAGGGTATGGGTCACCTTTGACCGCGTTGTTAATCACCATGTGCATCATGCCGTGATTAGCAATGGGGGCTTCCCACGAATAAGCCTTATCAATGCGTAATGGTTTGCCGGCATCATCAATGACCAGATCTTCTGGGCTCATCGGAAAGCCCAATGGTGGTGAAGCCAATGGCGTGTTAGGAGCCATCGCTTTTGCCGGTTTAATAGGCGGCGCAATATGCTTAGGGAAAGGCGGTTTGGCCAAATGAGAGCCCGGACAATCCACGGCACCCAACATGACTTGTAACAGGTGGATAGCGCGGCAGGTTTGGAATCCGTTGGAGTGCGCCGAGATACCACGCATGGCGTGCATAGCTACCGGTCGACCAATAAATTTATCGTGCTTACGGCCGGTCCAGTCAGTCCATGGCGTGTTGATAGTGATAGTTTCTTTAAACGCCACATGTGCCATTTCCAGTGCCAGTCGTTCAATCGTCTCAGCACTCACACCCGTACGCTCAGCGACATTCTCTGGCGCGTACTCATCACTTAAATACTTTTCAGCCAGAATCGTCATGACCGTTTTCACGTTCACACCATTGACTGTGTACTCACCAAACAGGGCTGCCTCAATTGAGTCTTCATGACTCGAATCATTCCAAGTGGCGGTGCTCTGGCTAGCCTGATCCCAGATCAGCAGCTCACCTTCATCGTTACGCAGTAACAAGCCATCTTGTGAGGTGCCCGGCGCATTGATAACGAGTTGTGTGGAATTGGTGTAACGCGTTAGAAACTCCCAATCGAACTGTTCGTTCTTTAGCAACACGTGTGCAAACGACAATGCTAACAATCCGTCAGTACCCGGACGAATACCTATCCACTCATCAGCGATGGCCTGATAGCCAGTTCGCACAGGGTTTATCGCCACAAACTTAGCGCCACGGCGTTTGAGTTTTTCTAAACCGATTTTGATCGGATTGGATGCATGATCTTCAGCCACACCCCACAGCATGAAATACTTGGCGTTGTCCCAATCCGGATCACCGAACTCCCAAAAAGACTGGCCAGTCATGTAAAGACCACCTGCGGCCATGTTGACCGAACAAAATCCACCGTGGGCGGCCCAGTTGATCGTGCCAAATTGTGACGCCCAGAAACCAGTCAAAGCCTGCATCTGGTCACGACCAGTAAAGAACGCCAGTCGCTTTGGGTCTGTTTCACGTATACGGCGCAAGCGCTGGGTCAGTAGCTCGAGTGCCTTGTTCCATGAAATAGGCTCGAATTCACCAGCTCCTCGCTCAGTACCTGCTTTACGAACCAGAGGTTGGGTCAACTTCGCTGGCGACTTATGCTTCATGATGCCCGCGTTACCCTTGGCACACAGAACACCTTTATTAATCGGGTGATTCGGATTGCCTTGGATAAATCGAATTTCGTTACCTTCCGTAGTAACCTTTATGCCGCAGCGACACGCACACATGTAACAGGTGGTCGTTTTTACCGTCTGTTCTTCGCGATTTTCAAACTCTGGCAATGCAGACATGAGGTTCCAATTCCTAAATTTATAAGCAGATTGTTGATCTGCGTCGAAGAATTGCGGCACCAGTGGGCTATACGCACGGCAGGGCAAGGCTTATTACCGCTACTATGGCGATTCATTGACCAATACGCCAAGAAATTATATTTTCGCAGGCATAAAATTAAATCATCACAGCCCCTGTGCCGACATGACTAAGAGCGGTCACGTCAGTTCAGGTATCGTGCCAGCCAACATTAGTGTTTCTTGCTTCATCAGCGCGAATCACACGGTGTATATTGGCGTAATCGATTCACAACCTTTAAGAGTCATGCATTTATATGTCCAGTCGTCGAGTTACCTTACTGGGAGGATCAGGTTTTGTCGGCTCCCAGCTTACATTCCGTCTAGCTGAGCGCTTTGATGAAGTCGTAGTACTCACGCGACGTGCCAGTCGAGTACGTAAGCTACGTACGCTAATCAATGTTCACACTGTGGAAGTGAATGTGCACGACGCTGATGCCCTGCAACAGGCCCTTGCAGGATCTGATGTGGTCATTAATCTGGTTGGCATACTCAACGAAGGCTACAACGCCGATGAAAGCAGCTTTCGCAATGCGCATCTGGGCCTCACCAGCAAAGTGCTGGCAGCATGCAAGGCCAATGGCATCAGTCGCTATCTACACATGAGCGCTCTGAATGCAGATGCTGAAGGTGGCTCCAGCGAGTACCTGCGAACTAAAGGTATGGCGGAAGATCTGGTTAAAAGCTTTGCCACAGACGAGGCACCTGGCCTGCGCTGGACGCACTTCCAGCCATCGATCATTTTTGGTGAGCACGACGCATTCTTTAATCGCTTCGCAGCCCTGCTACGCATGCTGCCTATTTTCCCACTAGCGGTGCCGGAAGCCAAAATGGCGCCAGTCTTTGTAGGTGATGTGTGCGACAGCATGATTAACGCCATTGATGATCCACAAGCCAATGACGCAACCATTCAGTTGTGTGGCCCACAAGATTACACGCTCAAAGAGTTGGTTGAATACACCGCAAGCACGGCTGGCATGACGCGCAAGGTCATTGGATTACCAGACTGGGCGTCGCGAGCACAAGCACGCGTTATGGAATTAGTACCCGGCAAACCCTTCTCGCGAGACAACTACCTCTCACTACAAACGCCCAGTGTTTGCAGCGAGGATTGCGCGCGACAAAACACCTCGCTAGATGCGGTTGTACCACGGTATCTGGGTACCGCTGATTGGGCTGGCCGACTACAGAAGCGCCGCACAGCTGCACGTCGATAGAGAATTCGGGCTGTCAGTACTACGGGCAGCCCAGTTCCAATAAACTCAATTTAACGACGAAACGGCCCTCAAAGCACCAATATACGCATTGAGGTGTTCACGCCGTTCGACTGGCGGCAGGTCTGCAGCGATTTTCGCCACTTTGTAGAACTCGTTGAGATCTTCGCCAGCTTGCAGGTACATGGCTTGAAAAGCAGGTACAAAGCGACGGTAGGTAGAAACAGCTACCAGCCTTGCGTTGTTAACATCTCGCTTGAACCAATTGTCGTAGCCCGAGTAACCATTCCAGTGTTCTTTGAGCTCAATGTAGTCATCTTGCATGGTGGCAAATACCGCGGCTTTCGCTTCGCGCATTGCCTCTTCGTCCCCATCTTGTGCAAAAGCTTCGAGCAGACCATTCCGAGTCTTTTGAAGTAGAAGCACAAAATCCTCTCCACGCCGTAGTGAGGCATCGTATTGCTCTATGCGCTCAGCCTCACCACGTTCTTTCAGCCATTGGCGCGTGCCTTCTTGCTCAACAAAAGAGGCAAAGGCTTCATTGAAATTGCTGTCGTCTTTGACATAAAGCAACTGATGTGCGAGCTCGTGGAACAGCGTGCCCACATAACGAACATCAGAACCACGCAGCATGGTGTCTAGAACAGGATCGTCGAACCAACCCAGCGTGGAATACGCTGAGGCCCCACCTACCGTGACATCAAAATTATCTTTAGCCAACTCAGCTGCATAAGCGTCAGCGTCCGCTCTATCGAAGTATCCACGATAGCTGACACAACCAGCCACTGGAAAACACCACGTTTTAGGACTCACAGAAAACTCTGGAGCCGCGACCACATTCCAGGTTACCGCGTCGCGGCCTGTAGCGACAAAACTGCTGTAACTGTCGTTGTCCGGAAGGCCCAATGTGGACACTGCGAACTGACGAGCATCTAACAGAGTTTGCAGCTTCTCACGCAGCTCCTCAGGCGTTTCTGGATTGACCAGCACCTTGTCTATGGGCTCGCGCGCACTCATCAGCTTGAGGTGACCACCAACGGCTTGCGAGTAGTAGCCAACTGCGTTGCAGCCACTCAGTGAAACCGCCATTAAAATTAGAACTGAGGATATTCGTAGCTTCATGTGGTTAAGTGTAACATTGCCCTTATGCTCTCTTACACAAACAAGCGCACGTGAAAACCTATCTAGTGGGCGGCGCCGTACGCGATGAATTGCTTGGATTACCAGTCATTGATCGCGACTGGGTGGTGGTGGGTAGTACGCCGGTGGACATGCTAGAAGCAGGCTATAAACCTGTCGGGAAAGATTTCCCCGTTTTCCTCCACCCCACCTCTCACGAAGAATATGCCCTAGCTCGCGTAGAACGTAAAACGGGCAGCGGCTATCGTGGCTTCAGCTTTAATACAGACTCAAGCGTGACCCTTGAAGAAGATTTAAGCCGTAGAGATCTGACCATCAATGCCATCGCCAAAGATCAAAATAACAATCTGATTGACCCCTACGGTGGCTGCAATGATCTTGAGCTGCGTCAACTAAAGCATGTATCGGAGGCCTTTGTTGAGGACCCAGTCAGAGTGCTGCGCGTTGGCAGATTTATGGCAAGATTTGCCCACCTGGGCTTTACTGTTGCCGACGAAACGCAGGCTCTAATGCGCACTATGGTTAGCCAGGGAGAGGTGAACAACTTGGTAGCAGAGCGTGTGTGGCAGGAAATGTACCGAGCATTATCTGCACATCAACCAAGAGCATTTTTCGACATCTTACGCAACTGTGGCGCACTCGCTGTTGTCTTACCAGAGCTTGATGCGTTGCACGGCGTTGAGCAAAAAGCGCAATGGCATCCTGAAATTGATAGTTACCTGCACACCATGATGGTGCTTGAGCAAACCACACAGTTGAATGCGGACAGTGATACGCGCTTCGCCGCTCTGTGCCATGATTTGGGCAAAGCCACAACGCCCAAACAGCTACTACCTTCGCATCATGGTCATGAAGAGCGTGGCGCTAAGCTTGCGCAGGTTTTATGCGAACGGTTAAGAGTACCGAAAAAACCTCGTGATCTGGCCGTCATGGCAGCTCGCTACCATACGCACTGTCATCGCGCTTTTGAGTTGAAAGCAACCACTCTGGTCGACCTGTTTCAATCACTCGATGTGGTGCGTAAACCTGAACGATTCAAGCAATTTTTAACCCTCTGCCTAGCCGACGCGCGCGGTCGCTTGGGTAAAGAGCACACCGATTACCCGCAAGCACAATTCCTCGATGAAGCAGCTACGGTGTACTCATCTATAGATACTGCAACCATTGCTCGAAACACTCAGGATAAATCGCAAATAGCCGAACACATTCGCCTTGCTCGAATTAGTCAGCTTAAAAGCTGGAGGCGCAATTCAGCCCCTTTGCAAGGCTCGGCTCACTGAGTTCTCAAACCATGGCAGTACATTGCCAACCCACGTGTAGGCAAGCGCCCACGCTAAAATAACACCTGATGTATTGGCGATCATATCGAGCACATCAAATTGCCGATAGGTGGTACTGCCTTGAATAAACTCAACGCCAATGCCCATAAAAATGAGACTGAATACCAGAATTAGGCGGGTTAGATCATGCCTAAAAATCTGTGAAAACCAACCCATCAAGCCGGCGTACGCAATGACATGCAACAGTTTATCCTGAGCCATCAAACCCCCAACTGGAGACGGCAGAGACATGATAGACAGTGCTAGAACAACCAAAACCAACAACACACCCACCGCAAACCAAAGCCTGCGATAGCGCAAATGGCTCGCTGTAAATAGCCCGTGGGCTTTAAAATTAAACAGTGCTCTGGGGTGTTCGAACATGGGCTTTTGCAAGGGGCGACTAACGAGGGTAGCGGCTAAAACCTGAGGAACTGCAAATATCAGGAGTAAACCAAACAGCATCTTACGTCCGAATCAACTACATCAAAGCTTGATGGTGACAAAGATAGACGCAGTTAAAGCCAAAGCCACAACGATATGGGCAATGCTGGACACCGATAGAGGGTGCCACCAAGTGGCACCACGCCAACGAACGTACGCTAGCACCAACAAGCAATAACCCACCATGCTCGAACATACCCAGAACCCGACGGTTGGCGCCTCTAGCGACCAGGTCGTTTTATCACGCCCCTCGATGATCAATCCTGCAAGCGCGTACACCATGTAAAAACAGTTCATGACGATGGGCACTATAAACAACGAGAACTGCAGAACCGGCCCCACAATGCTGGAATCTCCACCAATATTTCGCGTTACTACAGGAGGTGGTGGGTTAATTGGCATAGTGTCCATCTTCGGTGATCAAATGACGAATTCTCTACTTTCTGCATAAACACACGGCGCGCAACAAACAAGGCGAGGCCGTCCGTGGGATTATACTATCGACAAGCTAACGAGGACAGCACCATGCAAAAACGATTTAACACCAAACCACTGCGCGTAGTTGCCGCACTACTTGTGGCAAGCTTTTCTTTTTCTACGGTCTTAGCGGGCGAAGCGGATGTTGTTGGCGGCACCATTACAGCGCTTGGTGATGGCCGCTATCAGATCAACGCCACTGTGGCACATGCGGATACCGGCTGGGACCATTACGCCGACCGCTGGGATGTACTAACGCCTGACGGAGCAGTCATCGGCGTAAGGGAGCTTGCTCACCCACATGTTAATGAACAACCGTTCACCCGCTCTGTCACTTTAACCATACCCGAAGGTATCACCACCGTTACACTGCGCGCAAATGACTCCGTTCACGGACTCGGCGGCAAAACCTTTGAACTACAAGTGCCTCAATAAAGACACTTCAAGGAGCTATCAGATCTGTTGGCGCGCCACTTAGGCCTGATACGCCTTGGCTTGTGTGGCCCGACCAAGCTGCCTTACTCTTTTTTAAGAGCTTACAAAAAAACGAACAACAACACGCAGCCGAGTATCCAGCGATAAATAACAAACGGCGTCATACCCATCCTGTTGATGAATGCCAGGAAGAAGTGGATGCAGATAAAGGCACTGATGGCGGCGATGATGGTTCCGAGGAACAATGTATTCCACTCAACTGGCGTGGCGCTAGACACCAAATCCTTAGTGACGCTCAAACCTGACAAAACAATAATAGGGATAGACAGCAGGAACGAGAAGCGCGCAGAAGCCTCACGGGTAAGACCCATCAACAATCCAGCTGTAATGGTTATTCCAGAGCGCGATGTGCCTGGAATCAATGCAACTGCCTGAGCGCAACCAATAACCAGAAAGTCCTGCCAACTCAACGTGTATTCATTACGAACCCGTTTGCTGCGCATGTCTGCGAACCACAATAACAAGCCAAATACAATGGTGGTGACAGCGATGACCAGAGGTGAACGCAAATAAATCTCTATGTAGTCCTTGAATGCCAAACCTACCAGCCCGGCTGGAATAGTTCCAAGGATGATACCCCAGGCTAGCCGCCCCTCAGGGCTCATACCATTGGGCTTCATGGACTTAATCCATGAAAAAAACAATGTCACGATGTCATTACGGAAATAGGCCACAACAGCCATCAGAGTTCCCAAGTGCACTGCCACGTCAAACGCCAAGCCTTGATCAGGCCAATTGAGCAAGCTCGGTACTAGAATCAGATGAGCTGAACTGGATACCGGCAAAAACTCGGTAAGCCCTTGGACAAGAGCAAGCCAGATAATGTGGGATAGTTCCATAAGTGTTGTTGGGCCTGTGAAATACGGAAGATCGTTCGCCTGTGCACCAAGGATGATGCCAACGGCTGGGCGTATGAAAAATCTCTAGCGATGATTTTCAATTAGTTACAAAAAAGAGTTACAAAAAAGAATTACAAAAGAGAGTTATAAAAACGGGTTACAAAAGCGAGCTACAAACGATAGCTGAGATCCTGTGTACGAAAGCCTCTTAACGGAAGCTCGTAGCCTTTGCCAAGAGCCATTACCTGGAACCTCTCCCCCATTTCGCCCGGAAGTGTCAGTGTCTTTACTTGCTTCATTAGTGACATGTGATCTTTTTCACTTTCACAAATCGCACCACGGGCTTCCGCCAGAGATAGCAGTTCATTATCCAGCAAAAATGCCGACTGAGCAGCATAACCCAGTAACTCCAGCCCGCTGGCAACTCCTGCCTCCACAACTGCTGTGAAATCAACATGGGCTGTAATGTCCTGCAAGCCAGGCAGATAGTAGGGATTGCCGTGCGCGCGATGCCGGTAATAACAAGACAACGTGCCATCTAAGCGTTCGTCGGAATAATACTCCCGCCGCGGGTAGCCATAATCAACGAGTATCAACACGCCGCTGTTGAGTGATGCTGCCAAAGCCTCAATCCAAAGTGGTAAAAAGGCGCAAAACTCAGAGGTATAACCCAGTGGCAAAGACTCACCAATATCGTGCTCAAGCGCTGCTACCGCTTTATTTAAATCCTTGCTGGCTGGCCGTACCGTTTCTTGCAGATCGCCGGTCACACATACCTGCTGCAACCCGTCTTGCCCTATCGAGAAACGTTCCACAGCCAGCGCATCCATCACCTCATTGGCAACGATTACGCCCTTGAAATTTGTGGGCAATGCATCCAACCACTGCACGCAGGAGAACAACCGCTCAGACAGGCTTGAGTTGAGCATCTGACGCTGACGCTGCTGCAACTCTGCGCTAGGCTCTAGAATAAAGTACTGAAAATCAGCATTACACTCAAGATTATTCAAAATACTGTTCGCCAGTTGTCCGCTACCTGCTCCCAGTTCAAGCACGCAACCACCTGTAGGCATCGCATCGAGTATCTCGGCAATTTGAACCGCCATGCTGGCTCCGAACAATGGCGATACTTCCGGCGCGGTAATGAAGTCGCCTTCGGCACCAAACTTTGCGGCACCTGCCATGTAGTAACCAAGCCCAGGCTCATATAATACTTTGTGCATATAATCAGCAAAAGAGATAACACCACCACTAGCCTCGATGTGCTCTTTTACGACGTCGATAAGTTGCGCACTATGCGCCTTGGCATACGCATCGGGCTCTGGCAGTTCAGGCGCTTGCATGGATACTGGCACTCTCTAATAAGTTGGAGAAATAGTTCGTGACGGACTGGCAGAGCATCTTGGCTCGACTCACTTGCCGGTGTTACGGCATTTGACCTCGCTCAATAATGACACCCACATCGATGTCTCCCGGCAACGCATCGGGCTTGTGCAAGGTTAGTTTCACCCACTGCACGCCAAAATCTTGCCGAATTATCTCTGTTACCCGCTCGGCCATCGTTTCAATGAGCAAAAAACGACTATTTTCCAGAAATTCGACCAGTGTTTCGCTCAATGTCTTGTAGTTCAGAGTTGATTCAATATCATCGGAGCTCGCCGCCTGCGCAATGTCAGCAGACATTTCAAGCTCCAGCATCACGCGTTGTGGGGTTACCCGCTCGTGATCGTAGATACCGATAATGGTCTCAACGGCCAAATTTCTGATAAAAATGCGATCCATAGGAAAGATTAAAGTAATTAAATGCAAGAATTAGCTAATACTAGAGCTTTATAACTTGAGCGTTGGCTAGAATTTCGCTACACTCCTCAGGCTAAGCTTTGTGAAAGTCCTAATTCGGAGTAGTATCTCATGTCCAGAGTGTGCCAAGTCACCGGCAAAAGCCCAATGTCAGGCAACAACGTATCGCATGCAAAGAATCGCACGCGCAGACGTTTCCTGCCCAATCTGCACACCCATCGTTTTTGGGTCGCTGCTGAAAAGCGCTTTGTGTCGCTACGTGTATCGTCTAACGGCATGCGTATCATCGACAAGCGTGGCATAGACGTAGTGCTTTCAGAACTGCGCTCACGTGGTGAAAAGGTTTAACTAAACCCTCCCAGTGAGTCTTTGTTGTTGAGTGGTGGATAACTACCATCCATCGCTCAGCATAACGACATTCATACTACCCTCTAGAGGTCGATTCCCATGAGAGACAAGATTAAGCTCGTATCTTCAGCCGGTACAGGACATTTCTATACCACGTCGAAGAATAAGCGCACCATGACGTCCAAACTTGAAATGAAGAAGTTTGACCCAGTGGTTCGCCAACACGTAATGTACAAAGAAGCAAAAATTAAGTAAACCTTTCTCATCTAGAAGGTTCGAAGCCGACTATACGTCGGCTTTTTTGTGCGCGTTTTTCGATATCGAGCCTTCTATTGGTTCTTATTTGTCTCTACAAACTCATTGTGAACAATCTTAACCAGAAGCCCCAATTTATGGCGCTCTTCCTGCAGGGTTACATTCAAGCATGTCTGCTGGACGGGTCTATACTCTGTCGTTCAGCTTCAACTTTCCAGAACATAGATGTCAAGTGCCTGCCCTAAGCAAATCAACAAGTAGTGGCCAAGCAACACCTGAACACATAGGTGGTGGCAATAAAACACGCCTACTCGACGCTGCCAATCTGTGTCGTTCGCTAGGTGCCACGGCCGCAGTGGACGATGTATCCATCCACCTGCAACGCGGTGATGTACTGGGATTATTAGGTCTCAATGGAGCAGGCAAATCTACAACATTAAGAATGCTTTGCGGCATGCTGGTACCCGATAGCGGCACGGTCAGCATTGCTGGCTACGCGATGTCAGAACAACCGCTGAAAGCGCGCGCTCGTATTGGTTTTCTGCCAGACCAGCCACCGTTGTACAACGACATGCGAGTGCACGAATACTTACGACTTTGTGGTCAGATACGCGGACTCAAAGGCGCGCTACTGGCGCGCAACCAAGCTTTTATTACAGAACAATGCGCACTTGAAGAGGTGAACACAAAACTCATTGGTAATTTATCCAAAGGCTTCAGACAACGAGTAGGCCTAGCGCAGGCGATGATTCACGAACCCGATGTGCTCTTACTCGACGAACCAAGTAATGGCCTCGACCCTCAACAATTAGATACCATGCGTACACTGATCAGAGCCTACGCCAAAAACCATGCTGTTGTGTTCTCTACTCACTTGCTCGCAGAAGCACAGGCCATTTGCAACCGTGTCGCCATTATCCACAAGGGAAAGCTGGTTGCTGATACCACTACCGATGGAGCCAATCTAGAAGAGCTTTTTCGTAGGTCAATCTTATGATTGGAATCATCGCTCGTCACGAGTACCGTGCTTTGGTACAAAGCGCACAAACTTGGGTCATTACCACTCTACTAGCACTTTTATTCGGCTTTTTGTTCCTTCGTCAGCTCGAAGCGTTTCTCAACGTACAAGATCAACTGGCCTTGCAAGACTATCCCGTTGGCTTAACAGGCTTCATGAGCGCGCAGTATCTGCAGCCTCTAGCGCTTGCATTCTCCTTCGTCGCACCACTGTTCGCCATGCGCACGTTCAGTGACGAATATCAAAAACACACGTATGCGTTATGGCAATCCTCCCCAGTATCTAGCACCTCGTTAGTACTTGGAAAATACTTGGGTCTCAGTCTATTTGTGTTGCTGCTCGTTTTGCTGGCCAGCGGCATGCTTTTGCTAATGCAAATTTTCATTCCTATAGATCTACCCGTGGTTGTCACCTCGGCTGTTGGCTTATCATTGTGCGCTCTGGCGTCGACAGCTTGCGGTGTGTTTTTCTCATCTCTTACTCGGCATAGCCTCATAGCCATTATTGCAAGCTTTGCTCTCATCATTGTCTTGTGGTTACTGCAAAGTGCAAATTTTGGGAACCTGCCATTGCAGGCCATCCAGAATCTATCATTCGCAAACCATCTTGCTGGTTTTTTTCAAGGCTATCTACAAACCGCCGATGTGGCCTACTTTGTATTGCTTAGTGCCATGTTTCTTGCACTGACCATAGTGCGCCTGGATTTACTCAAACAAACAGGCTACTGATGAAAAAGCATTCATCAAAGTTGCATTTGATAGCCGCATTGCTTGTGGTCGGCATTGGCATCTTATTGGGTTGGTTTAGTCAGCACTTCGCGGTGTCTGTTGATGTCACAGCCAACAATCGTCATTCTTTATCTAACACAACAGTCTCGCTCTTACGATCAATGCAGACACCTGTTGAAGTCATTGCAGTTCTTGCTCCTGACGTAAAACAACGCAACGGTGTTGAAGCACTAATAGAGAGATTTCAACAAATCAAGCCCAATATTTCACTGCGATTTATAAACCCTGAGACTGACCCCGCTCAAGCCAGAGAGTTGAATGCAGCACCTGGCGGTGAATTAATTCTGCGAACAACAGCACGTGAACAACGACTGCAGAATCTCTCCGAACGCAGCCTAGCCAACAGCCTGCAACAATTGACTCGAGACAGTGAAAAAACATTGGTTTTTATCAGTGGTCATGGAGAACGTAGCCCGTCTCGCGCCACCAATGATGACTGGCTGATTATCTCCGAACAACTAGCCAATATAGGTTTAGTAGCACGTGAGCAGAGTCTGGTCAGCGAACCTAGCATCAGTGATGACGTTGCTTTAGTGGTTATAGCTGCACCCACGAAAAACTATTTCCCAGGCGAACTGGCCAGCATCAACAACTACGTGCAACGTGGAGGCAATCTGCTTTGGCTAGTTGAGCAGAACCGTGAAAATCCAAACGTACCAGATTTTTCATTACTATCAAAAACGCTAGGTGTGGAGACACTACCAGGTGTTGTCGTTGATACTGCAAGTCAAGCACTAGCCGCAGATTCACCCGATTTTGTTCTCCTTGATAGATTTACCAAACACCCCATCACCAGCACACTGACAAACCCCGTGCTGCTGCCCCAAGCAACAGCGCTAGCTGTCACCCCTCTAGCCGGACAAGAGGTACTACCTCTACTGCAGACACCAGAGGCGAGTTGGACCGAAACAGGCGCGTTGAGTGGAGATATCCGATTTGACGCTAACTCATTGGAAGTCTCAGGACCTTTGTTACTCGGGGTGACCATTGAAAGAACCCTGCAATCTGGCTCACAGCGTTTTGCCGTAATCGGTGATGCCGATTTCGCAGCGTCACAATTCGTTGGCAATGGCGGCAACCAGAATTTCACACAGTCACTTGTTCTATGGCTAATCGGAGAGTCTGCCTCGATGGAGTTCGTAGTCCGACGTGCCCCCGATAGCCAGCTTAGCCTCAACAACCGATCCATCGTGTTGATAAGCTCACTGTATCTGGTGGTACTTCCTCTTTTGTTTCTCGTAGTAGCCGGCCTTGTGCGCTGGCGCCGTATGCGAGAGAAATAGTCGTAAAGACCACACACTATGCATTCGAACACTGTCAAACGCTGGGTTTTTTTATTGAGCGCAACATTCTGCCTGCTGCTGCTCTCTATCGCGTATGTAATGTGGAAAGAGCGCCAACCAAAGCTGGATGTTCTAGGGGCAAACAATCTGGCGAGTAGTGTCCTTATCAAGCGCACAGGCTTTGACGATATAGCACTTAGAAAAGTGGACGAGGACTGGATAATGACCTCACCATGCAGCGTTGAGGTTAGTGAGCAACGGCTTAACCCCTTGCTTGAGCTACTATCTCCCAACACTAATCAATATGATGTGCAGGAGGTCGACCTAGCAGCTGCTGGATTAGAGTCGCCTCTAGCTGTCGTATTTATAGGTGATACCGAATATCGACTTGGCAATACAGATCTACAAGGTGAACGACGATACGTGCAGCACAACGGTCGAGTCGGGTTTGTTCCAGAATGGGCCTTGTCTTTAGTCAATGGTGGAGTGAGTGCACTGGCAGATCTCAATGTATTCAACAGCCCTCTCAAGTCCCTTACTATTGTTGTTGATGACCAGACTGTCAAAACTATCGCTGAGGTTAGCGAGCTCATGCTCTGGCAAAATCTTAGTGCCCAACAAATTGTGGGATGGCCACTAGAAGACGAGACACCTGAGGCAGTTTTTTCTATACTCACTGATGACGAAACCAGTACTCAAAATTTAATATCCATCTTTGAGACGGAATCATATACCGCCTTGCAATACAACGGTACTGCTTGCGCCTACATCATTTCGCCTGATAGCTTGCCCAACTAAGACGATTTATTGAATGCCAGAACTGCCTGAAGTAGAAACCACTCGGCGCGGCATTGAACCTTATTTGCTCAATCAGCGCATCAGTTCTCTTCGCATTCACGATAAACGATTGCGCTGGCCAGTTCCTGACGAAGTTCTGCAACTACAAGGCTCACTGGTCACTGGCCTTGAGCGTCGTGGCAAGTACCTGTTGATTCGCGTGGAAGCAGGTACGGCAATAGTCCACCTGGGTATGTCGGGCAGCTTGCGTGTGTGCACAGATAACGAACCCAGACGAAAACACGACCATTTTGAGATAACCGTTGCCAGTGGAAGCACTCTTCGCTTTCATGACCCAAGACGTTTTGGTTGTTTGCTTTGGCAGGCAAGCGGCGACCCTGAACACGCCCTTCTGGCTAAACTGGGCCCAGAACCACTATCAGATAACTTTACGGGAGACTATTTATTCCAGGCGACTCGTAAGCGGCAAGTAGCCATTAAGAATCTCATCATGAACAGCCAGATAGTGGTTGGTGTAGGAAATATTTACGCCAGTGAATCTCTGTTTTTAAGCGCTATCCGACCCGCGCGTTCGGCAAAACGAATAACACGCAAAGAATGCGACCACCTGGTTATCACCATTAAACAAGTGCTACAGCAATCCATAGCGCAGGGCGGCACAACGCTTCGCGATTTTGTAAACAGCGATGGCCAACCGGGCTATTTTGCGCAGTCTTTATCAGTCTATGGGCGAGAGGGCGATCCTTGCAAGCAATGCAGCGGAATCATAAAGCAACGTGTACTGGCGCAGCGCTCCACGTTCTATTGTCCGAACTGCCAGCACTAAGCGCTTTGTGGGCCAAAGGCTAAACGTTGTTTTTATTCTGTCACTGCAGTGCAGGAGTGAGTATCTAGTCATTCCCGCTCAAGCGGGAATCTTGTACGGTAGCGCCTACAAAGGCCCACAGGGATCTTGCGCCTTCGTGCAGACAGCCGTTACCAATAAGCATCGGCTTCGTGCACATTCATTTTGCCAAAGCATTCCATATAGCGAACCACTCGAGGCAACGTATCTGACTTGATGGCACGTTGCCAGTCCTCCAGATGCCAAACGGTGTCGCTGACAGACTTTAGATGATTGTCTGCAAAAAAATTGACCGTCTCCGATATGCCATTTTCACAAACCACCTCTATGCTCTGGATACTAAATTCACCGCCTTCAAAAAACACAATCCGCTCTATAGCTTCAGAGGGCAAGTCTCGAAGGATTATTCCTTGTGTAGTTACGCCTTGCAACGGCACAAGTACAGGGTAGTGATCATCAGCGACCCAGAACGCTTGGTGGTCATGCACCATTGCGGGTTCACGAACAAAAGAATCTGCATGTTGTCCACAGACAAGGTTTAGCAGTTCAGCATCCATGAGGGTGCCAAAGGAAAATAAATCGGTCAATGGAATCAGGCGCCGGGTGTTGAATTAATCAAATGTTCGTATTTAAGACGCAATTGGCCTTGCGTTTCGGTGTTGTCTGGATCGATGACGATGCAATCAACAGGGCATACGACCACACACTGACTTTCATCGTGGTGGCCAATGCATTCGGTACATAAATGCGGGTGTATTTCGTAGATTTCCATACCCATGTAGATGGCGTCGTTAGGGCATTCAGGCTCGCATATATCGCAGTTGATGCATTGATCAGTAATTAACAATGCCAACGCACTAAATCTCGGAGCTGTTTATAGAACTTCGCAAAGCACGTTGATGACGTTTTTCAAATCCTTCGAGGACCACAGGATGCACAAAGTCGCTCACATCACCATGCATCTTCGCAATCTCTCTGACGACACTGGAAGATAGAAAGGTGAACTCCTGAGATGCCGCAATGAATATGGTTTCTACCTCAGGTGCAAGGTGCCGATTAACGCCAGCAATTTGCACCTCGTAGTCGAAATCGGAAATAGCCCTAAGACCACGTACGATAACTCTGGAGTCCATTTGTCGTGCGTAATCCATAAGGAGCCCGTCAAATGATTGAACGGTCACGTTGTCTAGATCAGAAAGGATCCGTGTGGTCATGTCTACTCGTTCTTCGAGCGAGAACCATGGACCTTTGCCAGCACTGGCAGCGACACCAACAATCACGTCATCGAACATACTGCTGGCTCGACGAGCGACGTCCATGTGACCATAAGTTAATGGATCGAATGTGCCCGGATAGATGGCTGTAACACGCATACAGGTGCCCCTGTTAAATCGACACGTAGAGTCTGGGGCAATCCTCGAAATTTTACAATGCAAAACCGACGAAGAATACTCAATTTGACATACCTATGTTGGCGCCAATCCCTTGATTATAGGCTACGTTCGGAACTGTGGTATCGCAACAGTCGCGCTTGTACATCCCCAAAGCGTTTCTGACGCACCAGCGAACAGGCATTGGGCCACGGGCCTATCTCTACCTGCTCCTCGCTAGCGTCGAAGGGTGCTTCTATATAAATGAGCGCATTGTCAGCCACGAAATCTGGCACTAACGTCTCCAAAATAGACCACTGGCAAGCCATGTTAAATGGAGGGTCAATAAACACCAGGTCAAACCCCGAGGGCATGGACTTTGAACGCCACTGTGCTAAGGCGTGTTCTGCGGTATTCGCATGAATATGCACCTTCGCCTGATCAGCTGGCAAAGCAACATCGCACAGCACGTGGGCACATCGCTCTACGTTCAGTGATCGACATACATCATCCAACGCCATCTGAGCGCTCCGATCGGGCTCCACGAAGGTCACGCTAGCCGCATAGCGCGACAAAGCCTCAAACCCCAGCGCACCCGAGCCTGCAAACAGGTCTAAGCAATGTGCACCAGCAATATCAGCTTGCAACCAATTGAAGAGAGTTTCTCTTACTCTATCGCCAGTAGGACGCAGCCCTTCAACATCAACAACCTCAAGCTTTCGCCCTCGCCATTGACCGCCAATGATGCGAACTTGTCCACGAGCGCCGGTGCGCACGGTTGCACCCGATTGAGTACGCGATCGGTGGTTGTTTCGGGGATGTCTATTCACGGTGTTACGATACCCTGCCCGGCTAAGCACCGGCACTCTATTTTAAAATAATCAGGTACGTCCCGCACACGCCATGGGTATATTCAGTTTTTTAAAGAGACAAAAAAAAGACAGTGATCAGGCACCTGAGCCCGATGCACCACTGAACGAGAAACTTGGGAGAACCCGCTCACGATTTCGAGATAATCTTCTCGACTTCATGCTGGGCAACAAGCCGATCGATGCAGAGCTGCTCGAAGAGCTCGAGAGTAAACTCATCACGGCAGATGTTGGTATTGACGCCACCTCTCGAATCATGAGCTCGCTAAGCCAGCAAGTGGGACGCTCTGAAGTCAACGACTCTGATGCGCTCAAGCAGGCATTGATCAAGGAGCTGACCCTCCTCCTCGAACCTGTTGAGCAGCCGCTTGAAATACCCGACGACATTCAGCCTTTCGTCATCCTGGTGGTCGGTATCAATGGCTCGGGCAAAACAACCACGATTGGCAAATTAGCCAAACAGCTTCAGGATGGTGGCAAGAGTGTCATGCTGGCGGCTGGCGATACGTTTCGTGCTGCAGCGGTTGAACAATTGCAGGCCTGGGGCGAGCGCAATCAGGTGCCGGTAGTTTCTCAAGGCAGTGGGGCAGATTCTGCGTCCGTAATATTCGATGCGGTGCAATCGGCCAAATCCAAAGGCATTGATGTGCTAATTGCCGACACGGCTGGCAGGCTTCACACGCAAGATAATCTGATGGAGGAACTGCGCAAGGTTAAACGGGTTTTAGGCAAGATCGACCCACATGCGCCACACGAAACACTCATAGTGCTCGACGGTGGTACCGGACAAAACGCGCTCAATCAGGCCGAGCAGTTCCACAAAGCAATGGATCTGACTGGCATGGTGGTAACCAAGCTTGATGGAACGGCCAAAGGCGGTGTTATTTTTGCCATTGCAGAAAAACTGGGACTGCCCATTCGCTTTATTGGCGTAGGTGAGCAAGTTGCGGATCTAGAAGTCTTCGAGGCACAACGTTATGTGGATGCGCTGCTGTCTAGCGACGACACGTAAGTGCGCGTCATCAAGGAATGATGAGAGAAGGGACCCGCTCAAGACCCGGCGTTCTCGCGTAGGCGGGGATCCAAAGCCCGTCGTCCCCGCGCAGGCGGGGACCCACGCATGTCGAACTATGGGTTCCCGCCTTCGCGGAAATGACGAATGGAAGAAGGCAACTTAGACGAATGGCGTCCGTTTAATTATTTAACAGACAAACTCGCTTCAACTTCTATACTCCACCCGCAGTTTGTCAGCACAGAAATGCAAATTTACCGTGATCAGCTTCCAGAATGTTAGCCTCGAATATCGCTTAGGCAAATACGCGCTTGAGAACCTTTCGTTCGACCTGAAATCAGGGTCATTCACGTTTCTTACCGGCCATTCTGGTGCTGGCAAAAGCTCATTGCTGCAGCTTATAGCGCGTCTCACACGCCCCACCTCTGGGGATATTCAAATCGGCAATATCATCTACAGCGAACTGGGCGTTCGCCAGGAGCGTGCGCTACGACAGCAAATGGGTATCGTTTTTCAAGATAATCAGCTACTCCATGATCGTAATGTTTTCGATAATATTGCTTTGCCGCTGATCATCGGTGGATACCAGTTTGACGATATTAAACTGCGTGTGAATGCGGCGTTGGCAAAAGTGGGCCTAGAGCAGCGCGGCTCGGAAAAGCCCATCAATCTCTCTGGCGGAGAGCAGCAGCGAGTTGGTATCGCTCGTGCCGTGGTGGCGCGACCCAAGTTACTCCTGGCCGATGAGCCCACCGGCAACCTTGATAGTGAGATAAGTCAGGAAATCATGCAGCTACTCAAGCACTTTAATGCCTCCGGTGTCACCGTGGTGTTCGCGACTCACGACGAACACTTATTGCAAACCTACCCCTTTCAACGCCTGACGCTCTCGAATGGCCAGTTAGTTAACGACGAGTCCACCCAATCTGCGCATGGATCAAGAAAACGTTCAAGTACAAGGAAGGTCTACTGATGCGTACGAAACCAGAGCCTGACGCCCTCGATGGCAGTGGTGCACGATGGACTTATACCCGTCGTGGATACGCGTTATCACAAAGCCTACGCCAGCTCAAACAGCAGCGGATAGCCTCTCTAGGCACACTGTTAATGCTGGGAATTACGCTGGCTTTGCCGGTAATTCTGTATTTCGCCTATCTGAATCTGGCCACCCTGGGTCATCGAAGCCTTGAAGGCGAGAGCATCACAACCTATTTGCGTACCAATGTCAGCGATATTGCCGGTGCTGAGTTGGCTGAATCGTGGTCGACTAGAGAGGACGTGGCGCGTACTGACTACCTCTCAAAAGAGCAATCACTGGCGATGCTCGGCGAGGCGAGTGATATTAGTAGCGTCATAGCCTTGCTGGGTGTAAACCCCCTGCCCGGCGCCATTGTTGTCTACCCACAAATCACTGATGTGGCCACCGGCAGCACAGATCGACTGGCTGAGGTGCTTAGGAGCATTCCCGAAGTTGAGCGAGTGCAGCTCGATTTGCGTTGGGTGAGAAGGCTGGCAGCTGCTATAAGCTTACTGGCTTGGATAGGTGGCCTGCTAGCCGTATTTCTCACATTGAGCGCGCTACTGGTCATCACAAATACCATTCGCCTCGAATTAGCGAGACGCAAGAGTGAACTTGAAGTTGCTAATCTGTTGGGGGCTCCTCGTCACTTCATGAATCGCCCCATTATTTACACGGGTGCGGTTTACGGCTTGCTAGGAGGGCTATTAGCCAGCATTACCGGCTTAATGGTTCTAAATGCAGTGCAAAGTCCTGCCGATACGCTGTCATCTTTGTATCAGAACGAATTTACCGTTTCTATGCCAACAATGACTCAAATTTTGCTAGTTATCTCAGTTTGCGTTTGCTTGGGGCTCATTGGCGCAGTTAGCAGTCTTTATCGGCCATCACAGCACTTTAGACAGTAGACCTACAGTTCACACTGATCCAGTAACATCTTGTTTTCGTAAGAGTTTTTAAAGGCAGAGCTGGCGTGTAGCTGGATCTAGAAACCATAACACTACGAACTAACCTGTAAATTAGCACTCTCATTAGGTGAGTGCTAAAATATCAATTCCTACCGTCGTCGGAGAGTACATTCAATGAGTAACGCGCTGACAATAAACAATACTGCAGTAGCTATCCCAGTCATCGCTGATGACATGAACAGCTACATGTCCAAGATCGCCAACATCGATCTACTGTCTGTAGAGCAAGAGCAGACGCTAGCTCGGCGTTTACGCGACAGTGAAGATCTAGACGCTGCTCGACAACTTGTCATGTCACAGCTACGTTTTGTGGTCCATATTGCTCGCTCATATAAGGGCTACGGACTACCCATGTCCGATCTTGTCCAAGAAGGCAACATTGGCCTCATGAAGGCTGTAAAACGTTTTGATCCAGATGTCGGTGTGCGCCTCATCTCCTTCGCAGTTCATTGGATTCGCGCAGAAATTCACGAATTCGTGATCAAAAACTGGCGCATCGTGAAAGTGGCAACAACCAAGTCACAACGCAAGCTGTTCTTCAAACTACGAAGCGCAAAGAAAGAGCTCAACTGGTTTAGTCAGGATGAGGTAGCAGCTGTTGCTGAAGATCTGGGTGTTGACGAAAAAGTCGTCGTTGAAATGGAATCCCGTATGCATGGGCACGATAGTGCATTCGACGCGCCTGCAGGATCAAGCGAAGACAGGATCAGTCTGGCCCCTTCTGACACGTTGTATCAGGAGCAAGACGACCCATCAATGATTCTGGAACGTGAGGACGGCAGAACCAATTCTCACGATGGCTTGGCAGCAGGCATGGAAATTCTCGACGATCGCAGCAGAAACATTCTGCAGCGCCGGTGGTTACAAGAAGAGAAATCAACCTTGCACGAGCTAGCTGATGAGTACGGTGTGTCGGCTGAGCGAATTCGGCAGATAGAGAAAGCAGCAATGAAGAAGATTAAAACCCACCTTCTAGTGGCTGCCTGAAACATGCACTTGATTTACGAGTAGCTGTTCACATTGAGCTTGAATTTGCCATCTAGACTTTACAGCGATAAAGCAGAACTCTTGGCAAGCTTCTAAAGCAAATAGAGAGAAAGATAGGACCATCTTAGGCTTACGCGGAGATGGTCCTTTTTTTTGCCCAGCGTTAACTGCCTCGAACGCTAAATGACACGCACTTAAATCTCGAAAACGTAAACTCCGACAACTCACGTTCCCAAGCAGTTAGGAATTCAAGGTTCTGGCTCAGTGCACAAACCCTTAACTGTGCTGAGCTTACCCGCCTTCAAAGGGATGACAACTAAACGCAAGTGTCTGCGAACCCTCTATAGAATCAGAAAGTCCCTGGCATAACCTGCCGTGGCAACCACAACGCAAGCTCTGGAAAACCAATGACCAGAAGCAAAATAATGAGCATGGGTATCAAAATAATCACCACATCTTTAATCACTTGCATCACATTCAACTCACCAATAGCCGCTGAGATAAGCAAGCACAATCCGTAAGGCGGAGTCACCAGCCCGAAAGCCAATGAAATAATCCCGATGATAGCGAACACAATGGGATGGATGTCGGCGCCAGCCGCTACCGGCATTAAGACAGTACCCAGGATGATGATGGTAGGAATGGCATCGATAAACAAACCGAATAACAAGAACAGCAACGCGATAACTAATCCTGTACCAAACGGACCTGCCTCAATGAGCGTTAACCACTCAACAATTAAACGAGGCACTTTGTAATACGCCAGCAACCAACCAAAGGCGGTTGCTGTTCCAATAGCAAAAAGCGAGATCGATGCGAACCGTCCAGTATCATAAAAAATGTGGCCCAACTGTTTAAAGCTCACGGTCCTATAAACAAACAAACCAAGAATCATTGCATACCCTGCTGCGATGATGGCACTTTCGGTAGGAGTAACAATACCTCCAATGATGCCACCTACTACGAACACGGGGGTTAGCAAGGCAAGGATTGAACCCGTGAAGGCTTTCCAAGATTCAGCAAATGTGGGGCGAGCAGAGGTTGGATAGCCGTGTGCTTTTGCATAGCCATAGACAGTTAGAAGCAGCGCCAGACCAATAAGAAATCCGGGGATCGCACCGGCTAGGAACAAGGCACCCACCGATATTTGCATAACTCCACCCCAGACCACCATTAAAATACTCGGTGGAATGATGACGCCCATAACCGAAGAACATGCGGTGATCGCAACGGCGAATCGAGCATCAAAGCCTTCACGCTTCATTGCAGGTATAAGAATTTTGCCGCAGCCTGCAGCATCAGCTGTTGATGATCCTGAAATGCCTGCAAATAACATTGATACCACAACGTTCACATGACCTAAACCACCAGGAAGCCAACCTGTCATGACCTTGGCAAGGTCTATCATTCTGTCTGTAATCTTGCCCGAATTCATCAAGTTGGCTGCCAATAAAAAGAACGGCACAGCGAGCAAAATAAACGAGTTATAAGATTGAAACATCCTGTCAATCAGGATGAAGGGCGTTAAGCGTAAATCGAGTACAACGATAGGAATAGTCGATAATCCCAGAGCAAAAGCTACCGGAACTCGCAACATAACCAGTAGCAGAAAACCACCAACCAGAATCGCACAGGCTAAGCCTGTTGAGATGATCATCATGATGTCATCCTCGTCTGTTGGTACTCATCAAACGCTTCAAACAACCGGTATCCAGCAAACAAGGCCCAGACTAATCCTGCGATTAATACGGACACGTGCGTTAGAGCCATATTGGCGTTCATCATTACAGAGTGCTGGATAGCACCAAATTTTGTGTATTCAATACCGTACCAAGCGAACATAAGCCCGAACAGTATGAGAAGAACGAGTACAAACGCTTTTTGAATAAATTTGATTAGGGGTGATTTTGACTCAGCAAGAACTTCTACCGAAAAATGCGTACCATCCCATACTGCAATCATGGAACCTATCATTACTACCCAAACGAAAATAAAGGTTGCTAGCTCTTCGGTCCATAAATACACAGGAATAATTCCGGTATACCGAGCTAAGACCTGGGCGGCTACAGGCAACGCTAACAACATGGTCAATAAACCGACCAAAAAACGTAACCCCATACAAAAATGTTCAAGTACCTTGCCCATCGTGAGTGCATCCAAAAAAAGGTGAAGCGATGCGGCACACCAAGTTGACTTGGCGTGCCACGTCTCAAACTAACTACATTGCCCGAATGGCTTCAAGCAATTCAGTGGCATCAAGATCAGCAGCAAATTCATCTTGTACTGGAACAACAAGCTCAAGAAGTTGCTCGCGATTTTCAAATTCAGTAACAGCAATTTGTCCAGCATCTGCCATAGCGGTTAATTTCTCACCATCTTCGCGGCTTTCAATTTCCCGACCAAAGGCGCCCGCTGCCGCACCTGCTTCAGTAACAATAGCTTGCAAATCTTCTGACAATTTACGAAAGCTCTTACCACTCATGACAAGCGGGCGCACTGTAATAGCATGCTTAGTTAATGTGATGTTTGGCGCTACTTCGTAGAACTTAAGGTTCTGTATCGAAGCTGCTTCGTTTTCAAATCCGCCAATGACACCTGTCTGGATAGCGTTATAAACTTCGTTGTACGCAATAGCTGCAGGAGCTGCTGATATAGCTGCGAAGATTTTTGCTTGAATAGGTGCACCCATAACGCGCATCTTGTGGCCTGTCAGCTCGTCCATGTTAGCAATAGGATCAGCTGAAGCCAAGTTGCGAGTACCACCACCTGCATAGCCTATAACTTTAATATCAGCTTTTTCATACAATTCATCTTCGAGTGGCTTCAATACATCCGAAGACAGCACTGCATTCCAATGATCAAGATCACGGAACAAGAAAGGCATATCCATTAATGGAATGGCAGGAGCAAAAACAGCCATGTTTGAAGGCGCCATTACTGCGTAATCGATAGCAACACCCTGCTGTAAAAATGTAACGAAATCACTCTCGTCACCAAGCTCACCATTTAGGTGCATTTCAAACTCAACTTCACCGGTGTAAGCTTCAGCAACAAGGCGCTCAAATTCACGTAAGGTTTTGGTATAAGCATGCTCTTCATCAAAAAGGCTAGCCGCGCGTAATGTAAGATCAGCGGCGCTTGCAGTCATAGCTACGCCCCCTAGTACAGTGGCAATTGCAGTGGCTGCAAGAGTCGATTTCAAAAATTTCATTTACTATCTCCAGTGGTTTTTTGCGGCATTGCCGCGATCGTACGCAAGTGATACCCGCAAGGCGGGTAGTTGTATTGACGAATCATATCTGCACAGGCTCACAAAGTCCGTATCGTAAATGGTGTAGACAGCAGCCCGCAACTGGAAAGATATTGCGGTTGTTATCTTCAATAAGCTGCTCGCACACTCCCTTCAATTGACTGATGAGTGAGTGCAGCTTCGATGCCTCTCAATTCAGCAAGACCTTTCAGCCTTCCAATGGCCGGGTATCCGGGCTGAAATGTTCGCTTATGATCATCAAGAATGTTCTGTCCGTGATCTGGCCTGAACGGGATCGATACGTCCGCACGCCCAGCTGCTTGACGCCTGCGCTCTTCACTCACGATTGCCGCAATAAGTGCAACCATGTCAGTGTCTCCTCCAAGATGCTCTGCTTCGTGAAAGCTACCAAACAAACTATGGGTTTCTCGCTTTACATTCCGCAAGTGAAGAAAATGCACCCGATCGCCAAGCTGCCGCATCATTTGTGGCAAGTTATTATCGCTACGTGCGCCTAAAGAGCCTGAGCATAGTGTTACGCCATTAGAGGGCACATTCACTGCATCGAGTATCGTTTGATAATCGCTTTGAGTAGACATGATTCGCGGCAATCCTAATAAAGGCACTGGTGGGTCATCAGGGTGACAACACAGTCGCATGCCCAGCATCTGCGCATGTGGCGCCACTTCTGCTAAGAAATCGATAAGATTAGCTCGTAGCTGTTCGACAGAAATGGTGTTGTAGACAGCTAAACTCTCTCGAACTCCTTCTATAGTTAGAGATTCAGCAGCCCCTGGCAGACCACAGACGATATTTTGAAGAAGCTCTTTTTTTCTCTCTTCAGACATTTTCGCAAACCGCGTTGTCGCCGCTTGAATGATGTCTTCAGGAAAATCAATCGCTGCCTGCTCGCGCTTTAGTATATGCAGATCAAACACGGCAAAATCGATATAGTCGAAACGCATGCAAGTGGCACCGTTTGCTAACGGATAGGCCAGATCGGTTCGGGTCCAGTCAAGCACCGGCATGAAGTTGTAGCAAACGACGTCGATTCCGGCAGCACGAAGATTACTCAAGCTTTCACAGTAATTCCGTACATGCTGCTTCCAGTCACCTGTTTGCCGCTTGATATCCTCCGATACTGGCAGGCTCTCAACAACTTCCCATGCCAAGCCGGAGGCAGCTCCATTGCTCATGTGAGCAATGTCAGATTGCCTTTGATTGATTTGCTGTGGCAACCAGACATCTCCCGGCGATATATGATGCAAGGCCGATACAACACCCTGCACACCAGCTTGCATTAAATCGTCTATGGAAACCGCATCGGTTGGACCAAACCAACGCCATGTCTGAAGCATAAAAAAACTCATATGTGGCTGTTTGGCGACATTATCATACTGCCATACAAGTTGACAAGTATGCAGCATCCCGTTATAACGGACGCATCGCAAAAGCGCATGAAATTCATGGATATCCCGACGGTAACACCTTTGTCTTTAGATGTCCCTGTCTCACCTCAACTGCACAAGCAGTTGCGAGATCGGATCATTTCCTGCGAACTGGCTCCGGGACAGCGCATTTCAGAAACCGAAATTGCCACAACTTACGAGGTATCCCGCCAGCCCGTTAGAGAAGCGTTCATCAAACTCGCTGAAGAACAACTGGTCCACATTCGACCACAACGGGGTACGTACATAACGCGTATTTCTATCCCATCAGCGCTGGCTGCTCGTTTCGTCAGAGAGGCTGTAGAGGCCGATTTAGTGCGCCGAGTGTGCAAATTGGCAACCACTGAGATGATCAACTCACTCTATAAGCAACTGGAACAACAACGCGCCGCAACTGAGGCACTTGATTTGCCTGAGCTGATGCGTCTTGATGAGCATTTTCACAAATCACTGGCTCACAATGCGGCCGCCCCCGAGGTAAACACCTTTCTTGAGAGCCTCAATGTGCAAGTTAGTCGAGTGCGCAACATCAGTTCTGGCAAATTTTCGCCCAGCAAAGTTATCGAGCACCACCAAGCGATAGTTGACGCAATACGCGACCGCAAAGCCAGTGCAGCAGATAAGGCAATGCGCACGCATCTACGCGAAATCAAGAAAGATTTACCGCATGTGGTCGCCACCTACCCTGAATACTTTGAAGGCCTTGAGGCTCTTGAACAACTCTGACCATGACCTCACCTCTACAGCGTAGTGCCAACCTTCAACCGGCCAGCAATGCCACAGTCGATCAGTGGATAGATTGGTTTACAAATCAATTCCTACCCGCGTGGATTGAACAAGCTCGCATCCCTGATGGTAAAGGCTTTTACGATCAACTGGATACCAAGGCGCAGCCCACGCAGTGCCATAGAAGCACCCTTCTTGCCCAAGCAAGGTTGCTCTTTACGTTTTCGCATTTAGCACAACATTCGGACAACCCTGTATTCACGGAAGCCGCAGTAATCGCTCGTGAAGCCTTACCCATGTTCCGTAATAAAAATGGGGGGTATTGCCGTGCCGTTGCAACCTCCACTTGTGCGCCTGATGCCGATCTAAGTGAGCACGGCGATGACCATAGCGATAAACGTGTATTTAGCTACGATCAGAGCTTTGTGATCTTAGGTATCGCCACTTGGGAACACATACATCCACACATCGACGAAAATCAAGAAATTGAATCTTGCTGGTCAGCTATTGAAACCCAACTTACAGACAGTAAAACTGGCCTGTTGCTAGAACACAATGAAGTGCACAATGCGGCACAAGCTGATGCGCCACAGCGCGCACAGAACCCACACATGCACCTGTACGAGGCGGCGCTACAAGCTTTTGAAATGTCAGGCAAGCCGATCTGGCTGGACCGTGCAAAGCAAATGCGCAGTAAAGGACTCGACTACTTTTACGATAGCCACAGTGGCAGTATCATTGAGTTCATCGCCCCTGATCTTAGCGCCCTACCAGGCCGTGATGGCCAAAGACGCGAAGTAGGCCATCAATGCGAGTGGGCTTGGTTACTGAATAGGGAAGCGGAACTCAGCGGCAACAATGATACGAAAGAGCATGCTAACGCGCTGTTGGAGTTTGCTGATAAATTCGGTTTTGCGTCGGCTGGCATAATGCAAGGAGCTGCATTTGATGCCGTCTCATCTGACACACAATGGTACGAGGAAAATTTTTTGCTCTGGCCGCAAACAGAAGCGATAAAAACTCATGCGATTAGAGCCGCATCCCCCGAACACGCACATAAGGCCAGAGCCCTAATGTTGCTGGTGTTCCAACAGTACTTTGCAGGGCAAATTGCCTTTATCAATCAGGTAGACAAATCGGGGACCCCTCTCTGGCCCGAAGCGCTCAGCCGCTTGCTCTACCATCTCGTACTGGCTCTGACAGAGGGAGCACGCTCAGGCCTTTGGCGTTTGCGCTAACACACGCAAACGCTCGACAAGGCCAATCAAACGATTCTAGCGCCGATTCATTAATATCCGGAGCAGACCACTCCTGTGCAAGTAATAAATAAGCGTCATGATCGATGCTATTGCTGAGGCAAGATAAGTCAGGAACGCAGCATTGAGCACGTTACTCGCTCCACTCACTTCTTGTGGCGTGACGATACCGGCATCAACCATGGCTGTTTTCGCTCGAGCACTAGCGTCCCACTCCACAGGAAGAGTAACAACCGAGAAGACAACCGCCACTGCAAATAACGCAACCCCGAGTAACAAAACAGGTGTTCCGAATACAGGCGCCAATGACATCAAAAGCCCACCAACCATAATGATTGGCATTGACATTTTACTAGAGATATTGGTAACGGGTACCAACGAAGAACGCATCTTCAACCAAGGATAGCCCTGCGCATGCTGCAATGCATGACCTGCCTCGTGACAAGCAACCCCAATGGCTGATATTGAACGTGCATTGAAGACAGGCTCTGACAAGCGCAACGTTTTCACTCTCGGGTCATAGTGGTCGCTCAGTCTGCCCGACACAGCTTCAATTTTGCAGTCTGTTACACCTTGGCGCTCAAGCATGAGTTTGGCGGCCTCTGCACCTGTCATATTAGACTGAGTGCCCACATTCTCGTACTTTGCAAACGTCCGCTTAACCATCATGGACGCAAGACCGGAGAGCACCATTCCTGGCAGCATCACCATTAACATGTAGTTCATATCAAACCCTATCATGGGTCATCTACCTCTTTGACTCAATTAACTACTATAAATCATATGATTCGGCAACTCATTAGTATTTTGTAAAACATCATAAATCGGGCTAAGAGCCTGTACATATAACAGTCAGCGCCATAGCGTTACAAATCGTACCCATCAAATCAATTGCTAGATGGCAACATTGTTCAACTGACATTTTTTACCGATAGCGTTTTGATATCTTCTGGTGAATTGCTTTCCTGAGCGCTAGACTGCAGCACCCGATGGGCGTTTTCTGCAATATTCACAATAGATGGATGGCGCAGTCGGCGCTGCGGCGAAATTGCTGTAAAGCTCTCAATCACACCGTCTACCGACCCAATGCGTCTAACATTGAAGCACCGCTCAACGTCATCTTCAATGACATCTGGAGCAGGAAAAACGCCTAAACCAGATTCACCAAAGGTTTTCATCAAGGCGCTGTCATCAAACTCCGCTACAAGCTTTGGCACGATGCCCATTTCATCAAACCAGTGGTCAAGGCTGCGCCTAAGAGCTGAGGACGAATCAGGCATAAGCACTGGAACACAGGCTAAACACTCTGGGAAGCTGCTGGTTAAAGAGTCATCCCAACTTTGGGGTGCGAAGAAGGACATTTTGCTGGAACCCAACACGTGATTGTAAGCACGCACATTAAGCTCTGTAGGTACTGGGCGGTCTGACAAGAGCAAATCCAGTTTGTGCACCGATAAATCAGCCAGCAATGACTCCAGCTTGCCTTCTGAACATGACAGCTTCACAGGCTCATTAGCATCCAACGTAACACCAAGCAGTCTGCAGGCAACGAGTTTGGGGAAAGAATCAACAATCCCCACACGCAGTTCTCTCACGCTTTGTTCAGTGTGTCCCCGAAGACGTTGTACAAGGGCTGTTCCCACTGAAAAGATTTCATCTGCATAGGTCTGAACCACGCGACCAGTATCTGACAGTGTCAGGCCTCTACCTACCCGTAAGAATAATGGCTCACCGACCACATCCTCAAGCAGTTTGATTTGGCCACTCACGGTTTGCGGGGTTAAGTGCAGCACTTTGGCTGCTTGCGCCACGCTACCTTCGCGGGCTACCGTGTGGAAGTAAAGCAGATGGTTGTAGTTCAGGTGTCTCATTAGATTCAAAATTGGGTTTACTAACAAGACGGTACGTATTTTTCGTGCTTTAGCTCTCTCTAAGGCGGAATATTCGCATTAACAGAATTTTTCGACAATGAAACTCAAGGAAACAACCACGCTAAGCAATTTAACGCTTTAAAAAGTCAAAATAACGCCGCCATTACCGGTAAGTAGTGGTCAACCAGCATAATGCCGAATAACCACATCAGGTAATTGATTGAGAACACAAATGTCTTTATAGGTTGCTTGGTAGCTGTGTCGTCAAATAATTTCCAAGCGTGCCACAGGAACATGGCACCCAGTACCAACGCCCCTACAAGATAAAGCAGACCGCTCATCTGTATAAGATACGGAAAGATGGTAATGATAACCAACAACACAGTGTATAAAAATATCTGTACGCGAGTGAACGGTATGCCATGCGTTACAGGCAACATCGGGATATCCACTTTTGCGTAGTCATCACGTCGATGTATTGCCAAAGCCCAAAAATGCGGCGGCGTCCAGATAAACACAATCAGAAATAGTAGTAGCGCCGCTGCGCTGACCTCGTTAGTCACTGCAGCCCAACCCAATACCGGTGGCATGGCACCTGCCGCACCACCAATAACGATGTTCTGTGGTGTTGCGCGCTTGAGGTAGACGGTGTAGACGATTGCGTAGCCAATTAGCGATAAGAACGTCAATACGGCCGTGAGCACATTCACTAGCACTACAAGCATTACCATCGACACAATGCCTAGCGCCAGTGCAAATGTCAGGCACTGCCGAGTGCTCAACGCACCTTTGGGAATCGGCCGATTCTCAGTACGCTTCATAATGGCATCGGTACGCTGATCAATCACATGGTTGATCGCAGCGGCAGAGCTTGCTGCCATGCCGATCCCTAACAAACCGAAAAACGTTTCTTGTACCGGCAACCAAAAGGGAACTGCCAAAGCCATGCCTACCAATGCCGTAAACACAAGCAAGAGCACCACTTTGGGCTTAGTTATCTCGTAGTAGTCTCGCCAATGCTCAAGCGAATGACTCAAAAGAGAGGGGGATTGTTTTATCTGAGACGAAGATTTCATCGCTTGGTTTATATACCGACCGTTACTCTGGCTGAGCAATCGATGGCAAGATTAACCGATACGAGACACTTTTAATAGATGTTTTATGTCTTTCAGCATCGATTTAGGCGCTAAGTTGTGAGGAAATCGCAGCATTATGTTACCAAACGGATCAATCAGGTAAATGGCGTCCTCCAAGCTCTCCATGCCCTGCTGTGCCGCGTCTACCTGAGAGCTTAGTTGTGCTTGCTCCTCTTCTGATCCCGTCACGACAATCAGACCCGGGTGCTCACCAACCAGCTTTGCATCGAGTTGCGTGGACGATTCCACCAAGACGATTCGCTGCACGCGATCCATTCGATGATTCAGCGCCAAACGAACTTGTCGCATGTGATACAAATTCTGTTCACAGGCCTCCAGACAATCGCCTTTAGGCACATAAAGCATCGACCAAAGACCACGCACAGTATCTAAATTGAACTCGCCTTCAGCAAAATTTGTTGCCGCCAAGGTGAAGTCGGTTAGCGGCACAGCGGGCTGAATGAGTTGGCCACGGGAGGTATCACCTACCGTTCCATCGCTGCTTCGGACCAGATGTAAGTAAATGCTGGCAAGGATCAGCGGGATGGCAAAAATCGCAAAGATCGATACGAGTTTGATACGCGATCTGCGGCGATCAGCTGGATCAATCTCTGGAAGCGCCGAATTGCCCGCATGCAATGCTTGTTGATTGTCAGTCATCAGATACCACTACCTTTTGGAGGTTAACTCTTTGGATGTTAACTACTAGAAATATGCCTGTTAACGCTAACGCCATGGCAAACCACTGAAAAGCATAGCTGTAATGCTTGGCAGGTCCGGAAGCCGCAGGCTGCCAGTTGGCTATTAACCACTCGGGGCGCGACGTTAACACACTTGCTGTATTCGCATCGGCGCCTAATGTTTGAGCTTGTACGAGCACAGGTACAACCGGCTCACCCAGCGCTTGGGCAATGGCCGCAAAGTCTACGTATTGCAGTAGTTTAGGCCATGTTTCGCTCGCAGCCACCGCGGGGCCACTGGAAAAGCCTTTTGACGGCTGGGAGACAAACCCTTCGATATGAAGTTCGGCAGTGATTGCAGGCTCTGGCAAAGACACATCTGGCAACTGCTGGCGACTCGGCCCCGGTGCAACCCAACCACGGTTAACTAATGCCAGGCCACCATCAACCCTATTGATCACAGAGATAACTTCAAATCCAGCTTGGCTTTTGTGGGATCGGTTGTCCCATAAAAATTGACGCGCAGGGTCGTATTGTCCTGTTATTGCAACTCTCTGGTAAGAGGCAGCAGCGCCTGGATAATCATCAAGCTCAGATAGAGGGATAGCCGGTGAATTGTGTGCGAGCTCCGCAGCTTGCTGCAGGCTCACTTTTAGCGCTGCCCGCTCCAGTTGCCAGTTTGCTAACCAGAGCATGCATAAAAAAATAGACAGATACAGAATAGATGCCCAAGCTTTTGGCTTGAACTGCCAGTTGCCTAGCGTCATAGTGGTACCCTCATCGCAAAGCCACTGCACCTCGTACAAGCGCCATGCTACTCGTAAAATTCATTGTTCTTCTGTTACTCGGCTTTGTCATCATCAGCCTTTTTTCTGGTCTTTATTTTCTGGTGAAGGACAAAGGGCAATCAAACCGGACCGTAAACGCACTCTCTGTTCGCATCGGTTTATCGATATTGGCCATTGTGGTCGTCATGATCGCAGGAGCCACCGGTGTTATCGAACTCAATCCTAGCCCACTGTCTACGCGAAACAACGTTCCAACGACTGTTGATGAGAACAGCGGTGCCGAGGCTGAACCACCGGTTATAGGCGGTGGAAGACGTCCGATCGGGGCTACTGAATAATATAAGCGGAAATAAAAAAAGGCGGTAAATACCGCCTTTTTTCATTATCTTTGCGCTTCGTGTCCAGAGACGTCGTCGCAAGACACCAAAGTTAGCTCGGTAGCTACCGTCAGAGCAGATACACGAAGATGAAGAGTCCCAACCAGACCACATCAACAAAGTGCCAGTACCAAGCCGCAGCTTCAAAAGCGAAGTGATTGTCAGCACTGAAGTGGCTGAACATCGCTCTGATCATAACAACGAGCAAAATGATGGCACCCATAGTGACGTGAAAACCGTGAAAACCGGTGAGCATAAAGAAGGTGGAGCCGTAAATACCACTGGTCATCTTCAGGTTCAGTGCGCTGTAAGCATGGTAATACTCATAAGCCTGTAAACAAACAAAGATAAACCCAAGCCCAACAGTTGCACCTAACCAGAGAATGAAAGGCTTACGCTTACCTTCACGGATAGCGTGGTGGGCGAAAGTACACGTCAAGCCACTTGTCAGTAAAAGCAGTGTATTGATCAGCGGCAAGCCAAACCAACCCATCTGCTGAAATCCACCACCAATATGTGCAGGACCGTCACTGGGCCAAACGTAGTCATGGCCTTGATACAAGATGGCATTTGTCATCTCAGCACCACCGGCACCGTCACCACCAAGCCAAGGGCCGGAAAAAGATCGAGCATAGAACAAAGCGCCGAAAAAGGCCGCAAAGAACATGACTTCGGAGAATATGAACCACATCATGCACATGCGGAACGAGGAATCCACTTGACCGTTGTAGGTGCCTGACTCACTCTCTCTGGCGACCTGGCCAAACCAGCCAAACATCATGAATACGACGATAGCGGTCCCAAGGAAAAACATTTCCTTACCAAAGGCTGCGCCATTAAGCCACGTTGCAAAGCCGTAGAAAAATATAAACAAGCCGACTGAGCCAACGATAGGCCATCGCGCGGCGTGTGGAATGTAATAAGCTGATGGTGCTGTTGTACTACTCATACATGGTCCTATTGTAAAAGGCGACGTGCGACGTGCAGGGTGCGACGTGTAACCAGTGGCAGGCTTCTCGCCGAGTATTATCCCGGCGCCCGGTTAAACTAACTTGGTTCTACGCCTTGGTCAGGTGATCGAAAAAACGTATAAGACAAGGTTACACGATCGATGTTGACGGGCAAATCTTCATCGATGATGAAAGTTATCGGCATATCTTTAGAGGTCTTGCCTTCAAAGGGCTGCCTTGTAAAACAAAAACACTCTGTTTTATTGAAATATTTTGCAGCAGTGAATGGCGACACACTAGGAGTAGCCTGAGCCACCACGTAGTTATCACTCAAATTTTCTGCGTAGTAACTCGTGTGATACAGCTTTCCTGGAGTCACAGTCATGGTTTTGACTTGAGGTTTAAAAACCCAAGCACCGCCTTGATTGATACTGGAAACAAATTCCACAGTAATTTCACGATTTAGATCAATTGGACTAGTTGCGACTGATTCAATACTGACGCGCCCCGTCTTACCGTTCAATCCGGTGATGTCACAAATAATGTCGTAGAGCGGCACCATGGCATAGCCAAATCCAAACATCCCAATAGAAAGCGCCAGCATTTTGCCGATAACCTTAAGGTGTAGGGATGAGCTGTTTTTGACTGCAGGTTCCTCTGATATCGGCACATCAACAGTGATGTCGCTTTCTGTTTGCAGATCCACTTGATTCATCAAATTTGCCCTCGACCGAACAAAATATAAAGAATGCTACCGGCGTAAAGACAGATAGCAATAACCCCTAGCGACAACGGCAATCGGAATCGCCGAATGAAACTTTGAGGTGCCGCCTTCTCGTGCTGCGTTTCAGGAGCACGAGAAGGGGTGCAGTCTGTAGCTTGACTATCGCTCATCGGGACAGTATTCAACGAGTTACCGTTGAAGATTCGATAGCAGGAGCTGTCTCGAACGTGTGATATGGAGCTGGTGAAGCCACCGTCCACTCAAGTCCTCGAGCGCCTTCCCAAACATTGGCTGTCGCCTTCTCACCGCCACGAACACATTTAACGATGATGTAAACGAACATCAACTGGCTAAAACCAAAGCCAAATGCACCGATGGTTGCAATCATGTTCCAGTCAGCGAACTGCAAGCTGTAGTCAGGAATTCGTCTTGGCATGCCTGCCAATCCAACGAAATGCATAGGGAAGAACAGGACGTTGACGAATACCGTTGATATCCAGAAATGCCATTTACCCAGAGTTTCGTCGTACATGTTGCCAGTCCATTTTGGCAACCAGTAATAGGTCGCCGCCATGAGTGAATAGATGGCACCAGGCACAAGCACGTAGTGGAAGTGAGCAACCACAAAGTAGGTGTCGTGGTACTGGATATCAGCTGGAGTAATAGCCAGCATGAGACCTGAAAGACCACCCACTGTGAACATGATGACAAACCCGATTGCGAACAGCATAGGTGTCTCGAAGGTCATAGAGCCACGCCACATTGTCGCAACCCAGTTGAACACTTTCACACCTGTGGGCACTGAGATCATCATGGTTGAAAACATGAAGAACAACGAACCGGCTAGCGGCATGCCCGTCGTGAACATGTGATGCGCCCATACGATGAACGACAAAAATGCGATTGAAGCCGTGGCATACACCATGGAGTCATAACCAAACAGCGGCTTTCTGGCAAACGTTGGAATGATCGAAGAGACGATTCCAAAAGCCGGCAGGATAAGAATGTACACCTCGGGATGACCAAAGAACCAGAAGATGTGCTGGAACATAACCGGATCACCACCACCAGCAGCATTAAAAAAGCTGGTACCGAAAAAGCGGTCAGTTAGCAGCATGGTTACAGCGCCAGCGAATACCGGAATAGTGGCGATCAGCAGGTAAGCTGTGATTAACCAAGTCCATACGAACATAGGCATTTGCATGAAAGTCATGCCAGGTGCACGCATGTTGAAGATCGTGGCAACAATATTAATTGAGCCCATGACCGACGATATGCCAAGGAAATGGATAGCAAAAATAACGTACGCGAAGCTATCACCCATTTGCAAAACGAGCGGCGGATACAAAGTCCAGCCTCCTGCAGGACCACCACTGTCCATGAACAGTGTTGACAGCATGATAGTGAAGGCGAACGGCATGATCCAGAAAGACCAGTTGTTCAGACGTGGCAGAGCCATGTCTGGTGCGCCGATCATCATTGGGATCATCCAGTTTGCCAAGCCAACGAACGCAGGCATAACCACACCAAAGATCATAACGATGGCATGCATGGTCGTCATGGAATTGAAGAACATCGGATCAACGATCTGAATGCCCGGTTGAAACAGCTCGGCACGTATGACCAACGCCATTGCGCCACCGATGAAAAACATCACTAGGGAGAACCACAGGTATAAGGTACCGATGTCTTTGTGGTTGGTTGTAGTGACCCAACGCATCAATCCTGGTGCAGGTCCGTGCTCGTCATGCCCATGATCATGGTCGTGATCATCGGCCGCGTGATGGGTAACGTCGTTAGAACTCATCAGTTAACTCCCTGAGTTAAAATATTATCAGCGGCAGAGGCGACACTTTCAGTCACAGCGGCATCTACATCATCACGCAGTGACTTGATGTGCGTAGGTTGCACAATGTCGCCTGTTGCGTTACCCAGAGCATTTCTCTGGTAGCTGATGACTGCGGCAAGATCGGCATCTGAAAGCACGCTAGCGAAAGGTGACATCATCGTCCCCTCAACACCGTTGAGAATAGTGCCGATATGCTCATCCACGCTGCCCGTTGCGATTTCACTTCCCGAAATAGCTGGGAACATACCCGGAATGCCCTGACCCTCTGCCTGGTGGCAGCTCATGCAGTTAGCCTGATAGACCTTTTCACCGGTAGCGATTAACTCTTCCTTCGACCACTGGCGATGGGAATTTTCGTTTGCTGCAACAGTGGCTTCTTGCTTTTCAGCAATCCACGCGTCGAATTCTTCTTGAGGCACAGCGCGAACCACGATCGGCATGAAGCCATGATCACGTCCACATAGCTCCGCACATTTGCCACGGTAGATACCAGGCTCATCAATACGCGCCCAGTTTTCATTGATAAAGCCGGGAATTGAATCTTTCTTGATTGACAAGTCTTGTACCCACCAAGAGTGGATGACGTCGGCTGCCGTGTGTAGAAAGCGGATCTTGACACCCACTGGAACAACCAGCTCGTTATCAACTTGACGTAAATAAATCGGCTCTTCTCCGTTGAAGTCGGTTCCCGTGAACGTAGCTTCAAGATCAACGTCAGCACCTTGCTGTCGGGCTTTGTTGTGCTCTGGAGCTAATTGGCTGTAGAAATCTACGCCGCTATCAATGTAATCATAGTGCCAGCGCCACTGATAACCCGTGACTTTTATCGACATTTCAGAGTCAGAGAAGTCTTCCATTTTGATCAGGACTTTGGCGGCTGGGATAGCCATAGCGATGAGAATAATCAATGGAGTAACGGTCCAGACTATTTCGACAGAGGTACTCTCATGCCAAGTAGCAGGCTCAGCCCCACGTGATTTGCGATGCAGAAACATCGACACAATCATGACGCCAAAAACCGCCGCGCCGATAGCGCAACAAATATAGAAAATCCGCATATGGAGGGTATAAACCTCGTTGCTGATTTCTGTAACGCCCCTTGGCATATTGACCGCACCCCAGTCTGCCCAAGCACCCAAAGGGAGCGCTAAAAGCAAAACCAAAAGGAACGCCCAACGAAAACCTGACCGGTAAACGCTAGACCTCATAAACCACTCTCCAATAAGAAATCAATTAATAATAAAGCGAATCGGCATACAGAAACCGTGCGAACGAGCGTTAGCTCACGCTTGGTCTCTGGAACCATTGTTTAGCATTCAGCATGTATATAGAACATGCTCATCACATTCGGCAACCAGACACGCCGCATGTGTATAAAAACCACAGACAAGTTGGATTCTGACCACACTGTCATGTCAAAGCGAAGAGTGTATACCCACGACGCCGCTTTGTAATCGGTCAATGAGATACATCTAATATTCTTTTCGCGACCATGACTTATGAAACCCGATCATATGTCTCATTGGGCCATGGCACTCTTTAGCTCACCGTATAGAGCTTTTTTCTCCTTTTTATTCAAACACTGGCCAAGCACATAGCGCTTTCCGTGCGCACTCACGCTCAGCTCGCCAACCTCAAACTCGCTGTCTTTGCAGTGGTAAGACAACCTACTCCAACGACGTGGCAAGTTAACAGTAACGTCCGGTTGACTGTATCCCCACTCAACCTTGATGGCCTCGCTATCAACAGTAATGACCTCCTGACGCGAAAGTCTTTTCAGCGTTAGGTACAAGCACACCACAATAAATATAATCTCCAGCCCAGCAAACGGGATAATCATCCACAAACCGAAGGTGGCCATTGCGATGGCCACACCCATGCAAATCACCCCCAAGCTGGCGGCAAGATAAAGATTTGCCTTCCAGCTCATGGAGCGATTGGCTGTCACTATGAGTCTGGTGGTGCAGCCTTGTTTGTCTTGAACTTCAATCATCTTGCATTTGGGTTGCCAATGTAAATCAACTGTTGTTCGAACGACGCAAACTGTAAAGCTAAGCTGACACGTGTGTCAATTCCACTTAACTACATATTGCCTTTGCAATTGCTCGGCTAATTCTGTTCTAACGTTGTCGCCCTGTTTTTGGACTCCATGAGCCACGAAGCGTATCAATGGATACCGTTACATCGGCACCCGGCTCATTTGGCGTGCGCAACTCACCTTTCCAACCATGCCCCTGTACCAACTCCAGAGTGACTTTACATCGCTTATCACCCATCGCCTGCGCCGCCAGGCGCTGGTTGACTTCCCCTGACATCAGACCGGGCCGTCGACCAAGCGCAATGTTAGCTGCACCCAAGGCAATTAGCTCTTTTTGAAGCGCTGCCACCGACGGATAGTCGATCACGAGATTATCTCGATCCAGTACCGGGGCTGCAAAACCTGACGACATCATCGAATCTCCGAGATCATGCATATCAATCAACCCAAAAACGTGCAAATGTGAGTCCAGATCAGCCCACAAACGACGGTACTCGATCAACGTATCCGGCCCAGCACTGGTAAACATGAAAGCACCTCCAGTGCCAAGCACGCGTGATACCTCCGCAAATACCCGATGAGGCTCTTGGCACCAAGGCAGAAACAGATTCGATATCACTAAATCAAAGGATTCATCAGCAAACGGCAGTTGATGGGGATCGCAGGCCACTCGAGGATGACGGGCCGATTTTTCACGTCGAAGCCACGACGGCCACGACGAGGGCAACTGGGGCGCAGCTCCAGGAGCTGGATCTGCACCGACAATCGTTGCTTGGGGGTAACGTTCTGCAAGCGCCGCAAGCTGATAACCGGAACGACAACCCAGATCTAGAATGCGCTTGGGTTCTACAGCCAAAAATTCCAGACGCGCAAGCAAGCGATCGCTGATCGACTGAAAGACAGCCGAGTGAGCGTCAAAAGCCTGTTGGCTTTTTAGAAATTGCCGCCTGACAACGTCAATGGTCTGTGGTTGGATCAATGTACTCATTAATAACGAAATTTTAGGCAACTCTGGCGTAAAGGATGGCATAAGAAGTTGGTGCTGCACAGAATTCTCTTTTATAGTGCATGTATCTATTCAGCTCTGAGCCACTATGTTTTCAGCCGAACTTTTCATTCCTGCGCTTCTCGCCGCTGTAGCCTCTTACGCAATAGGCTCAGTTTCGGCTGCTATTCTTGTGTGTCGCGCCATGGGCCTTGACGATCCACGCAATGCAGGCTCTGGCAACCCCGGAGCAACTAACGTACTGCGCGTTGGTGGAAAACTGCCAGCGGCACTGACTCTTCTGGGTGACGGCCTGAAAGGCTTCGCACCTGTGTTTGTCACCTCACTACTAACTTCCCACCCACCCACTATTGCCTTGGCAGCCATTGCAGCGTTCATTGGACACCTGTATCCGATCTTTTTCGAATTTAAAGGCGGCAAAGGGGTTGCGACCGCGTTAGGCGCACTACTTGGGGTTAGTCTGGTTACAGGCGCGCTAGCCATACTCACATGGCTGGCAGTCAGCCTGACTTTCAAACGCTCGTCTCTGGCCGCGTTGGTAACGTTTGCGCTGGTGCCTGTCTACTTGCTGTTTGACGGTCAACGCGTCTTCGCCGTGGCCTTCGTAATGATCGCGCTGTTTCTTTTTTACACTCATCGCAGCAACATTTCACGGTTACTTGATGGCAGCGAACCAACTATCGGCAAACGCTAAACTCACCGAGCCTCAAACCATTGCTTAGCCGGATAGCGCCTCCAGCGACCAGCGCGGCTGCACGCTAACCTCCAAATCTTCTGACTCGCCATTTTGCAGCCGCTTTGAGCCTGCCAAGGCGATCATGGCTCCGTTGTCAGTGCAAAATTCCAACCGAGGATAAAATACATCGATATCGTGGCTGGCTTTAAGCGCATCAGCTCTAACGCGCAGGGTCTGGTTTGCACTAACACCGCCTGAAATCACCAATGTAGACAACCCGCTTTGCTTCATGGCTTTGATGCTTTTGCCGATGAGAACGTCGACCACAGCCAGCTCGAAACTTGCGGCAAGATCAGCTTTGAATTGTTCACGCTCAGGCTCATTACCAGAAAATGCCTTCCATCGAGTTATTGCTGCTGTCTTCAAACCACTAAAGCTGAAGTCCAGATTAGGCCTGTCAAGCATCGGGCGAGGCAGAGAGACTGTTGACGCATCCCCCGATCTTGCCAGTGCAGATAACGCCGCCCCTCCAGGATAACCTAGACCTAACATCTTGGCTGTTTTATCAAAGGCCTCACCAGCGGCATCATCAATTGATTCTCCCAGCAACTGATAATGTCCTAGCGCACGCACTACAATCAATTGGGTGTGCCCACCCGAAACCAACAGACAGACTAGAGGGAAATCAGGCGCATGCTCCTCTAGCATAGGTGCCAGTAAATGGCCCTCAAGATGATGTACCCCAAGTGCAGGAATACCCAACGACCATGCCAATGAGCGAGCCATCATTGCACCAGTCAGCAAGGCTCCAGCGAGTCCGGGGCCTCGGGTGTAGGCCACATTGCTAATCCCAGACAGCTCGATATTCGCTTCCGCGCACACCTGGCGGGTTAACGGCACCAGCCGCTTTATGTGATCACGTGAGGCCAGTTCTGGCACGACCCCACCGTATAAGGCATGCAGGTCAATCTGGCTAAAAAGCGCGTGAGACAGCAAACCTCGTTGACTACAGTAGAGAGCCAAGCCGGTCTCATCACAGGAGCTTTCGATACCAAGAGTTATCATGAAGATGAATTTTGTCTAACGGAGGTTGAACTTCTGGCTTAAAAACGGCTATGATAGCGGGCTAATCTTTGTATAGTCCTACAGACAAGTCGAGAATCGTTTCATGCCTTCAGTACGAGTTAAAGAAAACGAACCATTTGAAATGGCACTACGCCGTTTTAAGCGTGGATGCGAAAAAGCAGGCGTTTTGACAGAAACCCGCCGACGCGAGTTCTACGAAAAGCCTACTACAGAACGTAAGCGCAAGGCTGCGGCAGCTGTAAAACGTCACCAGAAAAAGGTGTCTAAAGAATCATCACGTCGCGTACGCCTTTATTAAGCTTCCAGTTCGGGGCTTTTTGCACTGAAGATTTTTCTGTACAGACTTTAGAGTGGGCAGCAGCCCGCACTAAAGTCAGTTGAAAGAGCTCAGTCGTTAGCAATACTGCCGTCTCGGCTTTGTTCAACATGTTTGTTGAGTGCATAAATATGCAACCAAGGCAGGTAATAGCAGCAGCCAATGGAAGCAGGCAACAAAGCTCGACGGTGCATTGCGCCATGAAGTTGAGCAATAACCTCAAGCTAATCAATTCATGAGTGAAACAAGACAGCGCATTCTCGACGACATAAAAACCGCCATGAAGGCTGGTGATAAACCGCGTCTGGCCACTCTCAGATTGATGTCAGCGGCGATCAAACAGCGCGAAGTTGACGAGCGCAAAGACCTTGGTGAAGAAGAGGTCATTGGATTGCTCGACAAAATGCTCAAGCAACGCCGCGAATCGATAGAACAGTATGCGAAGGCCAAGCGTGATGATTTGGTGGCTCAAGAGCAAAGCGAGATCGAGCAAATACAGACCTACATGCCTGCTCAGCTCACTAGCGAAGAAATCACCGCCATCGTTGATCAGGCCATTAGCGATTCCGGTGCCTCATCTATCAAGGATATGGGCAAAGTCATGGGCTTGGTAAAACCACTGATGCAGGGCAAAGCCGACATGTCTGCAGTTAGCCAAAGCATTAAAAGCCGCCTGGCTGCATAGTATTTTGGTATTTCGGTCAGTCTTCAGCAACTCATTCCACGCTCTATTGCGTACAAAGCTGGCTGACGACCCGACACTTGGCCTGCAAAGAGATGCCTGCCAAGACTGTCATTTAGTGTAACAACGCAGGAACCAAAGGCGTCTGGCTTCTGCCATGATGCAATCCTCAATTTTTTCGTGCTCGGATTTAGCGGGCGCTTGCAAGGGCGATGCATATGAGCGACATCACTTTCCAGTTCCTCGACCTACCCCGAAAAGAACCAAAAAAGATTAAACCGGCGGTACGCATAAAGCATTTCAAGGAAATCAACGGTCAGTTCAATCCTGAGAAAGCTGGGGCGCAAGCGAGCCGTTGCCTATCTTGTGGCAATCCATACTGCGAATGGAAGTGCCCGGTACACAATTACATTCCCAATTGGCTGAAGCTAATCTCGGAAGGTAATTTGTTTGAAGCAGCTGAAATGTCTCATAAAACGAATTCCTTGCCAGAGATGTGTGGGCGCGTATGCCCACAGGACAGACTCTGTGAAGGTGCTTGCACACTGAACGACGGGTTTGGTGCTGTCACTATTGGGTCTATTGAAAAATACATCACTGACGAAGCTCTTAAGCAAGGCTGGCGTCCCGATCTGTCATCGGTTGTACCCACCGGGCACAAAGTGGCCATCATCGGTGCAGGCCCTGCTGGACTAGGGTGTGCCGATGTGCTGACCCGTAACGGCGTCAAAGCCGTGGTATTCGATAAATATGCAGAAATCGGCGGCCTGCTTACCTTTGGTATTCCACCGTTCAAACTGGAAAAAGAAGTGGTCTTCACGCGACGAGAGATCATGGAGGAGATGGGTGTTGAATTCGTGCTCAACACTGAAATAGGGAAAGACATCAGTTTTCAAAGCTTGCTCGACGACTACGATGCAGTATTCCTAGCCATGGGCACATACACATCTATGCGAGGTGGTTTCCCAGGCGAAGACATGAATAACGTGCATGAGGCGCTGCCTTATCTCATTTCTAATGTTAACTATCAGTACCAGTGGGACACTGACAGAGGCAACTTTGTAGATTTGCGAGATAAAAGAGTGGTCGTACTCGGCGGTGGTGATACCGCGATGGACTGCAACCGCACAGCGATACGCCAAGGGGCGCAAAGCGTAACTTGCGCCTACAGACGTGATGAGAAAAACATGCCGGGTTCACGCAAGGAAGTAAAAAACGCCAAAGAGGAAGGTGTAGATTTTCTGTGGAATCGCCAACCGGTTGAAATCATCGGCGACAATAATGGCAATGTTAGTGGTGTAAAAGTGGTCACGACACAACTAGGCCAACCCGACTCACGCGGACGCCGCATGCCAGAAGTTGTTGCTGGCACTGAAGAGCTCATTCCTGCTGAAGCAGTATTAGTGGCCTTCGGATTCCGTCCAAATCCTGCCAGCTGGTTTGAGCAATTTGATATCAACACTGACGATGGTGGGCGAGTACTCGCTCCAGAAGTCGGTCAATACATGCATCAAACAACTAACCCGCAAGTGTTTGCTGGCGGTGATATGGTTAGAGGATCGGATCTAGTAGTAACTGCTGTTTTCGAAGGCAGAAATGCAGCCGAAGGCATAGTTCGGTATCTGAGCACGGTAACCGCCACGTCTGGCAAATCAGTAACCGCTGCATAGTCTCACTCGGCCACGAACACACGGCGCTTACTGAAACAAAAATACGGAGAATCTTCATCCCGCAAAGACGGGAAACCAGAATTGTCCACAGCATGGATCCCCACTTTCGTGGGGATGGCAGTAAAGTAGGTGTCATTTCGCCATAAACCACTTTTTAAGAAACCATGAGCGCAGAACTGCAAAACGATCTTTACCTCAGAGCGTTAAATAGAGAAGACGTGCCACGCACGCCTGTTTGGGTCATGCGTCAGGCTGGACGGTATCTGCCTGAGTATCTAAAGGTGCGCAAGCAAGCTGGTGACTTCATGAGCTTGTGCAGCAATCCTGAATTAGCCTGCGAAGTAACATTACAGCCGATAGATCGCTTCAATCTTGATGCGGCCATTCTATTTTCGGACATTCTCACCATTCCTGATGCCATGGGACTGGGACTGCACTTCGAAACTGGTGAAGGCCCTAAGTTCTCTAACCCAGTAAGAACTGCCGCTGACGTAGAAAAACTACCCATCCCCGATCCTACAGACTCACTTCGCTACGTTATGGATGCCGTCAGCACCATTAGACGCGAGCTTAACGGGCGCGTCCCTCTGATTGGCTTTTCAGGCAGCCCTTGGACATTAGCCACCTACATGGTGGAAGGTGGAGGCACTAAAGATTTTGCCAAAATCAAAGGTATGTTATTCAGCGATCCACTCACTTTACATAAGATGTTGGACAAGACTGCCCAATCAGTTATCAGCTATCTAAATGCTCAGGTAGAAGCCGGTGCGCAATCACTTATGGTGTTCGATACTTGGGGTGGGGTTCTGGCACCTGCCAACTACCGTGAATTTTCGTTGCGCTACATGCAGCAAATTGTCGATGGACTTACCCGTCAAGCAGATGGCCGTAAGGTCCCTGTTGTGCTGTTCACTAAAAACGGCGGACAATGGCTGGATATCATGGCAGACACTGGTTGTGATGGGCTTGGAGTTGATTGGACCACAGATCTTAGCGATGCACGTGCTCGCACAGGCGATCGTGTCGCACTTCAGGGCAATCTTGATCCGTCAGTACTCTATGGTTCGCCAGAAAGCATACGCACTGAAGTACAGCGAGTTCTCGATAGCTACGGTACGGGCCCAGGCCATGTCTTCAATCTGGGCCACGGTATTCACCAATTCGTCAATCCCGATAATCTGGGAGTCATGGTAGAAGCCGTTCGAGAATTTAGCACCCAGTAATCCGCTAACAAACCCAACCGCGTCATCTGCGCAAAGGCGGACATCCACAGGTGGGCTGAAGTCAATGCCCTAGCGTTCTGGATTCCCGCCTGCGCGAATGACGGGCGAGCGGGTGTGGCGGATGAGCTGGAATGACGGGCGGGCCGGAAGACGGTCAAACGGGAATGACGATCAGGCTCAAACAGGTCATCTCCTGATCTACCTCATCAGAACAATGATTCGACCTCTTTCACTCTCTCTTTGCGCGTCTTTCTCACTGGTATCTCGACACCACCATTGGCACTCTGTCGTTCAGCAGATTGCAAGCGTTCGACTTCCACTCCTTCAGGCATGTTTTCATCCATAAACAATTCGAACATGGTGTTATCACCAGCTCCTGGCTCACCTGTGGCTCTATCAATACGAACTCGCGCAACTCCTACAGGCTCAGGCAAGAGTGCTGGCGGAGTATCAGCCAGCACACGTGACATGAACTCAGTCCAGATAGGTAATGCGGCAATGCCGCCTGATTCACGTCGACCCAGAGGATTCAAGCCATCAGAACCAATCCACGCGGAAGCCACAACATCGGCGTTATAACCAACGAACCAAGCATCTAGCTGATTGTTAGTCGTGCCTGTCTTGCCAGCTAAGTCGGTGCGCCCTAACGCTTCACCTGCCCGTCTAGCGGTTCCCCGCTGAACGACTTCCTGCATCATGCTGGTCATAATGTACGCATTACGTGCATCGATAACTCGTGGTGCATCGACGGTATCAAGCTGGATTTTTTTCAGTTCAATACTCGCAGCCGCACTCTCTTCGGCAGTGGCATCCTCATTTTGCAACACAGCCAATGATTCTTCATCAACAGTCGTAGTTCCTTGTTCCTGCCCATCAGTGCTGGTCTCTTCAATACCCAGCTCCGCTTGCAGAGGGTTAACAAAACGGGGATCACAATCGTCACAGAACACCACCTTTGGCGTGCTGTAGAGCACATTGCCACGGGGATCTTCCACCCTTTCGATGAAATGAGCAGGCACTTTGTAACCCCCGTTAGCAAACACCGAGAAGGCAGAGGTCAATTCGATTGGCGTAACAGCGGCACTACCCAATGATAAGGAAAGATCAGGCGGTAGATTTTCCTTGAGAAACCCGAATCGTTGCGCGAAATCAACCACATAAGGTATGCCGATTTGCCGTAAGACCCGAACTGACACCAAATTCTGGGATTTCACCAACGCTTCACGTAACCGAGTAGGCCCATAAAAGCGTCCGCTATAGTTTGACGGACGCCACTCGCCCTCTAGCGCCGAATCATGGAAAACCACAGGTGCATCGTTGTAGATGGTTGCAGCTGTATCACCTGCGCTTAATGCTGCAGAATATATGAAGGGTTTGAACGTTGACCCGGGTTGGCGGCGTGCCTGCGTAGCTCGATTGAACTTGCTTCGGTAGTAGTCAAAACCACCCACCAACGCAATGATCTCACCCGTACCAGGCTCGATAGCTATAAACGCAGCTTCAACACCTGGCTCCTGCACAAATTTTACAGTGCCATCGCTTTGCTCTTGTACCCCAATGACATCACCCACACTAAACACTTGATCTATGCTGCGTACTTCGTCGCCGAGAGTGTCAATGTCAATGCGCTCTCTGGCCCATTCGATCTCTTCGAACGGCACTAAATATTCTGCTCCACTCGCCAACACAACCGTTGCCGTATTGTCTTGGATTAAAGACACAGCTGCTGGGAGAAGATCACCTGGCTTTGCAAATTCTTCTAGCGCTGCCGATAAGGCTTCACGATCGTTTAGTGTTTCAAGTTCCAGTTGCGCGATGGGCCCAGTGTATCCATGCCGCCGCTCGTAGTCATAAAGCGAATTCCGTAATGCAGCGTTCGCAGCGTTCTGCTCCTTGGTGCGAATAGAAGTGAACACGTTATAGCCCGCGTTGGCCCAGTTCTCACCAAACAATTGTTCGACACGCGAGCGAGCCATTTCTCCGACATAGTCTGCCTCAGCCTCGGGTTGAGCATAATGCACTTTGGCAGTAACTTCAGCGACCAACGCCTGGTCGTAGGTTGTTTTGTCTATCATGTCCAAAGCCAACATTCGGCCCAGAACGTAATCTCGGCGCAGAAGAGCACGCTCAGGGTTCACCACAGGGTTGTAACGTGAGGGTGCTTTGGGCAGACCAGCCAGCATGGCAGATTCCACCACCTCAAGCTCTGTAATGCTCTTTCCGTAATAAACCCGAGTTGCTGCGGCAAAACCGTAGGAACGATTCCCCAGATAAATCTTATTAATGTACAGCTCGAGAATCTGGTCTTTGGCAAGCTCGCTTTCTATTTTGAACGACAAGAAAATTTCGCGGATCTTGCGATCATAGGTTTTTTCGTTAGATAAAAAGAAATTCCTAGCAACCTGCATGGTTATGGTGCTACCGCCGGGCCCTTTGCGCCCTGTTTTTATCAGATGGAATGCCGCACGAGCCAGTCCCTGCCAAGCGACGCCCGGATGAGTGTAAAAATTTTGGTCTTCCGCGGCAATAATGGCGTTTTTTAAGCTGTCTGGCACTTGAGAGATCAGAACAGGCTCGCGGCGCTTCTCACCGTACTCAGCGATAAGGTCACCATCGGCTGTAAAAATACGCAACGGCATCTGCAGCTGCACTTCTCGAAGCTGCTTTACATCTGGTAGCTCCGGAGCAATAGAGAGGTATAGGTAGCCCACGCCCAAGACGAGCAATAAACCCATCAAGGCACTGCTGATCGCAAACCACTTAACTAATCGAGCTAACACACCGCTTTTTTTTGTTCGCGAGTGACGGCGCGAGCGACGACGCGAATTGCTGGAGTTGAGCATTAGGTTGCCATTCTTGGCCTGTAGTTACCAAAATTATATCAACTGCAAGCACGATAAAAGCAAAAGTTTTCGCGCACTTAAGTAATGTGAGCACTACTCCTACTTTCAGATAACATTTCGCGGGCAAAAACCTCAGGCAACCAATAACAACAAAATCACGCCGCCAGCACCCTTCCGAGATTTAACGCAATTCCGAGAAAATGCGACCCGTTTCCTAAAGAAAATGAGAAATAACCTCGACTAGGGTTCAGGAAGTTCGCATTTTGGGCGCTAAACTTGACATGGCACTCAAAATATCATCAAAAAAGGCAGGCCTCATCGGTCTGGACATCACTGCGACTTCGGTCAAGCTCCTCGAGCTTAAGCCCACGAAGAAGGGCTTCAAGGTGATTAGCTACGCTGTTGAGCCCTTACCGGCCAACGCCGTAAATGAAAAAAACCTGCAGGATGTGGAAGCTGTAGGCGAAGCAATTCGCCAAGCAGTTAAACGCTCCGGCACGCGCACCAAGGCCTGTGCAGTTGCTGTACCCAGCGCCATGGTTATCACCAAAGTGATTCAGATGGATGACTCCCTGAAGGATCACGAGATGGACGCTCAGATTCAACTCGAAGCGGACCAGTACATCCCCTATGCCTTAGATGAGGTTAATTTAGATTTTCAGGTTTTGGGACCCTCTGAAGATTCGAAAGGGATGGTCGACGTACTGTTAGCGGCATCACGCAGCGAAAATGTGGAAGACAGAACTGCCGCAGCTGACATTGGTGGACTGGATGTCAAAATCGTCGATGTGGAACCCTACACGATGGAGGCAGCGTTTCAACGCATAAAGCACCAGCTGCCTAACGAGGGCATCGATCAAACCGTTGCGCTGCTCGATATAGGCGCAAGCATGACAAGTCTCAGCATCATGCGCGATCAACAGCTGATCTACACTCGCGAGCAGCCGTTTGGTGGCAAGCAGCTCACTGAAGAGATCATGCGCCGCTACGGGCTATCTTACGAAGATGCAGGCCGGGTTAAACGCGTCGGCGGCCTACCTGACAACTACGACTCAGATGTCTTATCTCCGTTTCGTGACCTCATGGTGCAGCAAGTTAATCGCTTCCTACAGTTTTTCTTTTCTGCTGACAAAAACGATTACGTTGATCAAATTGTTTTGGCAGGAGGCAGCACCGGCATAGCAGGTGCTGACCAACTTATCGAACAGCGAATTGGAACACCAACGGTTATCGCTGACCCATTTGCCGAAATGAGCGTGAGTTCAGATATTCCCGCACAGCGCCTCAAGGACGATGGTCCTGCGTTGATGATTGCTTGCGGCTTAGCTATGCGAGGAGCAGATCTATGACACGTATTAACCTACTGCCATGGCGTGAAACACATCGTCTGGAAACCAACAAAGAATACTATCTTGTGTTGGGTTTCTGCATGTTTCTGGCTGGCGTTGTTGGATTCGCAGGCTTGAAATATGCGGAGGACAAAGTCAATTTTCAGGATCAGAGAAACAAGCGGCTACAAACCGAAATTGCCATGCTTCAGGAGGAACTCAAAGAGATCGCACAGCTTGAGGAAACCAAAAACAATCTACTTGCTCGCATGGAAATCATTCAGCAACTACAAGCGCAGCGTCCGCAGATTGTCCATACGTTTTACGAAATTGCCTCACGACTTCCTGATGGCACTTACCTGACAGCGATGAAACAATCCGGGGCAACCCAATTGGTCTTGGAAGGTAAAGCTGAATCTAATGCTCGAGTCTCAGCTTTGATGCGCCGCATGGATCGAAGTGACTACTTCAAGAATCCACGCCTTGATGTCATTGAAACTGATAAGAGCGATGGTATTTCATCGTTCAAGTTGGGCCTGATTCAAGACAGACCTAATAACGAAGCGGAGTCTGACGATGGGATTTAGTGACACATTTAACGAACTGCAAAATATTGATGCGGAGGATTTCAATCGCATCGGTACCGCGCCGGTCGCCCTACGCGCCATTCTGATAGTTTTAGGATGTGCGGCTGTCATTGGTGGCATGGCTCACTTTATGATTAAACCGCAATTCGCAGAATTGAAAAAGGTTGAGGCCAAAGAGATACAGCTTCGCCAGACGTTCGATAGCGAGCAGGCAAAAGCTGCTAATCGCACCGCATATATCGAACAACTGGCAGATATGAAGAAGACGTTCAACGTCATGCTTCGTCAGCTGCCGAACAAAACTGACATTGAAAGTTTGCTAGTCGACTTGTCGCAGACCAGTGTTGCTAGCAGTTTAGAAGTTCAGTTTTTCAAACCAGATACTGAAATTGCACGAGAGTTCTACGCCGAGTACCCCATACGCATAAGCGTTACTGGCCAGTACCATCAATTCGGGGCATTCATCAGTGGCCTGGCAGCATTACCTCGGATTGTCACGCTAAGTAACATCGACATTCAAGAAATACAACAACCAGCTAATCAGCGAACCAGCAGCTCCAACCAAACAGCGAACAAATTGAAAATGGATCTGATGGCGACCACTTATAGATACATCGAGGAGGAGGAATAAGCCATGCAACGGTTGAAAATCATACCGATGTTCGGTATCGCGACACTGCTAACCGCTTGTGGTGGTGACATGTCGGACCTCGAACGTTTCATCGATGAAACAAAGCAGGCGCATCATGGCAAGGTTGACCCTTTGCCTGAATTCCCTCCTTACCAGACATTTACTTACGAAGCACTGGATATTCGTGACCCATTTCGTCCACAGACCGATCTGGCATCTTCACCGGTAGCCGCAGAAACAGAATACTCCGGTCCACGACCAGAAGCCACCCGTCGCAGAGAACCACTGGAAAGTTATCCAGTTGACTCCTTAAAAATGGTTGGCTTATTGCAACAAAGTACTCAAACATGGGGCCTAGTGAAGGACCCAGAGGGAACCATTCACCGTGTTCAACCTGGCAATTACGCAGGTCAGAATCACGGGAAAATCGTTAAGGTTTCGGAAACACAAATAGGTATTGTCGAGCTTGTGCCCGACGGACTAAGTGGCTGGGTCAATCGCGATGCAAAGCTCGCGATGGCCGAAGAATAGATTAAGACGGAGAACAATTGAAAATGCAAGTCCGTAACTACAAAACTCGACCCAGCCTGACAGGTACTCACACAGCTAGACGTCTGATGAGCATCCTATTTTTGGCAGGAATTTCAGTTGCAAGCCACGTGCATGCAGCCGCGAATACATTGGTAGACATAAGCCATGTCACTCTGCCCGATAACAAGCAACAAGTGGCACTGACAATGAGTGGTCCGGCCGAATCGCCGAAATCATTCACTATTGAAAGTCCAGCGCGCATTGCACTGGACCTTCCAGACACCACCAATGCGATGGATGCGAAACGTATTGCAATAAGCTCAGGGCTATTGCAAAACGTCACCACCGTGGAGGCTGGCGGCAGAACGCGAGTTGTGATTAACCTTTCGTCGTTGGCTCCCTACCAGACTTCGGTACGTGGCAACCAACTGCTCGTCACTCTCGACGATGATAGTGGTTCAAACGTTGCTGACAGCACAAACAGCGCTCCCTTGGTTTTGGCGCAGGCTGATACCAGTGAACTATCAACAACTGAAAATCTCAGCGATGGTCCGATCCGATCACGAGTGGACGAAATCAAAGGCTTAGATTTTCGTCGAGGGCCCATGGGAGAGGGACGTATCTTGTTTGATCTCTCATCAGCGAACATCATCTCTGATATGCGCCAAGAAGGTGGCCGACTGATCGTGGAGTTCCCAGGAACTCAGCTTTCTAGCAACCTGCAACAGCGACTAGACGTCATGGATTTTGGAACACCGGTGCAGTTTATTGATGCGATTTCCAACAAAAACGGAACACGCGTCATTATCCAGCCTGCGACCCAAGACTTTGAGCAGTTGGCCTATCAGTCTGACAACCTCTTTACGGTAGAGCTCAAACCAATGAGCCGCCTGGATATTGAGGAGAATCGCAAAGCAAAATTTGGTTATATTGGTGAGAAATTGTCATTGAATTTCCAAGACATTGAGGTTCGTTCAGTACTTCAACTTTTGGCAGACTTTACAGACCTGAACATTGTTGTCAGTGATTCGGTCGTCGGCAAGCTTACATTGCGTCTGAAGAACGTGCCCTGGGATCAGGCACTGGATATCATTTTGCAAACCAAGGCTCTAGGCAAACGGCAAGCTGGCAACGTCATCATGATTGCACCGGCAGATGAGATCGCCACTCGCGAACGCATCGAGCTTGAAGGACTCAAGCAGAAGACCGAACTAGCCCCATTACGCACTGAATTTTTTCAAGCCAACTACGCCAAGGCATCTGAATTAGCAGAATTACTGCAATCAGACACCGGCGGCATGTTGACTGAGCGTGGTAGCGTGAGTGTCGATGAACGTACCAACACTCTGTTGATTAACGATACAGTTGATCAACTCGACGAAATCCGCGCACTGGTTCATCGCCTGGATGTGCCCATACGACAGGTTCTTATCGAGTCTCGCATAGTTATAGCCTCTGATGACTTCAATAAGGAAATGGGTGTACGTTGGGGATTAAATCGAAATACTGCCACTAACAATGGTGACGGCGAAGGCTTTGCACTATCAGGCAACACCACAGGCGTACAAAGCTTGATCGATGGAGACGGCGTAACAGCTGGCGATGGTCGATTTAATGTGAATCTTGGAGCGAATAACGCATTCGGCTCACTGGGTGTAGCACTTGCAAAACTGCCTTTTGGCACTTTGCTTGAGCTGGAACTGTCAGCCATGCAAGCAGAAGGTACAGGCGAAGTCATATCCAGCCCACGTGTCATAACTGCCAATCAGCACGAAGCCTATATCGAACAGGGCGTTGAGATACCTTTTCTGGAAGCCGCGTCCAGCGGTGCCACTTCGGTCTCTTTTCGTAAGGCAGTTCTCGGGCTGACAGTGACTCCACAAATAACGCCGGATGATCGCATTATCATGGACTTGCAAGTCAACAAAGACACAGTAGGTCAGATATTCAGCGGTATACCAAGCATCGACACACGTGAGCTCAGTACTCAGGTGCTCGTTGACAACGGTGAGACCGTCGTGCTCGGTGGTGTTTACGAGCAAAGCACTATAGATTCGCTCGATTTTGTTCCTTTCTTTGGCAGACTGCCGCTCATTGGCAAACTGTTCCAACACGAAACAAATCAGGATGAGAAATCTGAGCTTCTGGTCTTCGTGACGCCAAAAATCATCAAAGAGAATGTTTCTCTGAGTTATTGATAATAAGAAGCTCCAGCCGACCATCAGGTCATCGTAAAAAAGGCTCGCGTTCACACGCGAGCCTTTTTTATTTGCAGGTCCCATCCATACATCCATTCCCTGAGAGCACCACCTCCGGTATGATACAAATATTCAGTTTGATTGGTAGGTCATGTCCAGCATATTTCTGGTTGGCCCCATGGGCTCGGGAAAGAGCACGGTGGGCCGAGCCTTAGCACGCAAAATTGGTTACCCTTTTATCGACAGTGATCGAGAAATCGAGGCGCGTTGTGGAGTGGATATTCCCACCATCTTCGAATACGAAGGCGAACAAGGGTTTCGTGAGCGTGAGGAACGCATCATAGATGAATTGACCAATCGTCCATCTATTGTTCTGGCCACCGGTGGTGGCTCTGTTATTAGAGAAAAAAACCGCGATCACTTAACGAGCAGAGGCTTCGTCATCTTGCTACAGGTCGATATAAAAGAGCAATTGAGACGCGTCAGCCAAGATGCAAATCGCCCCCTTTTGCAAACAGAAGACCCAAAAGCTCGATTAGAGGCACTTATGTGCGAGCGCGAGCCTATCTATAATTCGGTGGCACACTACACCGTGTCAACAGATGCACGGCGCATGCATTTTGTCGTTTCGCGAATCCTACGGCAACTACATAAACGAGACATTTGCGCTTCCTCCTCGCATTCCAGCTCATAAACAGCTACGGCACTGTGTCCGTTCCACTGATATAAATTACCGCACATGCAAACAGTTTCTATCGATCTTGGCCAGCGCAGCTACCCTATCCATATAGGCCGCGGACTGATCGACCAACAAGGCCTCATTGCTGAGCACGTTCGTAACAGAGCAATGATAGTGACCAATCAGACCATCGCCCAACATTATCTGGATCAAACTTTGGCGAGTCTGGGCAACACGCCTTGCTCAAGCGTCATTCTTCCCGATGGCGAATCTTTCAAGAATGTGGCTGAACTGGATCGGATATACAGCGCACTGCTCAAAGAGAATTTTGATCGCGGATGCACTCTTATCGCGTTAGGCGGCGGAGTGATCGGCGATATGACGGGTTACGCGGCTGCCAGTTATCAGAGAGGCGTTGACTTCATTCAAATTCCAACCACTCTACTGGCGCAGGTCGATTCATCAGTCGGCGGCAAAACAGGCGTCAACCATGCGCTAGGCAAAAACATGATCGGCGCATTTCACCAACCAGTGGCCGTCATTGCCGATATGTCCACGCTGGACACCCTTGACGATCGCCAACTCAAAGCAGGCCTTGCCGAGGTCATCAAATACGGGTTTATTGTCGATGCTGATTTTTTCGCTTGGCTAGAAGACAACATCGATGCCCTGCTAGCACGAGACACGCAAGCCACCGCCTATGCGGTCAAACGGTCCTGCGAGATCAAGGCGCATGTGGTGGAACAGGACGAACATGAGCATGGACTTCGCGCACTTCTCAATCTGGGGCACACCTTCGGGCACGCCATCGAAGCTGCTATGGGCTATGGTGAGTGGCTGCACGGCGAAGCGGTGGGTGCCGGAATCGCTATGGCCTTGGACACCTCGAAACGCCTGGGCATGATTGACGAACCCGCGCAGACTCGCGGTCTAGCGCTGATTCAGCGTTGTGGGCTTCCTGTGCAGCCGCCCAAAAAGATGACCCCAGAGCTATTTCTCAAGTACATGGCGCGCGACAAAAAGGTGAGCGCCGGGACACTACGGCTCATTTTGCTAAACGACATTGGCCACGCCTGCGTCAGCAGTGATTTCGATCACAGCGCACTGCACGCAACACTCCGACATTTTTGCGCATAGCCGCAAAGCACCTGACTGCGTCAACTGGGCAATAAATCAAGCTGTCGCCTACAGTGCACTGAAACCGCACATCACCGTATCAGTGAGCCTGTCTCTATAGTACTATCCTGTCAGGTACACTCATTCGCGAAAAACTCATGCCGGCAAAAGATGCAATGGACCACGACAACAGAGCATTGCTGTCCGATGCCACACTGTCAACTCTGCATCTGCAACATCAGCCCTTCACTGCGCAGTTGCAAGATTCGTTAAATCAGGACGACGAGGTTGTGCTGCCCTTCAGTGATTCCGTCACAGAAGAGCAGTTGGCAGATATAAAGCAAGCCCTAATCACCGGGGACGATCTGCTACTTGTGCTGGGCGAACAAGGTGCCGGTAAATCTGTTCTTCTACAACAGCTGAATACTAACAGCGGTTTAAGGATCCAGTGCTTTCCTTTGACCGCGAGCGAGCGATTCAACACCCTGAGTCTGTTTTCGGGAATGTTGGCAGCATTTCATCAAGATCCCCCAGCAAAACTCAAGGACGTACTCGACGAACTCATCCCGCATCTCCAGTCCATGGTGGCCGGAAACACGCTGTGTACCATTGTGCTAGACGACGCTCATTTGGTGAAAAAGGAAGAACTGACGCAACTTCTCAGCGGCATGCTGTATATGAACAGTCAGGACGAAACCTTGATGCGTATCACGCTATCTGCCAACGGAGAATTTGAAGACACTATTCCTGAATTATTGCCGGAAGGCGCTGATCTGCCTTATTCCAGTCTAACCGTTGAAGGTTTGTCAGCACCTAGAGCCGCAGCTTACATAGACTACCGCCTACAATTGGCAGGATTTGATCAGGAATTTCCATTCACCGAACGTGACATGGACAGCCTTGTAGAGCACAGCGCAGGCAGACCTGGCCAACTACACCTGCTCACGGCTGACGTTCTCAATGAAAAATACGGCCGTCCGGATAACGACATACCAAGCGAGCTACTGAGTAGCACAGAGTCTGCTGGATTCATGCAGTCTCGCTTTGGCAAATTGGCTCTAGGAGTCGTCGCCATCCTATTGATTGCGGGTGGTTTGTTAATGTTCCTGCCAAATGATGGGCCTGCCACAGCCAACTTAACGGCTACCGAAGACACACGCTTGTTGGAAGAAATCGTCAATGTGCCTGATTTACAGGTCATTGAAAGCCAATCAACCTCAAGCGCAACACGAGAGATAGCAGCTGATGCCACTGAGGCTATCAATGATAGCGTTCAAAACACAGTAGAGGCGGCATCTGAAGCGACCACTGACGCAGCAACACAAGTGCCTTTGGATGTTGAACCAGCTTCCCAGACAATTATCGTTGCAGAAAACGCAGCGATCATTAACACGCCGGTCGAGGCTGCTGATGCCCCAACTGCAACAGTCGAATCGATCGTAGACAACACCATCATTCAATCACCAGACGAGCCAGCCTCAGAACCCGTAGCGCCTATCGAGGTTGATGACACTGCTGTATTTGCCGAAGATACCGTCACTGAGGATGAAGCGAATGCCAAAGCTATAGCTCAAGAAGAAGCACGAGCCGCCTTAAGAGAACTGAACGAGCAAGCTGCAGAGGTCCAGATCGCTCAAACACCAACCGAAGAAGTTACGCCGGCCAGCGCACCAGAATTGCTAGACGACACGCTTGCCGGTGTGCTCGAATCACCCACTTGGATACTCGTACAAGACGACGAGAAATACACCATCCAGTTGAGTGCCTCCAGAGACCTAGATTCAATTCAGGCCTTCCTGCAAAGAAACCCACTGCCTGCGCCAAACTCCATTTTTTCCTTCGAAAGAGCCGGCGAAATTTGGTACGCGCTAGTACACGGCTCATTCGATGGGGTTAGCGAGGCGCAACGAGCTGTTGAACGCATGCCTGCATCTGCACAACGAGACCAACCGTGGATCAGATCAATCGCCCGGGTAAAAGCCGTCCTCCTCCAGCCCTGAATCCCAGCTCTAAAGCCCAACGTTTCAAACTAAGCGCATCGAACCAAGTGCTCACTTAGCCTGTTGAGCGAATTACTCCCGTGCCAAGTGTTCACAGGAGAGCTGTGTAGCTCTGAGATTCAACTCGCCTTGAATGACGCTATAAGCCAGAAAGCCGTCAATGTGGGCTGGTGGTAAAGACTCCTGAAGCAAGATTACTTTGGGCTCACTGCCCTATGGACAGATCCGCCCGTTTTGTCTTTAGCGTATACCGTTATAATGATGCACTGCCACATTGGCATCCTTCTGGACGGCGTCTGATTTTCAGACGCAAGTATGCGCTAGGGAACTCTATATTTTGCCTATGACCTACCTCGATAATCTTGCCGAACACGGCATGTACCAACCTGAATTCGAACGTGACAATTGTGGCTTCGGTCTTATTGCTCAGATGGATGGACGCGCCAGCCATTGGTTGGTTGAAACAGCGATTTCAGCACTTGGCCGTATGACCCATCGCGGCGCTATCGGCGCTGACGGAAAAAGTGGCGACGGCTGTGGTTTGTTACTTAGAAAACCAGACGCATTCCTTCGTCGGGTGGCAAAAGAGGCTGGCCTGACACTGGGCAGCGAATTTGCCACGGGCATCGTGTTCCTGAATCGGGACCCTGACATGGCGCAAACGGCCAAAGAAGTGCTCGCTAGCGAGTGCGAAAATCGAGGTCTTCAAGTCAATGGCTGGCGCGTTGTTCCTACCGACCTATCGGCATGCGGCGCTGAGGCACAAAACAGCGTTCCTGTTATAGAGCAGCTGTTTGTTTCAGCCACAGAAGAAATGGACACAGCCGAGTTCAACAGGCATTTGTTTGTTGCAAGGCGTCGCGCAGAAATCAAGCTTGGCGACACCGACCAGGACTTCTATGTCAACTCATTATCGGGCGATGTCATTCTCTATAAGGGTTTAGTCATGCCAGAGTATCTGGCAAGTTTTTACAAAGATCTCGAAGACCCGTCACTAGAATCATCAATCGCTGTCTTTCATCAACGATTTTCAACGAATACGTTGCCTCAATGGCGCCTAGCTCAACCCTTTCGCTATCTGGCACACAACGGTGAAATCAACACCATTCAGGGCAATCGGAACTGGGCCAACGCACGCGCAAGTAAGCTTCGATCACCTGTACTTCCAGAATTAAATGAGCTGCTGCCTCTTGTTAGCCAGACAGGTTCAGACTCCATGTCGCTTGACAACATGCTTGAGCTACTCTTGGCCGGCGGCATCGATGTGTTCAGAGCCATGCGCATGTTGATGCCACCCGCCTGGCAAAACACTTGGGAACTCGACTCAGACCTAAGGGCTTTTCTCGAATACAACTCTATGCACATGGAACCTTGGGACGGCCCAGCGGGCGTTGTATTGTCTGATGGTCGTTATGCGAGCTGCGTGCTTGATCGCAACGGGCTCCGCCCTGCTCGCTACGTAATTAGTAAAGACAGACACATCACTCTGGCCTCTGAAGTGGGTGTTTACGACTACTTACCTAGCGACATCACGAGCAAAGGCCGGCTAAAGCCAGGCGAAATGTTGGCTATCGACACCCAGTCTGGCCGATTACTGCTGCCACAAGATATCAGTGATGTGCTGAAGCACCGCCAACCCTATGCGAAGTGGCTTCAAAAGAACGCACGCCATCTTAGATCAGCGCTGCGAGACATGCCAGAACCACTTCCACCCATGGAAGACGACCAATTGGCCATCTATGAAAAGATGTTCAATGTCAGCTTTGAAGAGCGTGATCAAGTCATCCGTGTGCTGGCAGAAGGTGCTTCAGAGGCCATTGGATCGATGGGTGATGACACGCCGTTCCCAGTAATGTCTGAACACGTACGGCATCTCTACGATAATTTTCGACAGCAGTTTGCTCAGGTCACCAACCCGCCGATTGATCCGCTACGCGAGACAATCGTCATGTCATTGGAAACATGCTTGGGTCGAGAAAAAAATCTTTTTCGCGAAACTCACCACCATGCGAATCGCTTGCTGGTCAGATCACCGGTCTTGTCCAGTGAAAAATTCCAGACCTTACTCGCCATGGATGACGAACCGGGCTACTCACATGTGCAGTTAAGCCTGCAGTACGATCCAGAATCAGAAACGCTGGAAGAGGCAGTCAAGCGCATATGCACTGACGCCATCAGCGCTGTAACCGATGATCAAAAAGTCATCATCATCCTCAGTGATCGTGATCTTGCCAGCAACCTATTGCCAGTCCATGCGCTACTTGCCACGGGTGCCGTGCATCACGCTCTGATCAACGCCGATTGTCGCTGCGATGCCAACTTAGTGATCGACACGGGTACCGCCAGAGACTCGCATCAAATTGCGGTTCTCGTTGGTTACGGCGCAACGTGTGTGTACCCGTACCTTGCTTACGAAAGCATTCAGGGTTTGACACGCACAGGAGAGCTGCCAACCACTGATGTAGCGCAGCTAGAGCAGAACTATCGCAAGGGTATCAACAAGGGTCTGATGAAGATCCTGTCGAAGATGGGTATCTCCACCGTTTCCAGCTACCGTGGCGCTCAGTTGTATGAAATTGTTGGGCTGCATAGTTCGGTGGTTGATCTTTGCTTCAAAGGCACCACCAGCCGCATTCAGGGTATCGATTTTTCTGACCTGCATACCGACATCAGCACGCTAGCCAAATCAGCGTTCAATCCGCAAGTAGAAATTTCTCAAGGCGGCTTACTTAAGTACATACACGGTGGCGAATATCACGCCTACAACCCTGATGTGGTTCAGCAGCTCCAAGCGGCTGTCACTAGCGGTGAGTATGAAGACTACAAAATCTACGCCAACACGGTTGATGATCGCAGACCTTCCATGCTTCGTGATTTACTGGAGCTGACCCCCAAAGGCCCACCCATTCCAGTGGAGGCGGTAGAACCTGTCGAGTCTATCCTTAAGCGATTCGATTCTGCGGGTATGTCTCTGGGCGCTTTGTCACCCGAAGCACACGAGACTCTGGCAGAAGCCATGAACCGGCTCGGTGGGCGTTCAAATTCAGGCGAAGGCGGTGAAGACAAAGATCGCTATGGCACGATCAAAATGTCGAAGATCAAACAAATCGCCTCTGGACGGTTTGGTGTCACGCCGCACTACCTGGTCAATGCTGAAGTACTACAAATTAAGATTGCACAAGGTGCAAAACCTGGTGAGGGCGGACAGCTGCCCGGACACAAGGTTAACGATATGATTGCGCGCTTGCGGCACAGCAACCCAGGCGTGGCACTGATCTCGCCACCACCGCATCACGACATCTATTCGATAGAAGATCTTGCCCAGCTCATCTTCGATTTGAAGCAAGTTAATCCTGAAGCCCTGATATCCGTAAAACTGGTAGCTGAGGCAGGTGTTGGTACCATTGCCGCCGGTGTGGCGAAAGCCTATGCCGATCTCATTACCATATCCGGTTATGACGGAGGTACGGGCGCCTCCCCGCTCACCAGCGTCAAGTACGCGGGTTCACCGTGGGAACTGGGCATGTCCGAGACCCATCAGGTTCTCAGAGCAAACGGTCTGCGTGGCAATGTCAGAGTGCAAGCCGATGGTGGTTTGAAAACAGGCCTTGATGTTATCAAGGCAGCCATTCTCGGTGCCGAGAGCTTCGGTTTTGGTACTGGGCCAATGATTGCCATGGGTTGCAAGTACCTGCGTATTTGCCACTTGAATAACTGCGCAACCGGTATCGCTACTCAGCACAAAATTTTGCGCATGCGCCATTTCAACGGGAACGTTGAGAAGGTCATGCACTACATGAAGTTTGTTGCCGAAGACGTGCGTCGACACATGGCAAGCCTCGGTGTCCGAAACTTAAGCGAGATAATAGGCAAGCCTGAGTATCTATCGCCAGCCACGGGTAACACTGAGCGTCAGAAGCGCTTGGACCTCAGCCCATTGTTAGCCACTGGAGGCGTGCCGGAAGATGCTCCTCGCTTCTGTGTTGTGGAACGAAACATTCCACACGACAAAGGTTTACTGGCCGAGCAAATGGTGTCGGATTGCAAGACGGCCATTCGCAAAAAAGCCGGTGGTGATTTTCACTATTCCATCAAGAACATCAACCGTTCAATAGGAGCGCGCTTGTCAGGTGAGATTGCACGTATTCACGGCGACAAAGGTATGGAAGACTCGCCACTGAATATTCACTTCACGGGTACAGCCGGGCAATCCTTCGGCGTTTGGAACGCTGGTGGACTGAACTTGTATCTTGATGGTGATGCGAACGATTACGTAGGTAAAGGCATGGCCGGCGGCAAGATCGTTATTCGCCCTCCACACGATGCACGTTTTCGCGGCAGAGATTCGGCCATCGTTGGCAACACTTGCCTCTATGGTGCAACCGGTGGGCAGTTGTATGCAGCCGGGATAGGTGGCGAACGCTTTGCGGTGCGCAACAGTGGCGCTGTGTCGGTTATTGAAGGCATCGGTGATCACGGCTGCGAGTACATGACGGGCGGTTGTATCGTTGTACTGGGCGAAACCGGCGTCAATTTTGGTGCAGGCATGACAGGTGGACTCGGTTTCGTCTATGACCAACACAATGTGTTTGTAGATCGCTACAACCATGAGTTGATTGATATCCATCGTTTGCACGCTGAATCAATGGAGCGCTACAGAAACTATCTGCTCACACTGCTTGAAGATCACGTCACCGAAACTGGCAGCACGCTTGGCCAGCAGATGGTCGACGACTTCTATTCTTTGGCGTCGCGTTTCTGGATGGTTAAACCAAAAGCTGCGGAATTGGGTGAGCTATTACAGACCCTAGGGCGTGCTGCATAGAACGTATTGAGCCTGGACCTAGCCGGACGAGTCACTCTTGCGCTCGTCCGGTCGGGCTTGGATCACACTCCATTGTACTGGAACCGTCAAAGCGTCCAGTACACTGGCCAGTGATACTCGCATCGCCCTGATGACGAGCGTATAGTAAGACCATGGCAGGCTCAATCCCACAAGATTTCATCGATACGGTACTGGCAAAAGTCGATATCGTCGAGATCATCGATCCACGAGTCACCCTGAAAAAAAGCGGCGCAAACTACAGCGCCTGTTGCCCGTTTCACAACGAAAAAACCCCCTCTTTCTCAGTGAGTCAAACCAAGCAGTTCTATCACTGCTTCGGTTGTGGAGTTAATGGCAATGCCATAAGCTTTCTGATGGAATACGACAGCATGCATTTTGTCGATGCCATCGAAACTCTGGCAGAAAGTGTGGGCATGGAAGTACCCAGAGATGCGGCACAAAAACGTAACAGTGATGACATCAAGCCGCTGTACACGTTGATGGCATCTGTATCTACTTTCTATCAATCTCAACTTCGCCAGTCTCAAGAAGCTATCGATTACCTTAAAGCACGGGGCTTAAGCGGTGAGACAGCCAAACGCTTTGGCATCGGCTACGTACCAGACGGCTGGGACACACTTCAACAGCATATCCCGGGGGAAGACCAAGCCCTGATAAAAACAGGCATGTTGATTAAACCTGACGGTGGTAAACGCCCCTACCAACGTTTCAGAAATCGCATCATGTTTCCGATTAAAGACTCACGAGGTCGTGTCATCGGATTCGGCGGTCGAGTATTGGATAAGCAGGAACCCAAATACCTTAACTCGCCCGAAACACCTCTGTTTCACAAGGGCTCTGAAGTGTACGGACTCTATGAGGCACGCAAAGCAGCACAAGATCACGGCTCTGTCATTGTTGTCGAAGGCTATATGGATGTGGTGGCACTTGCCGAGCACGGCATAGAGAACGTTGTTGCTACCTTGGGCACAGCAGCAAACGAACAACATTCGCAATTGCTATTCAAAACGGTTCCTACCCTTGTATTTTGTTTTGATGGCGATCGAGCAGGACGCGCAGCGGCTTGGCGTGCATTGCAAGCAACATTACCCTGCTTGAACGATGGTCGAGATGCACACTTTTTGTTTTTACCTGACGGCGAAGATCCAGACAGTGTGGTTAAAGCTGGGGGGGCTGCCAACTTCAACGATCTTATGGCTACGCGCATATCTATTGTCGATTATTTATATCAGCACCTGTCTGATGATATCGATATGAGTAGTATCGGCGGCAAAGCTCAGCTGGCGGAAAAAGCCAAACCACTGCTAAAAACGATACCGGCTGGCGTCTACAAACAGCTGGCAATGCAAAGGCTAGAAGCACTCATCGGGCTCCCTCTAGGCCCAAGTGGTGGCGTAGCTAACAGCGGCAATGCACAGAACAGTTTAAGAGCTGGCAACACTCAACGCCCACAGCAGAAAACCGAAGGCGGACTCACTATCATGAGTCGTGCAGTTTTATTGTGTTTACAGCATCCTGAAGTTGCTATCCAGCTACCAGCAACATCTGCGCAAAGCATCAATACCGAGTTAGCAGGAGCGCCGATCTTGCTGCAGCTAATCACGGGTATACAAAGCGATCACACGATAACGACAGCGCGATTACTCGAACGTTTTCGAGATACTGGGCAACATCCATTTTTGGTAAAACTTGCCACCAAGAGCTATTGGCCTGATGGACGCGATCTTGATCAACAAACTGCCCAAACAGAATTTGAATGGTGTATGCAAAGACTACTAGAGCGTAGTCAGAAGACACTGCGTGATCAATTGGATCCGGCTTCGGGCAAGGGGTTGTTAGGCATTGGAAGACGCTAATAAGCAAACCAACCGTCGCAGCGCTCGGGTTGGTCGGTTCTACCATGATGGAGCAATACAGATTGAAGCCGATCTGACACTGGACAAACAAGCCAGCCACCATCTAATGACGGTACTGCGTAGCAAAGCAGGCGATAAGGTAGTGTTGTTCAACGGTGATGGGTATGAGTATCCAGCCACCATCATAAACGCTGCCGAGCGCGGGTCTTCCCGACAAGTGGTACTTCATGTTCACCAAAAAAAAACAGGCATACCCGAATCACCCTTGCAGGTCACTCTGGTGCAGTGCGTATCCAAGCCTGAAAGAATGGACATCAGCCTGCGCCAAGCAGTGGAACTGGGCGTCAACTGTATACAACCGGTTTACAGTCGTCACTCCGTAAAACCTGGCGATGAAAAGCGTGCAACAAAAAAATCACTGCATTGGCAAAGCATCGTTATCAGTGCGTGTGAACAAAGCGGCAGAGCCGTTATACCTAGCCTGAATGACTCGTTAAGCTACTCTCAATGGGTACAACAGTCGCAGCCTCACGATAAAAACAACGTCATTTTCGTACTCGACCCACTGGCCAAACAATCTCTCACACAAGCCGCGCGTGAGTGGCACGCAAACACCGGACACTCCAACATTACTTTAATCATTGGTCCCGAGAGCGGTCTGGACCCAAAAGAAATCAATGAAGCCATCGTACACGGGGCACAACCCGTAACTCTAGGGCCGCGTATTTTACGTACTGAAACAGCAGGACCCGCTTGCATCGTTTTGTTGCAGTCTTTACTGGGCGATTTATAGAACACAACTGAACGGCAGTTACTTAACTCATCATTCCCGTATGAGTAACGTCATTTACGCGTAAGTAACGTCATTCCCGCGAAGGCAGGAATCCAAGGCTTCTAGCCAATGGACCCTCATTGACGTGAGAATGACGAGTTTAAGTAAGTGCCGCCAGCCATAACCAACATATGAAAATGCCCATGACGACTGCGAGAGACACTCAAGACGATCAGCTAGACAGTTTCATAGAACGGTATCCTAAGCTAATGGTACTCACTGGCGCAGGCTGCAGTACCGCTAGTGGTTTGGGAGACTACCGCGACAAATCAGGCCAATGGAAACGCAAGCAACCGATTACAGGACAACTGTTCATCAGCAACGAAGCGGCGCGTAAACGCTATTGGGCCAGAAGCTCGGTAGGTTGGCCATCGTTCAGCCGCGCGCAACCAGGCCTTGCTCACACAGCGCTGAAACAACTTCAAGAACACGGCAACGTGCCACTGCTAGTCACACAGAACGTTGATCGACTTCACCAAAAAGCGGGCCACACCGATGTGGTTGATCTGCATGGTGTTCTGGCAACCGTTAGTTGTATTGATTGCAAAAATACGATTGACCGAGACGATTTTCAGATTGATTTGCTCAAGCACAACGCATGGCTCAATGAGCTCACCGCCGCACACGCACCTGATGGTGATGCAGATCTTGAACTGGACTCATTGAACAGCATGCAAGTACCAGCGTGCAAGCAGTGCGACGGCATTCTAAAACCTGATGTTGTTTTCTTTGGCGAAACCGTGCCAAAGACAACGGTTGCCCATGCCATGCAAGGTGTTGCCGATTCAGACGCCTTGTGGGTGGTCGGCTCGTCGCTAATGGTGTACTCAGGATTTCGTTTTTGTCGTCATGCCCACCAATTGGGCAAGCCCATTGTCATTATCAATGACGGATTAACGCGAGCCGATGATCTAGCCACTTTGAAAATCGATGGCGACTGCGGGGCGCGACTGATGCGTCTGGTTAATGCCTAGTGGTTCAAGGTTCCTGTCTGGCACACTCGAACGGGTAGTCTCTTGCAGCCAAACCGGCATCAGCCCAAAGGCGTCGGCCCATTATTGAACGAAGATTGAAATTAGGCATGCCAAGCGATCCATCAAAATCTTCGACAATCACTTGAATGACTGTGCCGTGAAGTGTGGATGAACTGGCCGTGGGCACGAATGAGAATTCAGGCGCCTCGAAGATCTCATTGATGAGCACCTCATCGAGAGCTGTAAAGGGTTCTACTTCGTTATTTCGAATCAGAACAAGCGGCGGCGCACCCACCACCTCCAAGCACGATTGCATATGTATCCACTGTTCTTCAACGTCGAGCGCAGGCGCTTGGATACGCTGTTCGAGACTGGTGTATGACACGCGAAGACCACTGTCAGCCAGCGTTTGTGTGAAGACCACGTCTGGCACTGGTGAAAGTACACTGGAATCTTCACTCAGTTGACGCAACACTGTCGGAAGTTGCTCACTGCTGACCCCATCGTCAATAAACCCTGACGACTGCTCGCCTAGCGCTCCGGAATCGGAACCAGACCCAGAGCATGCGACCAGTAAATTTGTCGACAAGAGAACTGCTGCCACCGCTTTGCCAGCAGATAGTCGGAGGGAATTGATTGTTGTGTAAGAAAATGACTGTGTGGACACGGTGGAGGGTAGCATCGAGAGTTGAAATTTATGCCGAGCTCTGGCTATTTGGCGTTTCATGATTGTTTCAGAACACACGGTTTCATACGCAATCGTTGCGCCAAAGCTCGTTTCACAGCTCTTGAAGCTGCCACCAAACCAAAAGTGCCAGTAACATACGCTACTGATCCATAACCTTGATCGCAGTCGAGCCTCACGCCTGGAGCACCAGGCTTGGCGTGACTGACTTCACCATCGCTGTCTGGATAGAGAGGCTGCTCGGACGAATAGACGCACTCAATGCCGAACCGACGCTTAGGGTTAACTGTAAATCCATAATCAGAGCGCAACCGAGAACGCACTTTAGCCGCCAATGCATCGTTCCAGGTACGAGAAAGATCCGCGACTCCAACTTGCAGTGGATCAACACGCCCCCCTGCACCGCCAGTTGTGATAATGCGTATTTTGTTGCGCTTGCAATGCGCTATTGCTGCGACTTTGAAGCGAATGTTATCTATCGCATCGATAACCACATCAAAATCGCGTTCAAGATAGTGAGCCAGGTTTTTCTCTGCCAGAAAGTCATCCTCAGCCACTATCTCTGCGTCTGGATTGATCAGCAGCATCCGCTCTCGCATTATCTCAACCTTTGGCCTGTCTACTGTGGTGTGTAGAGCATGCAACTGCCTATTGATATTGCTGGTGGATACGTCGTCATGATCTATCATTGTGATATGACCGACACCTGTACGCGCAAGAGCTTCCGCTGCCCACGAACCCACCCCACCGATGCCCACCACACAGATTCTCAATCGCGGGAGTTGATCGAACGCCTGCTGGCCATAAACACGGGCCAAAGATCCAAAGACCTCACCACGCCTGCCACCTTGGCCATGATTCCTGTGCTCACCAGCCGAGCTTACCGATGTGGCGGACTTGGTAGACACACCGCCAAATGAGCTCACGGACTCAGGAACAGGATCGTCAGACGGTACAGGCTGATGTTCAGACATTGGAAGCAGAGTTAACTTGGAACGTGTACATAGTAAAGTGTAACGATGGCACGTTGTACACCGGCATCACAACGAATGTTCCAAGACGTGTAACAGAGCACAATGGCGTGAATCAAGAGGGGAAACGTGGCCGAGGAGCGGCCTATACCAGTGCCCGCCGACCGGTAGAACTAGTCTATCAAGAGAGCGCAGCCACTCGCTCACTAGCGAGCAAACGCGAATGGTCGATAAAACGTCTATCAAGAGCTGCCAAGCTACTGCTCACTCAATAAAACTCGACCGTCAGCAATGCTGCTGCCCGCTGTCTGTTCTCCTAGCCATACCGTCAACTTAGGAGTACACTTGTCCGTTCCACGGGTTGACGGCGAACCACCGACGAAACGGCATTTGTCAGTGTCGGATTTGCCCCAAACAACCCGCCTGACGGCCTTTGCTGCAGGAGTAAGACGCTGAAAAGTCTGCATTGCCCCTCCGCTCATACTTTCGTTGTGAGATGGGCTTCCCGGTTTTCAGCATCGACAGAATTGAAATATTGAGGCCTTTACGTGAAAAAGATGTTTGTTGGTGGACTTCCTTTGGAGTCAACAGAAGAATCAGTTACCGAAATGTTCACCGAGCACGGCACGGTGCGCTCGATTAAGCTTGCAGCTGACGTATTCACCGGTAAGTGTAAGGGCTTCGGCTTTGTCGAAATGGAAGGCCATGAGGCGCGAGCTGCGATTGCAGCACTCAACGGCAAGATAATCGGCGACAAATCACTGAAAGTCCAATTTGAAGAGCCCAGAAAAGGTGGCAAAAGAGGCGGTCGCCGCTAAACGACTAACTCGCGGGATTGTTTGTCCCGTCCCCAGCGAGATTTACGATGCCCCATGCCAGCTGACAAGCCCACAGAGCAATCAGCCGCAGTAACAGAATCTGCGAGTGACACTTGTGATGACAGCAATGTTTTAACAAGTGCCACCAGTGATTTAGGCGAGGGTCAATTGCGCCTGACCAGTCGATCCATCCGCAGTTTCGTCATTCGCAATGGCCGTACAACACCTGCTCAAACCGATGCGATGGAGCGTCTGTTGCCCACATTCGGGCTCACTTACTCAGATCAACCGATAGATCTGGAAGTGCAATTTGGCAGAACAGCGCCCACCGTGCTGGAAATAGGCTTCGGCAATGGCGATGTCTTCACACACATTGCTCAGCAAGAACCGCAGCGCAACGTTATTGGTGTTGAAGTCCATACAGCCGGTGTTGGGCATGCTCTGCTAGCCATAGAACAAAAACAGTTGAACCACGCACGCATCATTCAACACGATGCGCTTGAAGTGCTGCACCACATGCTGCCAGCCGAGTCAATCGAGAAAGTGCTTCTGCTCTTTCCAGACCCATGGCACAAAAAAAGACACCACAAAAGACGCATAGTACAAAAAGACTTCCTTGACGGTGTCTGTCGCGTGCTCAAGCCAACTGGGATTCTGCACTGCGCAACCGATTGGGCAGAATACGGTGAGTGGATGATCGAACACCTAGAAAATGATTCCCGATTTCAGAACATTGTTGGCCCCAGTATGGCCTCAGAACGACCCGAATGGCGTCCACTGACACGTTTTGAGGCGCGCGGGCAACGATTAGGGCATAGTGTTCTCGACCTGATCTATAAGAAAGTATAATCTCGTTCATCGGCTAGGAGGTTGTCCTAGTACGCCTTCTAACCAAGAACAAAAGATCTATGTAGATGGAATCCATGACGCTGAGTTTCGAAATGATGCTCGTCATGGCCATACTGGCAGGTACTGTCGTACTCTTTGCCTTCGAAATTGTCCGAGTCGACGTCGCCGCTATTGGCGTCATGGTAGTACTGGGACTCACCACATTGATACCTGGGATAGAGCCCGTTATCAATCCCGATGAACTTTTTTCGGGCTTTGCCAGCAACGCCGTTATCTCAGTCATCGCCGTCATGATTATCGGTGCGGGTCTCGACAAGACCGGCATTATGAATCGAGTGGCAGCACTGATTCTCAATAAAGGCGGTAAAACCGAAAAACGCATCATTCCTTTGGTCTCCGGCACGGTCGCCATTATTTCAAGTTTTATGCAGAACATCGGTGCGGCTGCACTGTTCCTCCCCGTTATCTCCCGTATCAGTTCACGCACCGGCCTACCCATCTCTCGGCTGCTTATGCCTATGGGTTTTTGCGCCATATTGGGTGGCACGGTCACGATGATTGGCTCTAGCCCGCTTATCTTGCTCAACGATCTGCTTGAGTCGTCGAACAAAATGTTACCCAACGATCAGCACATGGAAAGCTTTGGCCTGTTTGCGGTAACCCCTATCGGGTTCGCATTAGTGGCAGTGGGCGTTCTGTATTTTATGTTGGTCGGTAAATATGTTTTGCCTGAAAAAAATGATGCAGATACTAGCCGCCCTGCAAGAACCTCTGATTACTTCGAAAAGCTCTATGGAATAAAGGGCGAACTGATGGAAGTACGCATCACTGACGAAAGTCCTCAGGTGGGTACCAGCATTCATTCTGCCGAAGAAAATCACCCGGAAACTCCATTAATTCTTGCTTTGTACAGCGGTGATGTCGTCAAAGTACCACCCGATCGCGAAGAGATTATTTGGGTCAATACGCGATTGGGCTTGATGGGTGATCGAGCTGACATCGAAAAATTCTGTGCCGCAAACCACTGGGAACTCCTTGGAGAGCCCGATCGCTTTGCTGATGTACTGAACGCACAGCACGGTGGTATTGCAGAGCTTGTGGTACCGCCCGGCTCAAGCCTCATTGGCAAAGAAATCGGCGAGATCAAACCTCGTCGAAACTTCGGCACCAATATTTTGCAAATTTTTCGCTTTGAAGAAATCATTAAACGTGATTTCAGAACGCAGAAACTCCATGCTGGAGATACGCTAGTCGTCCATGCAAGCTGGAAAGATCTGAAGAACCTATCGCGCAATAAGGATTTTGTTATTGCCACTGATGTGCGCTACGAAGATTTAAGAGAGCACAAAATAAAACCTGCGGTGTTTTTCTTTGCATTGGCGCTAACGCTCTTTCTTATCACTGACAGCCTATCTATTTCATTGTTAACTGGCGCCATGGGCATGGTGCTCTCAGGCGTGCTGAGCATGGACGAAGCCTACGATGCAGTAAGCTGGCAAACGGTGTTCCTGTTAGCCAGTCTCATCCCTTTGGGAGTGGCAGTTGATCAATCTGGAACCGCGTTCTGGATGGCTCATCAAATTATCGCTTTGGTGGGGGACGTGCCTGATGTGGTATTGCAAATAGTGATCGCACTGCTCTCCACCTTCTTCACCTTAGTCATGTCCAACATTGGTGCAACCGTTTTGTTGGTGCCACTAGCAGTGAACATTGCCGTCACCGTCGGTGCAGATCCTGCAACCTATGCTTTGATTGTGGCGATCTCCACATCAAATTCTTTTTTAATACCCACGCATCAGGTTAACGCACTGTTGATGGGGCCAGGTGGTTACCAAGTGGCAGATTTTATGCGGGCCGGCGGCTTCATGACCATCTTGTTTCTGGTGGTTAGTTTGGCGATGATCAATCTTGTGATGTAGATCGACCATGAGTCGATGGCCCCCCGCCTTCGCAGGAACGACACGGCTCAAGCCGTCATTCCCTCGAAGGCGGGGGTCTTTAGTACTACCTACTCTGTTACCTGTCCTCGTGAAAATGACACGGCCTAAGCCGTCATCTCCACGAAGGTGGGGATCTATTGTGCTACCGACTATGCTTACCTGCCCTCGCGGGAATGACGTTGGTTACGCGCTTGCGCTCAGCCAACCTAGTGGATCATCTGGATTGACACCGTCCATGAATGGCAAGCCTTGTTCGGCGTTGGTGACTTGATAAACCAAACCAATCCAGTTGCCTACCAATGCTTCACCACTATCGTGCCAGGTGTTGGCCAAATGGTTGACCAATAATTTTTCAGGAAAAACAGGCAACGCGCTCTGACTCGCTAGTGCCGTTTCCACACGCCCTTTGTATTCTTCAAGAATTGCGGTGATGTACGTATCAAAGTAATAGCGTGGCATGGGAGGGAAATGCGCAAGCGTACCTTTCACAAAGTTACCCACCTCACGCTTGTACTCTTTCATAAGGCTAATGCTGTCGTATTCAGGGTGGCCTTGAAAGTAGATAGTACGAAAGCCATCCGGACTCACTGCTAGCTGCACACCAGGCTCTTCACCTTTGATCAGCACATGCAAACCGTTGTCTGTTAATTGTTGTTCAGTGACTTCATTAAAACGCGAATGCGGAACCGACACATGTGTGTTGATATCCTGCACCAATGGGTGATCCTGACGCACTACGCGATGATCAAATACACCCCAACACTTTTCATCCAAACCAGCACGACGAATACCATGGCGTGCCAACAACACTGCATGCGTTGCAAGGCATGAGCATAGCGTGGATGTCACATTTTCATGAGCCCAGTCGATGACCGATTGCAGTGGTTCCCAAAAAACTTCGGCTTCCAGATTAGGCTGCGTTACATTGGCTCCACTGATAATGAGCGCATCGAGCCCCGCTAATTTAATCCGATCTAGCGGTTCATAATAATTATCAATATGCGCTCGTGCTTTTTCACCACGCGGTATTTCATCAAGCGTAAACGGATGAATATAGAACTGAGATATCGGGTTACTAGAACCTACCAGTCTGAAAAACTGTCGCTCCGTTGCTTCAAGTGCTGCATCAGGCATCATGTTCAGCAAGCCGATATGCAAGCTGCGAATATCCTGTTCACGAGCACGTTCGGGAGACAAAATACGATAGCCTTCCGAACGCAATCGTTGGAAACTAGGTAACTTATTGTGAGCGACTAATGGCATTTTACAAGTAGGTAAAAACGACGACTAGAGAGCATCGCCAATCAAGGCAAGAAATTCATCCGCATTAGAGACTTCAAATGCATCACGGGCGGAGATTGTATAGCCATGTTCTTCAGCGATCGCCTCATAACGAGGTAGTCGCGAATGAAACAATCGAGGGAATACCCAACGCACAAAATCTGCCGGGTCAATTTGCGCAGTGTACTCCATGCCTTTTTCCGCAAAGTAGTCGCTTAACTGCCTATCAAGAAAGGCTTCACGGTAGTACAAGGGCTTAGGGTGTTTAGCAGCACGCTCAATCAGAAAGGCTTCATCTTCAGCGTTGGTCTTGATATAGATGATTAAGGAATTGTCAGCCACTCGCTGAATAACATCCTTATCGTCAATCTCGCAAAAACTGCCACTGGCATCATTGAGAAAATGATCGTAGCCATAAATCGTTTTAGCCTTATGGATAAAGTTTTCAACATCACGCATTGCAGCCACCTCAGCATCGAGATGCAAATGCTGACGACGTTTGAACTCGGCCAGATTCAAACCACCCAAATCAGGATTGCCCAACATGCCCAGAAACGTTGATAACGGGGCAAGATTATCGACCGTGATGTTGTTACTGATATAGATTGAATCTGACAGCAGCAACTCTCGCAGAAAAGGCACCTGCATGGCCTGAGTCTTGATGTTGTCAAGAATAGGCTCATCCAGATAACGCGTACCGATACGATAGTCTACCGAGTAATGAAACCAATCATCACTTCGCAGCATATTGGCTAGGCGTGTCTTACCAACACCTGACATACCCAACAAGGTGACTTTCTTACGCGGTGATGCAAGAAACTCGTCTTTACTCATTCTCATGGTGGTAATTACTCAGGAAGCAAAGGTGTCGCACAACTGAGGGTCGCCACTTTCCAGTCCGCTGTATAGCCATTGTTGTCTTTGCGCCGATGAACCATGCGTGAAGGCTTCTGGCCGGATCTGCGCACCGGCACGTCCCATTAACGCATCATCACCAATACGAGCTGCTGCATTCATGCCCTCTTCCAAGTCACCTGGCTCAAGCAGTTGGTTGTCTTTGTGCGCGTGGTGCGCCCAGACGCCGGCATAACAATCTGCTTGCAGCTCAGTGAGTACCGACAATTTGTTAGCCTCAACTTTACTGACCGCTCGTTGCCGCTTTTGTACAGCCATTGAAACACCTAACAGGTTTTGCACATGATGGCCGACCTCGTGAGCCAGCACATAGGCTTGTGCAAAATCCCCACCAGCGCCCATTTTCTGCAACTCACGAAAGAAACTCAGATCGATGTATACCTGATAATCACCCGGGCAATAAAACGGACCCGCAGCCGATGAGGTGTAGCCACACGCTGAATTCACACCACCATCAAACAAGACCAGCTTAGGCGCCTGATACTGCTGATTAGATTGCGCAAATAGTTTGTTCCAGACATCTTCGTTGTACGCCAGCATGACTTTGATAAACTCAGAGGCCTCATCATTTGAACGCACCTGCGAGCCGCTTGACGATACTTGCGGCGATTGTAATTGGCTATTTGAACTGGTGCCCATGAATCCTGAAAGATCGACACCCAGAAACATTCCAATTAACAGCACAATAATACCGGCACCACCGCCCAGCTTCATACCACCGCGTCTAGGCGTTCGATTCCCCGCTGGCATGCCACGGCGATCTTCTACGTTACTACTGCGCCTACCTTTTCTCCAGCGCATGTGCTGTCTCCTTATCTTCGTTACATCCGGTTTATGTAGGATGATAATGCAATGAGTTCGTGTTAGGTTGTTTTACGATGACACCCCCACTAATCGATAGCCATGTCCATATCGATGACACAAGCTTTGACAATGATCGTCTGGATATTCTGCAAGCAGCACGGCACGTTAACGTCGTAGCTCAAGTGGTACCTGCCATATCCAGAAAATTTTGGCCTAGGCTTAAACTCCTCTGCGACGAACACGACGACCTATTCGCCTGCTACGGGCTACACCCTTGTTTTTGTGATCAGCATTCGCTGCACGATATTGAAAAACTGAGCCACTGGATTGCACGTGAACGCCCTGTGGCGGTAGGTGAATGCGGACTTGACTACCACCACTCAGGTGGCGATAAAGCCATGCAACAAAAACTGTTTTCCGCCCAGTTGGCTCTGGCCAGAGAATTCAGCTTGCCTGTTGTTATCCATGCAAACAAAGCGGTAGAGGATGTCATTCGCATGATTCGCGCATCCGGGCATTCGCAAGGGCTCATTCACAGCTTCAACGGCTCAACTGTGCAAGCCAACAAACTGATCGATCTGGGGTATAAGCTGAGCTTTGGTGGAGCTTGCACCTTCAATAGGGCCACACGGTTGCGCCAATTGATTTCAGCGTTGCCACTAGAGGCCATACTGCTGGAAACCGACGCACCAGACCAACCCGATAGCCTCCATAGTGGGCAACGTAATCAGCCCGCTTGGCTTAAAGATGTCTGGCAAAACTTGAGTCAACTGCGCTCTGAATCACCTGAAGTGGTTGCAATGAGCACCACGCGCAATGCTATCGAATTGTTCAAGCTTCCACTATCAATAGATGTGGTCTAGTAAGGGAACCTGTCTATCACGGTAATTTCGTTCATTCGTCCTTCAATCCAGCTTTCGGTTTCGGCAATAATTTGTGCGGCACTCTTGCCCTCCGATTTGATCACCGGACCAATACTCACCGTTATCATGCCTGGCCATTTGACAAAGCCCATACGCGGCCAGAATTCACCTGCATTAACCGCTATGGGTAGTACATCAGCAGGCACTTTCTCAGCTATCTTTGCGCCACCTACACGGTACGAGGGTTCTGCCCCCACCGGACGTCGCGTGCCTTCTGGAAACACAAGCACCCAACTTCGTTCAGACAAACGATCAGCAGCCTGTTCGCACATCTGTTGAATAGCTGATCGTCCCGACGATCTGTCAATCAAAATGAACTTGAGAACGTACAAGGCCCAGCCGAATATAGGAATGTACAACAGTGATCGTTTGGCGACATAAACAAAAGGCGTAAACAACGTTGGCAAAAAATAGGCATCCCACGTGGACTGGTGCTTAGACATGACAACACAGGGCGTGTCGGGAATATTCTCTCGGCCCTCCACTTTCCATGTCACACCACAAATTACACGCAGCCCCCACACATTGAGGCCGTTCCACAACGAGGCCATCGCTATTCCTGCACGAAAGGAAATAAGCCCCGAGATAAGCACAGGCAAACCCATAATGAGTGTGTTGATTATCTGCCAAACCCAGAACACCACGCTACGAAATGTCAGCCACCATTTATACATACTGTTCACTCATCAGGATTTACTGGAAGAGGATTTGTTTTTTGGTGCTTTGCTGGTCACCTCTTTAGGGGCCGCAATTTTAGTACTTGATGTTTTGTTGTTGGCTGTTTTACTGCCAGTTGCCTTACTCGCCGTAGGCTTTGTAGTCTGAGCTTTAGTGGTTGGTGCCTTACTGCTCGGAGTAGATTTGCCACTTTGAGATTTACCTGACTGAGCCTTAGCTTGATTGAGTTTTGACTTGTCACTTTTGTCGCTTTTTTCATCAGCTTTGGGGGCCAGCAAATCGTCCACGTAAGCTGCAAGGTTATCAAAAGCCGGAATGTGCTCTAGCCCTTTGTGCGTATCGAGCGTTTTACGCCCCTTACCCGTTCTGACAATAACAGGAGACACAGCCGAGGCCATGGCAGTTTGCATGTCATGCAACGAATCACCCACCATGGTCACGTTATTCAGATTAATACCAAGACGCTCACTAATTGAGTACAACATGCCTGGAGCAGGCTTACGACAAGCACAATCGTCCGAGTCGGTATGCGGACAGAAGGCCACAACGTCTATTTTACCGCCTATCTGGTTGAGTAACTCGTGCATTCGCTTGTGAATATCATGCAAGGTGGAAAGCTCTAAAATGCCAAGCCCAATACCGCTCTGATTAGTCACTACTGCCACACTCCAACCGTCTTTGTTCAAGCGTGCAATAGCTTCCAAACTACCTTCTATAGGCACCCATTCGTCAACGGTGGTAATCGGTCGTCCAAGATCCTTATTGATTACACCATCACGACTCAGAACGATCAGCTTGATCACGCGCTAGCACTCGCAAGTTCTTCTGGGCGCAACAAACCAAGTTCAGCTGTTGAACAGCAAAGCGCATTGATACGCTTGAGCAATGCCAGACGATTAACTCGCAAAGCCGTATCTTCATCCATGACCATCACGTTGTCGAAGAACGTATCAACAGGCACTTTGAGTTGGGCTGTATCACGCATACTCGATGCATAATCTCGTCGGCTCATCGCCTCTTCGATGCTGGGCTGCACAGCTTCAAGCAGCTTGAATAAATCTTTTTCTGCGGGCTCTTTTAATAAAGCTGGATCCACATACTCAGGCAATACCTCATCCACTTTCTTTAAAATATTACCCATACGCTTACTGGCGGCCGCTAATGAGACAGCCGCATCAGTTTTACGAAATGCCTCTATGGCTTCTAAACGAGAAACAATATCTAGAGGTCGTGTTATTTGCTTAGCCAATACTGCGTCAATGGCATCAGCTGCATTTCCACGCTCTGACAAATAGCCTCGCAGCCGCTCAATGAGATAACCCAGCATGGCCTGCATATCGGGCTTCTCCAGACGATTACCGTAACTTGCTTGAGAGGATTCCAGCAATTCTACAAGATCAATATCGTGTTCTTGTTCAACAATAATACGGGCAATGCCGATACAAGCCCGTCTTAGTGCAAAGGGATCTTTTGCACCTGTGGGAACCATTCCTAAACCAAAAATACCCACCAAAGTGTCAGTTTTGTCGGCTAACGAGACCACCTGCGATACATCACTACCAGGCAGAGCACCACCAGCCTGCTTAGGAAAATAATGTTGCTCCATAGCCTCTACCACACTTGCATTATGCTTATCGCGTAACGCGTAATAGCGACCACAGATACCTTGCATTTTTGGCAGCTCTTTGACTATTTCAGTATTTAAATCACACTTGCACAAATTAACAGCAGTTGAAATATCGCTTTTATTCACTGACAACTGTCCACCTAGCCAATCACCCACCGTACCCATTCTGGCAACCTTGTCGGCAACAGAGCCCAATTTTTCCTGAAATAATAATCGACTCAATTGTTCTTGGTGAGAGGCCAGAGATACTTTTTTGTCCTGATTCCAGAAAAACATCGTGTCCGCAAAGCGTGGTCGTATGACCCGTTCGTTGCCATCAATCACCACTTCAGGGTTTCGAGATTCCAGATTAGCAATGGTAATAAACGCAGGGTGCAGCTCACCTTTACTATCTAGCAAGGCAAAGTAGCGTTGGTTTTCTTGCATCGTTTGTATAAGCGCTTCCTTTGGAATTTCAAGAAATTCTTCATCAAACTTGCCCGCACATGCTACTGGCCATTCAACTAATGCGTTCACTTCATCAATCAGCTCTTCATCGAGCACAGGTGTGCCTTTAAGTGTCTCAGCAAGTGCCTCAACCTGAGACTTGATATTGGCTCGGCGCTTGGCAGGCTCTGCCATAACGTAGGCCTTTTGCAAAGCCGCCTCATAATCGCTAGGTGCACTAACAGTGATTTCATCAGGCGCATGAAAACGATGACCTCGAGTCTTATTACCCGACTTGAGCCCAAGCACCTCTACATCAATCACATCGCTTCCATACATCGCCAGCAACCAGACAACAGGGCGTAGGAATTCGTGGGGATGCGCACCCCATTTCATACGCTTAGGCATGGGCAGGTTTTTAATGGCATCCGGTAGCGCTTTAGCAACAACTTCGCTCAGTGTTTTACCTGCTTGAGTTTGTTTCAACACAACCCATTCACCCTTGGGTGTTTCTATGGTGGTGAGTTGCTCAACACTGGCATTGGCCGAACGCAAAAAACCTTGCAATGCTTTGGTGGGTTCACCGTCTTTGAAAGCCGCGGCTTTTGCAGGGCCACGACGCTCAACTTCCATTTGTGCCTGTTGAGCACCGACACCACTAAAAAGCACAGCAATACGTCGGGGCGTTGCAAATACGGTTGGCGCAGTTGAGCATAAATCAGCTTTGGATAAAACTTCGCCTAAGCTTTTCCCCAGGTGCTGTGCCATCGGCATCACAGAACCTGCGGGTAGCTCCTCGCAACCTAGTTCGATGAGTAAGTCGGATACGGTTGAATCAGACATCAGCTTGACCCTCTTTCGACGATGCCAGCATCGGAAAGCCTAAAGCTTCCCGCTTGGCCAGCCAAGCTTCAGCAACCTGCCGTGACAGGGTGCGTACTTTCAATATGTACCGTTGGCGCTCTGTTACCGAAATGGCATGGCGTGCATCTAATAAATTGAATGAATGAGAGGCGCGCAGTACTTGCTCGTAAGCAGGTAGTGGCAACGCCGCTTCACACAAGGCCTTACAGTCTTTTTCACACTGGTCGAATAAGGTGAACAGATAATCCACATCGGCATGCTCAAAGTTATAAGCCGACTGCTCTACCTCGTTCTGGTGAAACACATCGCCGTACGATACTGGGCCCGCTGCCGTGTGCCCCCACACCAAGTCATAAACAGATTCAACACCTTGAATGTACATAGCCAGACGCTCAATGCCGTAGGCCAACTCACCTAGCACCGGCTTACAAGCGATACCACCACATTGCTGAAAATAGGTGTACTGAGTGACTTCCATCCCGTTAAGCCATACTTCCCAGCCCAACCCCCATGCGCCCAGTGTTGGTGATTCCCAGTTATCTTCTACAAAGCGGATGTCGTGCTCGAGAACGTCAAAACCCAACGCTTTCAAAGAGCCAAGATATAAATCTTGCATGGCTTCAGGCGATGGTTTCATCGCTACCTGAAACTGGTAGTAGTGTTGCAGCCGGTTAGGGTTATCGCCGTAACGCCCATCAGTAGGACGACGCGATGACTGGGTATGGCATGCCGCCCAAGGTTCTGGGCCAATCGCACGCAGAAATGTGGACGGGTGAAACGTACCCGCGCCCATCTCCATGTCATACGATTGCTGAACCAGGCAACCCTGACTGGCCCAATAATTCTCTAATGTAGCGATCATGCCCTGAAAGGTCTTTACATCAGGCTGCGGTGCAGCTGGATTCATGGTGATTACTAGCTCGTGTGGGGTTTAACAACTGATAGAGCGGCATAGTGTACTTTCATCTCTGCACTATGTGAAACCTCTACCCGTACCAGATGCTGTTCGCTACGTGCATGGTTGATAAACTTGACAGGCTTAAACGGCGGTATTGATAGCTAAAAACACTGCCGCGCTGGAGTTGAGCGATGAAGCCTTTGATCTCATTTACTTTTGCTTATGCCCCGCAAGCTTTGAGCTAACTTATGATGATTAGTGTGATGCGGTAGAATACGGTTCGAGCTTTTTGATTCCAGCAAGACAAACTAGATGCGCAGTAAGCACCATTTTAGTGCATTCGATTTAATGAAAGCACAATTTTTGTGCAAATCTTTTTCCTAATAAATCGCAAGATATTGTTTTTTAAGGAATTAGCATTATGTTTGACATTGGTACAAAGCCTGCAGTAACCGTTACATGGCGCATGCCAGTCGCGCGCGCACGAACCATTTACCACAACTTTTAAGGATAACTAACATGTCAGCAGTAAGTGACGTCCTCAAGATGATCGAAGACAACGAAGTCAAATTCGTTGATTTTCGTTTTACTGATCCACGCGGCAAAGAACAACACACTTCTGTGCCCTCTAAATTCATCGATGCCGATGTATTCGAAGAAGGACAACCGTTTGACGGATCATCCATCGCTGGCTGGAAGGGCATCAATGCCTCTGACATGCTGCTTATGCCAGTTGCAGACACTGCTGTCATGGATCCTTTCTCCGAAGCTGCCACATTAATCATTCGTTGCAACATCGTTGAGCCAGACACGATGGAAGGCTACGAGCGTGATCCACGTTCTTTGGCTATTCGTGCTGAGAAGTACCTGCAGTCCACAGGCATCGCGGATACAGCTTATTTCGGTCCTGAGCCAGAATTCTTCATCTTCGATGACGTGCGCTGGACGACTGACATGAAAGGCATGAGCTACTCTGTCGATTCAGACGAAGCAGCCTGGAACTCGGGCAAGAAAATGGAAGGTGGCAACATCGGTCACCGTCCTGGTGTAAAAGGCGGTTACTTTCCAGTACCTCCTGTTGATTCGCACAACGACCTGCGCGGCACTATGTGTACCGTTATGGAAGAGATGGGCGTAACACCTGAAGTTCATCATCACGAAGTAGGAACAGCTGGCCAGTGCGAAATTGGTACTAAGTTCGACACACTAGTTAAGCGTGCTGACCAAACTCAGATCCTTAAGTATGTTGTCCACAACGTAGCTCATCGCTATGGTCATACAGCGACATTTATGCCTAAGCCTATCGTTGGCGACAACGGCAGTGGCATGCATGTTCATCAATCTTTGTTCAAAGATGGCAACAACATGTTTGCTGGTGATCTTTATGGTGGACTGTCTGAGACGGCTCTGTTCTATATCGGTGGCATCATCAAGCACTCACGTGCAATCAATGCTTTCTCAAATGCCTCTACCAACAGCTACAAGCGATTGGTTCCAGGTTTTGAAGCACCGGTCATGCTGGCTTACTCTGCACGCAACCGTTCAGCTTCTATCCGTATTCCTTATGTGGGCAACCCTAAGGGCCGTCGTATTGAAGTTCGTTACCCTGATCCAACCGGTAACCCGTACCTCACATTTGCAGCTCTCATGATGGCTGGCCTCGACGGCATCCAGAACAAGATCCATCCTGGCGATGCGTCAGACAAAGATCTTTATGACCTGCCTCCAGAAGAAGCTGCCAACATTCCACAAGTATGTTCATCACTGGACATGGCTCTGGAAGAGCTGGATAAGGATCGCGCCTTCCTGACAGCCGGTGGCGTATTCACTGATGATCTTATCGACGGCTACATTGCGCTGAAGATGGAAGAAGTGACACGACTACGTCAGTCTACGCATCCTGTTGAGTTTGATATGTATTACAGCTGTTAATTGACATTAGCTCTGGCTTTTTGTTTTAGCTGGAGTTTT